>CAJXDD010000232.1:0-4649 GCA_913052075.1 uncultured Gammaproteobacteria bacterium
ATATTCGCGACAAGAAGGTCATTCCGGAAACGACGATGCCCGAACGCATCAACCGGCTCTCACCCTCCGCTGATTGAACAGCCATTGGCTCTATCTCGACATACTTCTTCCATAGTTTAAGCCGCCTCAGGGCTGAGAGCGACCTTCATGCCAGGCACTCTCCTGACTAACTGATGTCACGATCTGCAGGTCATCAGTTCGTAGCAAACATTGGAAACCTTGGCTAATCCACAGATTCTAGCGACCATTGCATGGACTTTCTGACCCTCAGGCGAACGACTCCCCTAATTATGTGTGATTGACAAAAAGCCTTTCAATCGGCATATTAGCGCGCTCATTTTTTGCCAGATTCAGGAAATCACTAGTGGCCAATTCAGCTCAATCAAAGAAGCGCGCTCGCCAAGCAGAGGTACGACGCCAACGCAACGCCAGCCAGCGATCCGCTATGCGAACGGCGATTAAGAAAACGATTTCTGCCATTCAAGGCGGCGACCAAACCTTAGCCACAGCTGCCTACGCTTCGGCCGTACCGATTATTGATCGGGCAGTGACCCACGGCCTGATTCATAAAAACAAAGCGTCCAGGCACAAGTCGCGCTTAAACGCCGCGGTGAAAGCCATCGGCGCATAGTCGAAACAATGCTGGAGTGTGCAGATCACACTCCGGCGCCTCGTTTCACAGCGAAAGGAGATCATCCCTGTGAATCACCTCATCTGCCACTAGATATCCCAGCACTTCCTCTATTTCTTGAGTCCTGCACCCTTTGATCCGATGCAGTTCTTGACTCGAGTAATTCGTTAAGCCTCTAGCGACTTCTCTACCTTCGGGTGAAAAACAAGCCACCAATTCTCCTTGAGAAAAATTGCCTTCAACAGCACGAACACCCACAGGCAGCAAACTGCGACCCTCGCCCTCCAATACTCTAGCTGCTCCCTGATCAAGGATCAGATGACCTCGAGGAGGTAAGGTCGCCAACCACTGTTTTCTGGATTCGATAGGTGGTCTGTCAGCGCGAAGCCAAGTCCCCCGGGCATTCACCCCGAGCGCGTCCGTCAGAATATCGGTTCTGTCGCCTGCACAAATAAAGGTATCGGTACCGCTACGCGCCGCGATTCGAGCCGCACGAACTTTAGTGACCATGCCGCCCCGGCCCCATCGTCCCCCATCTCCAGCAACTTCATCCAAGAGGGGATTCCCTGCCGATGACTCATCGAGCAATACAGCATCCTGGTGGCTCCGAGGGTCTTTGTCGAAGATCCCGTCTTGATCAGTCAGTATCACCAGTCGATCAGCATTCACGAGATTAGCGACTAATCCCGCCAGCGTATCATTGTCACCAAACCGAATTTCGTCAGTCACAACGGTGTCGTTCTCATTCACGATCGGAATAACATCAAGTCGTAAGAGGTTGGTTAACGTATTTCTGGCGTTCAAATATCGATCACGAGCACGAAGGTCGTCGTGCGTTAGCAACACTTGAGCGGACTGAAGACGATGCTTTTCAAAGGCCGCTTGATAGCGATGGATGAGACCCATCTGTCCCACCGCCGCAACAGCTTGCAATTGAGCAATCGAAGTCGGTCGTTTGGCTAGTCCGAGCTGTATCACGCCTTGAGCAACCGCTCCAGACGACACAAGAATGACACGAATCCCATGATCCCTAAGCCTTGCGAACCCACTTGCCCAATGATCAATCAGCTCGCCATTAATCCCACGTCCGTGCTGAGTGATTAGAGAACTCCCGATCTTTACAATCCAGATAGGTGCAGACCCACTCATCTCTCTCACCGCTCATAATGGACGTTGACTTCATGATCATCATCCTCGTCGATTTGCCGCCGCTTACGCCTTGCCTCGCGCAAGAGCAGCGAATAGTCGTGGGCTTCCTGCCCTGCACGTTGCTCCAGTGCTTTCTGCCTAGTTTGTGTTTCTTCAGTTTGATCAAGCAGGAACTGCCCAAGATCACCGATGAGTGCATCAATACCCGAACCCGTAACTGAAGAAATGACAAATATTTTCTGCGCTTTCGCTGCGGCCTGGGTCTCAAGCTGGTCAACAATCAGCTGAACGTCGACATCACTCGCCGCATCTGCCTTCGATAGCGCGAGCCATCTTGGTTTGTCGGCGATAGCCTGACTGTATCGACCCAATTCCTTCTCGATCAGTTCGTAGTTATGGATCGGATCACTCCCGTCTACTGGATTCACTTCAATCATGTGTAATAACACGCGAGTACGGCTTAAGTGCTTTAGAAAGTGTATGCCGAGTCCTGCACCCTCAGCGGCATCCTCGATCAGGCCAGGAATGTCCGCGACAACAAAACTTCGATCGAAACCCTGCCGCACCACGCCGAGGCTGGGCACCAAGGTCGTGAACGGATAGTCAGCCACTTTGGGCCTTGCGTCAGACACAGCGCTCACAAATGTTGATTTACCAGCGTTAGGCAGACCGAGCAGCCCCACATCGGCGATAAGACGCATCTCGAGCCGAAGGTCATACATCTCTCCAGGCTGGCCCTTTGTAGTCTTTCTCGGCGCTCTATTCGTGCTGCTTTTGAATCGCGTATTACCAAGACCGTAACGCCCACCCTCGGCAATAAGAATGACCTCACCTTGCTTCTTTACTTCCGTCACAAGATCGTCGGTGTCCTCATCGTAGACGGCTGTTCCAAGCGGAACCTTGATATGGAGGTCATCACCCTTGGCACCTGTTCGCTCTCTACCCTTACCCGCCTCTCCCGACTCGGCGCGGTAGCGAGGCTTAAACCTAAAATCAACCAGCGTGTTGAGTGCTTCGTCCCCCACGAAGTACACATGCCCACCCATGCCGCCATCGCCCCCGTCAGGACCTCCGTACTCAATGTACTTCTCCCGACGAAAACTAAGACACCCATCGCCTCCGCGACCAGCCTCAACACGAATCGTCGCCTCATCAACAAACTTCATGATTCACCCTTACTAGCCGCAACGCTCAGTGAGTTTCGATCCGTAATGCGCAAAAAAAAACCCTGCCAGTGGGCAGGGTTTCCTTGGCCAAAAACGACGAACTAGCCCTGCGCTAATACCGTCACAAATTTCTTGTTCTTCGGGCCTTTCGTCAAAAACGCAACAGTGCCCTCGGCTTTAGCAAAGAGCGTGTGATCTTTGCCGCATCCTACGTTTGGGCCGGCGTGAAACTTCGTACCACGCTGCCGCACAATAATGTTACCCGGGACAACGGTCTGGCCGCCAAAAATTTTAACGCCAAGCCGTTTGGACTCCGAATCGCGTCCGTTTCTGGTGCTTCCGCCTGCTTTTTTATGCGCCATCTCTAACCTCCGACGATCTCTTTAATTCTAACTTCTGTATACCATTGCCGATGGCCTGCCTGTCGTCTGTAATGCTTACGACGCTTCATCTTGATGATATTGATTTTATCGTGTCTACCGTGGGTCACTACTTCAGCTGATACGCTTCCCGCGTCCACATAAGGCTGGCCAACCGTCACCTTTTCGTCCGAGCCAATCATCATGACTTTGTCAAAGGACAACGTCTCTCCTGCTTCGGCATCGATCTTCTCTAGCTTCAAAACGTCGCCTTCAACGACCTTGTGCTGTTTGCCGCCACTTTCGATTACTGCGTACATGCTACTTCTCGCTTTAACTATCCGGACTCACAATCGGTCTGATTCAAAATCATGTTTGGACAACTGGTTATTTCGAAAACTGACTCTCCGCGAACTGCTTGCGAATTTTTTGCAAGCTTCCCGTAAGCCGACCCTTTCAGAAACCTCTGCCTGATAAGAGACGTAATGCAGAGCCAGTTTTCTCAACTACTTCCTAGAGACCCTGGCGCAGACGCCCCGGGAACAGCGCCACAGTCTTTCTAAATACTTGAATGACCTGCATTAACCCCATTTCGTGGGACGCGAATGATAAGCGAGAAGCAGTGCCAGTTCAACTATTGATTCTATCCATGGCTTGACACTTTGCATCCCATCCCCCTAGCATCGACTTCCTGTTTTTACCCTCTCCTGGCATGCCCTCGTCTCAACTTTTTGGCCCCGTCGCTAGCGATTTCACAGCGATAAACGAACTAATCGAGTCCTCACTGCACTCGCGCGTTCCGCTTGTGGCGGAAATCGCTGCGTACCTCGTGCAGGCCGGTGGCAAGAGGCTCAGACCGCTTCTAGTGCTACTTGCGGCCAGATCTTGTGGAGACAGCAGCCAAAACCCCGTAAAGCTCGCCGTGGCTATCGAATTTTTACATACCGCCATGTTGCTCCATGATGATGTGGTTGATGAGTCGACCCTGCGTCGCGGCAGACGGACCGCAAACGCCGAATGGGGAAACGCCGCAAGTGTATTGGTCGGCGACTTTCTTCATTCGAGAGCCTTTGAGCTCATGGTCGAGCTCGGCTGCATTGATGTCATGGCACTTATCTCAAAGGCCACCAATGGCATCGCAGAAGGGGAGGTACAGCAGCTGACGCTTTTGCAAAACACGTCCACCAGTGAGGCCGATTACCTAGAGGTCATTTACCGAAAGACCGCCCTGCTTTTCGAGGTCTCCGCGGAATCAGGGGCAGTGCTGGGCGGCGCTAGTGCTAGCGAAGCGGCTGCTTACCGTGAGTACGGGCGCCATCTCGGGCTTGCGTTCCAGCTCATGGA
>CAJXDD010000233.1:0-4635 GCA_913052075.1 uncultured Gammaproteobacteria bacterium
TGGCACGCGAGTTCGAAAAGCACGAGTTAAGCGCTGAGATAGAGGTTTATGAAGGAACCATGCATGGCTGGTGCGTGCTCGATTCCCCGGTATATAGTCATGCACCCGCCGAAAGAGCCTGGTCTCGTACCTTGGCTTTATTCGATGAGGCTCTTTAGCGCCGCGGTAGAACTAGCTTACCAAAGCGAGTTAAAAAAATGACCCGACTTGCTCTTATACTCACAGTGATTTTTGCACTAGTTGGCTGCGCCACAGGATCAGCGCTTGTGACCGGTCAGGTTAGAACTGCTATCGAGGACCATTCTACAATTCAGATACTCACTTCGATGCCCGCAGGCGCGGAGGAGATCGCGATAGTGAAGGCATCTTCTGATGCGGGACTTACTCAGCACGGTGGTCTCGACTACGCTGTTGAGGAGCTAAAAAAACAAGCTGCAAGAGTTGGTGCAAACGGAGTCGTGATTACTGGTAGTGACCTCCTTCGTGAGGTGTATAGCGTGCCAGTCAACAACTCATCTCCGATAATCGGATCATCGAGCGTTGAAATTGTTCAGGGTGTTGCCGTGTGGATGAAGACTGAAAAGGTTGACCCATACGCAGAAGAGACTGATCCATATGCTTGGTAAGAAGATGTTTACACGCCGACTATTCCAGAAGCGATTTGCCTTAATGACCTTGTTCCTTGCATTTTTGCACTTAGTTATGGAGCTAGGTTACACATTCAAGGTCGGTCAGCACTTCCTGGGTTTGTTACCGGACCTATTGGCCGATGGACTTCTGATTTGGGGCAGCCTGTCCTTAATTAGAAATACGCGAGCAGCGGGAATCATTTGCGGTGCTTGGGGGTTTACGCTCTGCCTTCACTACCGCTCATGGGAGTGGAGGTTTGAAGATTATCTGATGGGAATCATCACTGAACCGCAATTGGGCACTGATTAAGCATGGATATCAAACGAGAAATACTACTTGAGAATTTGGGATTACCTGAGCTTGCTCAAAGACATCGAGGAATTCATCCATGACCGTTGCCTATCAGATTAGGGAGGCGAACACCCAGCTAAGCCGAACCATCATTGAGCGCCGCCCCCTAGGACCGCGAGATGTGCGTATAGATTTGAAGTTCTGCGGCATTTGTCACTCCGATCTCGTAGCGGCCAGCGACAAGCTAGGTGGCGGTATTTTCCCAATGGTCCCCGGGCACGAAATGGTCGGCACCGTCAGTGAGATGGGAACAGATGTGGAGGATTTCGCTGTTGGCGACGCGGTGGGTGTGGGATGCATTGCCGATAGCTGTCGAAGCTGCCATTCATGCAACATGGGCGACGAACATTATTGTGAAGAAGGATTTACGCTTAGCTTCAACAGTAGAGATCGCGAGGGCCGAGTGAATTATGGCGGTTACTCGTCTGACTATGTGGTTGATTACGAATATCTCGTGCCCATACCGAAAGGCGCGGATCTTGCGAAAATGGCACCACTACTCTGTGGGGGTATAACTGTTTATACACCGCTAAAGCGATTCAATGTTGGTCCTGGCACCACATTGTGTGTGTTGGGAATGGGCGGCCTTGGCCACCTGGCGATTCAGTTCGCAAAAGCCATGGGTGCCCGAGTGATCGTAGCCTCCAGGTCGGAGTCAAAGCGCTCCGACGCTATGCGTCTGGGCGCCGAGGTGGCGCTGGACCCGGATTCAGAGGATTTAGAGGTCTGGACCGGACGGTGCGATTTGATTCTGGATACTATCTCCAACCAACACGACTTGAATCGCTGGTTTCCGCTCCTACGCAGGGGCGGGAAGCTCTGTCTGGTGGGAGTACCGACCGACCAATTGGAGATCTTTCCAGCATTAGTCGTGTTTGGCGATCGAAGCCTGGAAGGCTCTCTGATTGGTGGCATAACCGATACTCGCGAGATGATGCAGTTTGCTCACAACCATGGCCTGAGCGCCGAAATTGAACTGGTACAACCTGACGAGATAGAGATCGCTTGGCATCGACTACACAAGGGTGACGTTCAATACCGATTTGTGATAGATCTCGAGTCACTGGGCCACAACCAAGAGTAAGGACGCCAACTTACGCCATCTTTCAAATAGCCAAAGTAGGATAGGGGGCTTTAGCGAGCAGGACACTCCTAAACGATTTGTGTCCATCGCTTAAACCTAAAAACGGATCTTGAGCACCCTGTATCAACGCGTAACTCAGGGAAAGGAAAAAACCTATGAGCGTAACCATAAACACCGGAACCGATGAGCTGCTGTGCAGCATCGATCAACGCGTGGCGACCATAACCTTAAATCGACCGGAAAAGCGCAATGCCCTGTCAGACAATCTGACCCCAGCCCTGCGGCAAGTACTACTTGATCTTGAGACCAATAACGACGTGGGTTGCATTGTTATTACAGGCGCGGGCAACGCATTCTGCGCTGGCGGTGATATCGGAGGAATGGCTGACAACACGAACAAGGAGTCTGGCGCGCAGCAGACCATGCAGGACCGAGTGAGGACGCTAATACACAAACAAGAAACTCTCACCATGCGGCTATTCAATCACTCCAAACCGACCATTGCCGCGCTACCCGGGGTCGCCGCCGGGGCCGGTTTTTGCATCGCCCTAGCATGCGACATGCGGATCGCTGCAGCATCGACCTTTGTCACCACCGCCTACCGCAACATTGGGTTCTCAGGAGATTACGGTGGCTCTTGGCTACTCAATCAATTAGTTGGCCCGTCCAAAACCAAGGAGCTTTTCTTTACCGGGCGTCGGATTCAGTCTGCCGAGGCACTTGCACTGGGTATTTTCAATCAAGTGATTGAAGATGCTGCCTTTCCGGAGGCGGTTACCGAGCTAGCCTGCCAGATTGCATCTGGCCCCCCAATTGCCCTTGGCTACATGAAAGAAAATATCAATAGCGCCATTGAAGGCTCGCTGCAAGATAATTTAGCGCGCGAAGCTGATCGATTAATGCGCTGTGCTATCACCGACGACCACAAAGAGGCAGTGGCGGCTTTCATGAACAAGCGCCCGCCCGTTTTTACCGGTAAGTAACCATGGAAGAGAGGGTGTTGCCTCCTTCATCAAACAACGTAAGGCCTATGACAGAGTATCTGCCAGACTCGATGCAAATGGCGATGGCTTTATCAGCTTTTCAGAGCTTCCAATTGCGAGGTGATTAAGGATGGATATCAAACGAGAGATACTACTTGAATGGTTAAATAATCTAGACACTGCTCATCAGGACGGAATCGATAATGGCGGATACGAAGGTAGTATTTGCCATCAGCAGATTGAGAAAGTGCGAAGTTCTATTCATGCACTGATTGAAAACCCCGCCAACTAAGCTAGAAAGCCCCGCTCTGTATCGGGGCTTTTTTTGTTCCCGTTTACGACTCATCGTGCACTGTTCTACTGAAGCCGCGCGTTATGGTTTAATTTTGCTAAAGCGAGAAGACAAGAATTTTAAAGAAGTTCCTGCTCAATGTGTTATCCGAAGGAGAAGGTGCGTAATGGAACGTATTTTGATTCAACTTGATGACGGTGCAGCGCTGTCGGCGCTCAGAGTTGGTGAAGGGCGACCCCTTATTATGATTCCTGGCTGGTCACAGACTTCGGCCGAATGGAAAGGAACCGTTGAGTCACTGAGTGCCATTCGCAGCGTTTTAGCATTGGACATGCGTGGGCATGGCGAAAGCGAAAAGCCCGAGTATGGCTACCGCGTATCTCGATTGGCGCAAGATCTTCACCAGACGATACAAAAGCTCAGACTTCCGAAAGTCGATCTGATGGGCCACTCAATGGGATGCGCAGTTATCTGGGCTTACATCGACCTTTACGGACAGGACCATATCGGACAGCTAGTCCTCGTTGATCAGGCTCCATGTATGTTTCCAAGGGCAGAGTGGAGTTCTGAAGAACTAGCCGACTTTGGTTGCTTCTATGGAAGCTCCGCTGATGTTGACGAATTAGCAGCTGGCGCATTGGCTTGCGTGGATTTGGATAGCACTATCGAATTTGTGAGAGGATTCTTCACTCCCGATTTTCCTGAGGAGACTCTACCGTTTATTGCGGAGGAAAATTTCAAATTTCCACGACACTTGGCGGCAAAGCTGCTTCGCGATGCTGCATTTGGTGATTGGCGAGATGTTATACAGCGTATTCGATGCCGCACGCTAGTTGTTGGGGGTGAAGCTTCTATTTTTACTAGCGCCTCTCAGCGCTGGATAGCATCTCAAATTCCAGATGCTGAGGTGGAGATCTTTCCCGCAAACGAGGGGGGAAGCCACTTCATGTTTGTGGAGAATCAAACCCGATTTAATTCTAGGGTCTTGTCATTCTTGAAATCTTGATTGCACGGTTTGGAGTGCTTTTGCCTGCTCGGATTCGGCAAATGCTGCCTTCAAATTCCAGCGATGAAAGCCAGTCATCAACTGCTGCAAATCTGGCGCTATGCTCAAGTTGCCATCTATCGCGGCTGAGGCATATAAGCTCTCCGCGGATTCGCCGTTCTCAACTGCACGGGCTGCGCTTTTCAGCACGTTATCTAAATAACTCGAATAACGATTCACGGCCTCGCCATCGGTTATGGCTCCATGGCCAGATACGATGGTAGTGGGCGCGATGGTCTCGGCCATTTTA
>CAJXDD010000234.1:0-4578 GCA_913052075.1 uncultured Gammaproteobacteria bacterium
TGCTGTTGGCGCCATAAAGCGTTGCCTGGGCGCAGCCCAAAAAGGACCGATGGTCTGCTCGAGGCGATATGACCGGCACGCGCGCGTCTTGATTGAGCACGCGTAGTATCTCGGGATGTCAGTCTGAGGTTGAAAGTGCTGCATCACGCGCTTCCAGCGTGTATTCGTGCCTTTTGAGTTCAAATAACTTCATGGGGTTCGATCCTGAAAATCGCTATAATTTTCGCCGGCGGTTTCGCCAAAAATTGATGGTTCAGATGGATCGAGCGGTGAGTATCGTGAGCGAAAAATTCCCGTATCAAGACGAAGATGTCGCTAAGGTCTTAGAAGCGCTGTGTGTGGATCCAAAATTTTTAGCCGTTCTTTCTGGCTGGTGGATGCCGCGACTTTCGAAATGGGGCGGTCCGCTTGCAACCTATCTCGTGTCGATGCGACTGAAGCGGGCCGTGCGCGGTGTCGCATCGGTTGCGAAATTTCAAAACTTTGTGCGCGCATTTGTTGAGCGGCTAGTCGCGTCGTCTATGGAATCATTTGAGGTCAGAGGTCTAGAGCAGCTCGACCCAGAGCAGGGCTATTTGTTTGTGAGCAATCATCGCGACATTGCAGGCGACTCAATGCTGCTTAACCTTGCGTTACATAGGCATGGCCTCGGCACCGTTCGAATCGCCGTGGGCGACAATTTGATAGAGGAGGCTTACGCCACCGATTTAATGCGCTTGAATAAGAGCTTCTTCATCAATCGAACAGGGACTAATCCTAGAGAGGTCTACAAGGACCTTACGACGGCTTCAAAATATATTTTGGATTCGATCGCCGAAAGACAGTCGGTGTGGATTGCGCAAAGCGAGGGGCGGGCTAAGGACGGCAGAGACCTAACAGATGTCTCAGTTCTGAAGATGCTGCAGTTAAGTAATCGAAAGGCGCCGGTTGCCGAGCACTTCCAGCGGCTAAGCATTGTCCCGACGACGCTGTCTTATGAGTTCGACCCCCTTGATGCGGCAAAAGCGAGAGAGGTTAGGCTCATTCGCGAGACGGGGCGTTACGACAAGTCCCCGGGGGAGGATCTACGAAATTTGGCGCTAGGTCTGACGGGCGCGAAAGGGCGAGTCGTGTTGACCGTTGGGCGCCCGCTTGCCGGTTTGCCGGACACCGTAGAGGCGCTGGCTGAACAAATAGACGCAGCCATCTTGGCAGGCCAGGCATTGTTTCCCATCAACGAGTGGGCCGCGGCTCGTATCGATGCTATCGATCAATCCGGTGGCGTTCTTCCTGTTTTACCCAGCACTGCCGATGAAGCCTTTGATCGCCCGAGCGGGGTCGAAGGACTCGCGCGATTTGAAGCGTGCAGCGACGAGGATCGAATGGATCTGCTATCGATGTATGCGGCGCCCGTTCAGCTGAAGGCTGCTCCGAGATAGCTTGGGGTTGTCTTTAGCGCAGGGCTGTTTTTAGCTCAGGGCTGTTTTTAGCTCGGGGCTGTCGCGCTTTTGTCTTCTAGAGTCGGTGCTGGAAGCTAACCGATCGGAGTTGGTCAGCGAGTTGACTGGTTCCTGTACTCAATTCCCCGAGTTGTTCCCGTAATTCAAGGATGTGCTCAGACCAGAATTTTTCTGAGCCGATGAAGGCAAAGGCTCTCTGAAAGGCGGGTTCTCGCCATCTTCTGCTTACCCACGCGGCATGATGAATAAGGCGTAATGTTCGTAGCGGCTCGATGAGTCCGATTTCGCTGGGGTCGAAGTCCCTCAACACTTGATATCCGCGCATGATGGCTTCCCATTGGGCGACTTGATCGATATCTGGACCCGATAGCAGCATCCATAAATCCTGTATCGCCGGGCCAGATCGTGCGTCGTCGAAATCAACGAAGTGAGGGTGGTCGTCACGCCAGAGTACGTTGCCCATATGACAATCGCCATGGATCCGGAGTCGCTGCGCTTTGAGTGTCCCCTCATACTGGTCTAAGTGAGCAAGCAGTTGGGTGGTCACGGCTTCGTAAGCTTCTCGAGCGGAGGCGGGCAGCAGCGTGCCTTCCAGCACGGCACGCACCGCGTCATGGCCGTGGGTGGTCACCGAGAAGGTAGGCCGGCACGCGAACGTTTTTCTCTGACCGACGTTGTGAATCATCGCAATGTGTCGACCAAGCGTTTCTAAGCAATTTAAATCGTCAACCGGTGGTGCTCGTCCTCCTTGCCGTTTGAATAATGAAAAGCGTAGGCCTTCGTAGCGAAAGAGACTTTGGCCGGTAGCCTGGATTGGCGGAACGACGGAGAGTTCCTCATCAAATAAATCGAAACTGAATGCGTGTTCTTCATTGATTTCTGCATCTGACCAGCGCGCCGATCGATAAAACTTAGCGATGATAGGCGCCTCGTCCTCAATGCCGATTTGATACACCCGGTTTTCGTAGCTGTTGAGTTCAAGGAGGGACGCATCGATTCGGAAGCCGATGGACTCAACGGCGTCCAGAATGCTATCCGGCGTCAAATCAGCGAATGCATGAGGTGCATGATCATCTGTCATGACAAAACCGAGGCCTTGATGGATGCGAAGACTTCAAGGTCTTTTGCGAGGGATAGCCTCTCGCAAGATCGACGAGTCACTTGCGCGAGAAGGCGCTGTCCCTCGCAGTCAAGGCGAACGAGTGCAGTTGCCTCACCCAATTCAATGTCGACGATCTTGCACCTTAGACTATTTAGCACACTGCTATCTTGTTGCTCGATTAAGGATAGTCCTACGTTTTGAATTCGAATGAGCAACCGATGGGTTTGGTGAATGCCCAGTGTAGGATCCGGTACCCACATTGACTGATTACCAATTTCAATCTCGGTTAGCGCTTGGTCGAGGTCTGTATGAACTGCGCGGCCGACGAGCAGGCAGGCAGCTTCATCCTGCTGGTAATTCGCCATCTCAAAATCCACTGCCAGCGCGCTGAGCGATGCATATTGTTTGACCTGACCGTTCTCCAGCCAGAGCACATCATCGGCCAGTCGGATGACTTCGTCCCAGCGGTGACTCACGTAGATCATCGGGATTTCGAACTGAGCTTTCACGCGCAAGAGAATACTCATCAATTGCTGTCTGGCTGCAGGGTCGAGCGAGGCTAGGGGTTCATCGAGTAGCAGTAGGCGAGGTTGATTGATCAGTGTTCGCGCTAGACCAACGCGCTGCTGCTCGCCCCCTGAGAGGGTGGCGGGGTGGCGATCAAGTAATGCGTCGATACCTGTTGCTTGGACAACTTCCTCCCATTTCACCCCTGTGGGTTGGTGGGCCCTTTTTGATGCGTACTGAAGATTCCCTCTTACACTGAGATGCGGCAGCAGTTGCTGATCCTGGAAAACCAGGCCCACGCCTCGCAGTTCGGCGGCCTTGAAGGTGCCTTCGGCCTGCCAGACGTCTCCTGCGAAAGAAACGCGTGATCCTTTGCTAGCGGATGGCGAGGTGAGGCCGGCTATGGCGCGAAGCAGGGTCGACTTGCCGGCACCTGACCGACCATAGAGCGCGAGGACGCCTCTGCCTTTGGTCTCGAACTCACAATGGATGAGTGTTTGATCACCGATGGTGACCGCGGCGCTCACCGACAGAACATGATCCCTCTCATAGGCACCCGTCATAGGCCCAACCTTCTATGAGAAGCGCGCAAGTGGCTTTGATTGAGCCACTCCACAATCACTAGGGAAATGAAAGCAAAGGCAACGAGTCCACCAGCGAGTATGTGGGCTCTTTGGTAGTCCATTGCTTCCACGTAATCAAACAAAGCAATAGACACAACGCGGGTTTCCTCTGGGATATTGCCACCAATCATGAGCACGATACCGAACTCTCCGATGGTGTGGGCGAAGGTCATCACGCAGGCCACCAGAAACCCGTGCCGCCCAAGGGGAAGGGCGATGGTAAAGAAGCGATCTATGGCTTTGGCGCCTAATAATCGGCTGGCATCAATGATCGATGAAGGTATTTGCTTGAAGGCGACGATCATGGGTTGCACAAAAAAAGGCAGGGAGTAAATGGTGGAGCCAATCACCAAGCCTGCAAAGCTAAAGGCTAGTGAACGATCAAACGTGGTTAGCCACAGTTCACCGAGTCCGCCTTTGGGCGAAAAAGCGAGTAACAGGTAAAAACCGATCACAGTCGGCGGTAACACCAGTGGCAGTGAAACGAGCGGCTGAGCCAGCCGCGCGATGAATGAATCACTTCGAGCGAGCCACCAGGCGAGTGGTAGGCCCATGAGAGCGAGCACTAGGGTGGTTGTGAGAGCAAGCTCGATGGTGGTGGTAATGACGGCCCACTCGACGGTCATAGCGCTGGCTCCGCGCTTCTCGGTGCCGGTAGGTAGCCCAATCGCTTCAAGTGCGATCGGCCCGCCTCCGAATCGATGTAATGGAGTAGATCGTCGCCTAGCGGGTGATCCCTTAGCACGACGCGCTGTTGCACGATGGGGGCATGAACGCTTTCGTTAACAACAACAAAATCCTCCAAGGGCAGCCCGCCTGCGATTGCCTGGGCATGCGAGATGAATGCCGCTTTGGCGGTTCGCGAGAAGGCATATTGATAGGCGACACCCACATTTGGAGCGAGCAC
>CAJXDD010000235.1:0-4576 GCA_913052075.1 uncultured Gammaproteobacteria bacterium
GCGCGGCTAACAGTTGGCCGATGATCGCGATGCGACGACCTCCAAAGTGATCGGCGACACTGCCGCCTAAAAGGATGAGCAGTGTGCCCGGGATGAGATAAGCCATTTGAGCAAACCCTACGCGCTCGGCCGATTCATTGAGTACGAGCGTCACTAAGTAGGCGAAAAGAACGCTTTGTAGACCAAAAGCGAGGAACCAGCTTCCTGTGGCAACGAAATAGGCATGTAAAGGTTTCAAGGGCATCACGTTGGTCTTACTGATTTGCTATTGGCTGTCGCGGCTGACGATGCAGGCAGGTGTAGGGTCTCACGAACAGTCAGCCAAAGCACGACGACCGCCCAGGGCCCACTTGCGGCAACCAGCCAGATAGCGCTTTTCAGCGACCAGATAGACGCGAGGAAACCGATGACGCTCGGCCCAATGAGCGACCCTGAGTCGCCAATAAGTCTCCAGATCCCTAAAAATCTTCCGCGATCCTCGGCGGGCGCGAGGTCAGTGCCAAGGGTCATATTGATCCCGCTGCCTAAGCCATTGCCTATACCCGCCAAAATGGCTGCGGTGGCAAACGCGATAGGCGTAGTCGTGAAAGGAATCAGGCCAAGGCCTAGGCCCAGAAGGGCAATACAGGCGCTGGCAGACCAGCGTCGTCCCAAGCGATCCATTATGAGCCCTGCGACGGGGAACATGATCATGTCGAAGCCCGCGGCTAGGCTAAGAATGATCCCAATCTCTGCGGCGCCTAGTTCGAGTTGAACTCCCCACACGGGGATTAAGAGGGTCCTTGCGCTGCGAAGTAACGTGAGCAGCATGACGACCTGTCCCGCGGTGACCCAGGTGCGTCTGTGAGCGGCTAGCACACTGGTGTAGCTTGCCTGCGGCTCGGTGTGATGCGTCTTTGATGGTGATTGATGGGGAAGGGCGGAAGCGGGGGACTTAGCGGTTATGCGCCCGCTCAGGTTGACGAAAAGGAGCGTCATGCCTATGCCTGCTGCCAGAATGAAAAAGGTCTGGTCGAACCCGAGCTGCTCTATAGAGTAGCCAACGAGAGCGGGCCCAATGAATTGGCCAACCCTTTGGAGGCCGGCCATTGTTGATAGCGCTTGGCCCCGCCATTGACTCGCTACCATGTCCCCAACAAGCGCCAGTCTTGCGAGCAGCCAGGTGGCCATCGCAAAGCCTATCCCGGTCGCGCAGATCAGTAACATCGCAGTCTTTGCGACGGTACCCGCTAAAACAGTCGACACGAACATCATAGCGATACCGATTTGCATAACTGGGCGGTCTCCCCAGCGGGCCGTTGCGGCCCCGGCCGGTAAGTCCCCCAGCATATTGCCAAGCCCTCTTGCCGCTAGGACGCTGGCGGCCATCGCCTCGCCGTGACCAAAATCCAGCGCATAAAGCGGCAGGGTCATTAGTAGTCCGCCTTGGCAGGTTGCCATTAGGAATGACGGGATATAAACGGGGATGAGGAGCGATCGGTACATCGCCCATCTCGAGGGTTCGGTGGTGGCCACATGTACTCCCCAAAAGGGTACTCGGTGTTATAGCGTTTTCACTATCTCCCCGCAAACGTGATAGCTAAGCGCTCTAACCCAACGACCTAAATCGGGTGTCCCAATCTCTGCGCTTTTTTTGCGATAGTAGTTCGACGGATTTTTGGCCGATACTTTTTTGAGAGGCAACCAAGGCTTTAGTCGCCGACTCGAGTTGCTGTGAGCGCAAGCAATCAGACCACACTGTCCACAGCCTTCACGTCGACAAGTTACTTTGAGCAGTCCTGAAAAATATTCAGAAGCTGCAGGGGTGCCTCTATCGCTTTCGTATCCATGGCCATACAGGCTCTCAACCAGTCGGGCTTAGTATTAACGCAGCAATCAAACTTTCTCGATTAAGTTCTTGAGTTGATCACAGTTTCTAACTCGCTCCTCACTGGTGGTCCCTAGAAATGAGACGTTCAGTGAGGTGACTCCATGTTCTTTCAAGCTCGCGAGCCGATCTTTAACGAATCCTTCAGAGCCAACGAGCGAGGTCGCATCCAGATAGGATTGCGGGATTGCGGCTTCCGCTTCTGACTTTCGGCCGGACAAGTAGAGTTCTTGAATGGTCTCGGCCTCTTCCTCGTAGCCATACTTTCTAAAAACCTGATTGTAAAAGTTCTTTTCTTTGGCACCCATGCCACCAACGTAGAGGGCGATACCCGATCTCGACATGTCACGGTAGGATTCAAGGCCCTCTCCGATGGCCACCGCCCCACCTGCGTAAATGTCAAGCGGTGGCCTTCCTGGATTGCGCTTGGCAGCACCTTTTTTCAGTGCGTCGCCCCACACTTCTGCGGCTCCCTCGGCCATGAAAAAAGCAGGGAGCCAGGCGTCGGCAATCTCGGCGGTCATCTCGACGCTTTTCTCTCCAAGTGTTGCGAGTGCGACCGGGATCTCTTCACGGTAGGGGTGGTTGATGATTTTTAGCGCCTTACCCAGGCCCGTGCCCTGGTCAGCAGGTAGCGGCACCTGATATTTTTTGCCATCAAAATTGAGCTTCTCCTCGCGAAGCCACACTTTCCTGCAGATCTCCACCACTTCTCTCAAGCGAGTCATGGGTGCATCGTATGGAACACCGTGGAAGCCCTCGATGACTTGCGGGCCAGACGCGCCTAGTCCGAGCATGAATCTGCCTTCGGATATTTCGTCAAGGCCGGCGGCCGTCATGGCCATCAGGGCCGGCGTTCGGCTATAAATATTGAGTATCCCCGAGGCGATAGTGACACGGTCTGTTTTCGCGGCGATATAACCCATCGCGCTTACGGCATCAAAAGAGTAAGCCTCAGGCACCCAGACCACATCAAGCCCGGCTTTCTCGAGTTCGACCACTTCCTGGGTCGCGCCTCTAAATCCGTGCGCGTAGCTCATCAACGTAGAAATTTTCATTGGCAAGTTCTCCAGCCGGTTAACCGGTACTGATATCAGGGTTTGAGAGGATCATACGCAATTGTGAGCGGTTCTGCGAAAGCTTTGGTGGGTTGGCAACACGCTGAGTAGGGGAAGGTTATTAATCTAAGCGTCAAGACCCTGTAATGCCGTGCGATGGCGCCAAAGCGTCACGCCTCTCGCTACATAAAAAATGAGTAGCGATAACCACAGCCCGGAATTGCCAAGAGGTCCGAGTAGCCACCAGAAGAGTAGATAAAGCAGCAACGACTGAATCATTGCATTCCGCATGATTTGCGAGCTCAAAGCGCCGATAAATAGTCCGTCGAGCAGATAAGCGCTGCTCGACATGAGCGGGGCAATCGCCGCGTACCCGTAAAAATTGAGCGCAACGCTGACCACACTTGGACTGTCGCTCAGCCAAGGCACAAACCGCGGGATGAAGAGGATAAAGAGCAGTGTGATTGCCGCACCGGTCGCCCAACCGGTTGCTAGACTAGCCCGGATGATCGAGCGAGTTTGGCTGCGGTTCCGAGCGCCCCTGGCTTGGCCAATCAGAACCTCTGCGGCGTTCGCGTAACCATCGATAAAGAACGCCGCGAAGCTGACGAATTGCATCAAAACCAAATTGGCAGCAAGCACGTCATCGCTGATGGCTGCTCCCTGATTCGTGAACCAAGCAAACGCAAAAATCAGGCACAAGGTGCGAATCATGATGTCTCGGTTAATCGCGAATAGGTCAACCCATTGTTTGGGTGCGATAAGCGCGGTACGAAGGACCGAACGCGACAAGTTTTTCAGTTCAGCCCTAATCAGCATTAGGCCACCGATCACAGCGATACCTTCGGCCCAGACTGTAGCTTCAGCAACTCCGGCAACCCCTTTGTTCCAAATCAATACGAACAACAGATCGAGAAGGATATTGCTGATGTTGAGCAACATTTGGAGGATGAGGACTGCGCCCGAGCGTCCAGCGCCGAGGAGATATCCTGTCAGGCAAATGAAGATGAGATTGAGCGGTGCTCCCCAAATTCTGACTTCGAAGTAGGTTTGCGCCGCTCCCTCCACGGCGCTGCTGCCGCTCGTTAAGGACCAAATGATTGCAGCGATTGGCGATTGGATGAGCAACAGAGTCGACCCAATGAGTAAGGCAAGGGTCATCGCGCGGATCAGTGTCTGAAGCGCGAGATCGGGGTCATTTCCCCCTAGGGCATTGGCGACGAGGGCAGTCGTTCCCATTCTGAGAAACCCAAACCCCCAGAAGAGAAAGCTAAAGACCATTGTTGCTAGCGCAAGTCCGCCCAGCAGATGGACTTCGCCTAGTTGTCCGATGACTGCAACATCGACGAATCCCACCAATGGTGTCGCTAAATTTGCGAGAATGATGGGAAGGGCAATGGTTTGGAGCTGACGATAGGCCGGCATGGGAGCTCGCTTGTAGGTTAGGGAAAGCATACCGCCGTTCGAATCCTTGGACGACCCAGTCCAGGTCGGAACTCGCCAGGCGCAAGTCAGAGAGCAGGAAGTCAGTGAACAAAAGAGGGGAGGTCGCGTCACTTGCGCGATTCCGTTCACTCGAAGGAAGGGGCAGTCGCTAGCATGGACCTTTTGATCGGTACTTATACAGAGGGCACGGATGCGCTTGGCATCT
>CAJXDD010000236.1:0-4560 GCA_913052075.1 uncultured Gammaproteobacteria bacterium
TCGCGCGAACAACATAATGTGTCCCGCTTCGATGGGGAATTTATCGACAGCCATAGAAAGCCTCCTGGGTAAATTATCTTAAAGGGATGATCGTTACGTTTGTGACTACATCCTCAATGGGACTCCCGAAACTACACATTGACTAGTAGAAGAGTCAAGCGAGCAGAAAATGTTGGTCGAACGCCTTGTTCGATTTCAAAAGGCTGGTTAATATGGCCGGCCGCATAGCGAAAACGAGAGATGTTCCTGGCAGTGAGCAATTCGATGACTGACGCTGACCAAGATGATCATCACCTGAACTGCATACAGGGGATTAGAGCGCTGCCGATCTTGTTCTGTATCTGCAAGGGCAATGGAGCCATTCGTGCTTATCCCTCAGGAGGGAATCGGCACTAAGCGGTCGACGTCACAAGGATCGTTTCGAGCTCTTGTGGCGCAGAAAAATCGAGTCAATCGGGAATAGTTGATTCAAGGCAAAAAGGGGAGTTTATGTCGCGGCCACCAAGAATCGAATATCCAGGAGCCAGCTACTATATAACCGGCCGGGCATTGCAAAGTCGTGATGCATTTGTGGATGCGAAGGATTTCGCTAGTTTCAAATCGGTTCTTGCGGGCGTTGTCGATCGATTTGGATGGGAGCTCAAAAGCTTTGTGCTGCTGCCCGATCATTATCATTTGATTCTCGAGGTGCCTAATTCAAACTTGAGTAAAGGAATGCGGCAATTAAACGGCGTCTATACTCAACTCTATAATCGTCGGCACGGGACGGAGGGCCCGGTTTTTCATGGTCGATTCAAGAGCGTAGTTTTCGAAAAAGAATCATTCCTTTTGCCTATTGTAAGACACGCCGCGCTGAACCCCGTGCGCGTGAGAGCAGCAAAAGCACCCGCTAACTATCGCCACAGCAGTTACCCAGCGTTAGTTCGTGAAGCGCCCGTCCCGGAGATGTTGTCCGCAAAAGACATTTATTCAGCAATCGGTTCGCGGGATCCTGTCGCGTCGCTCAGGCAGTATGTTGAGCAAGATGAAGTCGAGGGGTCTCCCTTAGACCATCGAGCCCATCAAATATTGCTTGGAGGGGATGATTTTATTGACCGGATGCAGAAATTATTAAAGAAAACCAGTGCGACCAAGCCCGCGCCAAAAATTGCAGGTCGTAGAAAGTCTTTGAAAATGATTTTCAGAGGGGCACAGAAATTATCTCGCACCGAGCGCAACGAGCGCATCAGATCCGCACATATCGACTATGGGTACACTTTGGCCGAAATTGGCGCTCAGCTCGACTTGCACTACACGACCGTCAGCAAGGTTATCAACGCAAGCGCTAAGCGAGCGTAGTGGCTCAAGGAGTGGTCATCCTGAGTATGTCCGTTTTGATAACGGCACTAAACAAGTAGCCGACAAAGTACTAACAGCCGTTTAGGTATTACGGTCGTCAAAGCGCGAGTAGCTATCAGCATAAAAATAGCTGCATTGGTAGACCGGTGACAACGCTCTTTCATCGACCACTGTTCGGTTTCGCATTTCTAGATTGGCCGAGTTGGGGTGTAAGTAAGGTTTAAATAGGCGATTTCTAGCGCTTTCTTGGCATTCAAAATTGTCGGGTTGTGGATTGAAGCAGCCCACAGGAAAGTGCATTATAGGGCCGCATAGCCACGGCAGGCTTGGCATCGAAGGGCCACGGGGTGGGGACAAAGCTTCCGGGAGCAATCGAAGCTAAACATAGATTGAGTTAGCCGGGCTAGCGGTGGAGTAAAATGCGCAAGGGTCATTGAGACAGAATTAAGGAGAGGTCTGTGCGTAGACGTAAAGCTGTCATAGGGGAAGAGAACGAAGAGATTGATTTGACACCAATGTTGGACGTGGTGTTCATCATGCTAATTTTCTTCATTGTAACGGCGACCTTCGTTAAAGAAATTGGTTTGGACGTTAATAGTCCTGACAAAAACCAAAACGTGAAGGATGCGGATAAACAAAGCATTGTTGTGCAGATCACCAACAGAGACAGAATCCGAATTCGAGGAAGGGACATCGACTTTCGGTCGGTCCGAGCTAACATTGAGCGTCTTCATGCCGAGAACCCAGAGGCCCCGGTCGTCGTTCAACCCCACCCGGATAGCACCACAGAGACGATGATCCACGTCATGGATTCTGCAAGGCAAGCCGGTGTGTACAACGTTTCGATCGCTGCCACTTAAATTGGCTAGGCAGAAATTGTTATTTACTAAGCGGGCCTGCGGGCCCGTTTTTTTATGGAAATACCGGCGCTAAAGCGTTTGTTCGGGCGCGGGTCCTGCGGGTTCCAGGTCATCAAACCGGCTAACCAAGTTATCCTCTGTTGAATGTTTTTTGCCGCGATTGGGAACAGCCCTTGCCCCAAATCTGGCAGAGCCACAGAGGAAGCCAGAGGGTCCAGAGGCTTAGGGATCGTTGTGTGAGCCCCGTTTTGTGAGACACTAGGAACGTGGAGCGGCACTTTGTATGAATTAAGCATTCGGCTGACAGCGCAGCTCGAACCAGAGAAACCCTCAATAAGCCACGGGCTGCGAAAGCTAACGCTCACATCGTTTGGAGATAAATAATGGAACTGATACTTATTCGGCACGGCTTGCCAGAGAAGGTGATTCGACAGGACGGTGGGGCCGCTGATCCAGAATTATCACCTAATGGACACGCGCAGGCGCGAAAGATGGCTGACTATCTGAAGTCGGAACCTATTTCAGCTATCTATTCCAGCCCAATGCGCCGAGCTGCGCAGACCGCAGCGCCGCTCTCCGAGCTACTCGACTTGCCAATCGAATTAGTGGACGGGGTTGCTGAATATGATCAGCAAGCCGACCATTACATTCCTGTTGAGCAATTAAAGGAAGAAGATTATGAGGCATGGAAAGCATTGATGCGAGGTGAGCTACAAGGGTACGACTTCGATGCTTTTGTAGAGAGAGCCATTAGCGCACTTAATGACATTGTTTCCAAGAACCGGGGCAAGACGGTGGCAGTCACCTGCCATGGAGGTGTGGTCAATGTTTGGGCAGCGCACGTCCTGGGACTTCCCCCTAAAATGTTCTTTAATCCCTATTACACGAGCATTAGTCGATTTCGCGCCGCCAGTTCGGGTGAGAAATCAGTCATTACCTTAAATGAACGGCATCATGTCAGAGACGAGGTGTAATCGATTGGCGATCGATGATGTTCCGTTCAGATTGGCCGATTTTGAACGGCAGGGCACAGGCGCCACCCAATCGCTCTTCAAAGGGGGGAGGTTCTATGGGCTCGCGGCCGCTCAAATGATCAGTCTTCTAAAGCGGTTTGCGCTACTCACACTGATCGCCATGTCGTCTGGCTGTGCGTCTCTGGTGGGTTCAGTGACGTCTGGCATAGCGGACCGGCTGTCCTCCGCTATTCTGAACTCGCCAGATATTGAAACAGTCAAAGAGGCGATACCAGCCTACTTAGTGTTGATTGACGGTTTTTTGGTGGATGGTGAGGGTGATCCGTCGTTATACCTCGCTGCCAGCCAATTGAATGGCGCGTTCACCGCGCTGGTTGAAGAGGAGAGAGCTCAGATTCTCGCGACAAAAGCTTTCGATTACGCCCAGCGCGGGGCTTGCCTCAAGCGGCGGGAATTGTGCGGACTGGGCCAGCTACCTTTTAAATCATTCGAGACCAGAGTTGACGGGCTATCCGCTCAAGCGATCGACCCCGCTTATCAATTGGCGGTTGCCTGGACTGGTTACATCCAAGCAAATAGCGGCGATATGCGAGCCATTGGACAACTGGGCAGAGTGAAGTACTTGTTAGAGCGGGTGCTGGCACTCGATCCTAGGTGGGCTGAGGGTTCCGCTCAGCTTTACATGGGAGGACTCGAAACGATTCTACCTGCATCCATGGGAGGCAAGCCCGAGAAGGGGCGCATGCATTTCGAGCGAGCGATTGAATACTCAGACGGGCGATTTCTCATGGCGAAAGTGATTTATGCCGAGCAGTATGCAAAGCTCGTATTTGATAAGGAACTGCACGACCGCTTGCTGACAGAGGTGGTGAACGCAGACCCGGTTGCCTTGGATCTCACGTTGATCAATCGAGTCGCTCAGCGAAGGGCGGCGGTCTTACTCGCTGAGTCTGATGAGTACTTCTAGTGCGAAGGCCACCCGAAAATTGACAGTATCCAACGGGGTTGTGGTTATTCTTTAGTGATCAATCGCTGTCGAGCCCGCGTCTAACGGTAAGGTGGCATTTGGCGTCGAAGCGAGGGCGATGATGGTACGGTTGAAGTAGGTGCGTTTATGTTGAAAGAAACATTGAAACAAACGTTAAGACAAACAATTAAACTGGTCGGCTTATTGGCGGTGATGTTTTCGCTCCCTCTCGAGGCTCGGACTTACAAGATCGCAACCGTCGCGCCTGATGGCCTTGGATGGATTAAAGACCTGAGACAAGCCTTTAAGACGATCGATGCTGAGACCGAGGGACGCGTGAAGTTTAAGCTCTACCCTGGTGGAGTACAGGGCGATGACTTCACTGTGGTTCGCAAAATGCGCATCGGCCAACTTCACGGCG
>CAJXDD010000237.1:0-4557 GCA_913052075.1 uncultured Gammaproteobacteria bacterium
TCGGTGCAATTCTCAGGGCGGGGTGTAAGTCCCCACCGGCGGTAATCGACCTTTGTGAATGATGGGTACAATCACCCAGCAATCCATGGCGTAGCCCGCGGGCGCTCATGCGGAGATTCATCCCGAATTCAGCATGAGGACAGCAGATTCGGTGGGATTCCGAAGCCGACAGTAATAGTCTGGTTATGAGAATGAGGAACGATCCGGACCATCCGAGGGGTGGTCATCCCCTTCCTTGTTGCCCTGTTGTTTAACTCGACAATAGGGAAACAACAGATGAATGAATTCCGCTCCAATTTTTCTGAAACCCGTGGCAAGCGACGTATCGCTTTCGTCCAGTCCTGCTGGCATCGAGACATCGTCGATGAGATGCGCGACGCATTCACCGAGACCTTTCAGGGGCTCGATACAAGAAGCATCGATTACGTCGAGGTGCCTGGCGCGTTCGAGATCCCGCTCAAAGCTAAAATCTTGGCGCTGACTAATAACTATGCAGCGATTTGCTGCGGTGGGTTGGTCGTTGACGGCGGGATCTACCGCCACGAATTCGTTGCGCATGCGGTCATTAATGGATTGATGCAGGTCCAGCTCGAAACCGGTATCCCTGTATTCTCAGGCGTGCTCACGCCTCAGGATTTCTTAGCGGACGGTCAACCTGCGTTTTTCAAAACGCATTTCGTGACCAAGGGCCAAGAACTGGCCACTGCTTGCTTCGAAACGCTTAAAGCATAGCCTCCGCATGCGAGCTCGGCACGCCTAGCAGAGGCTGAAGGCGGCTACGATTCAGCCGCCTTGATCTCGAAATCGGCAGCCGAATGGCGCTCAACGACGCGGGTTTCCTCTGGCCCCCAGGACCGGTTCACCCGTCGACCTCGCTCCACTGCTGGCCGCTCCTCAATGGCTTTCGCCCATCTAATGATGTTGGTGTAGCTCGCCACATCTAGGAACTCAGCAGCGTCATAGATGTTGTGCAGTACGCAGGCCCCGTACCACGCATAGACCGCCATATCCGCCACTGTGTAATCATCACCACACAAGTAGGTGCGCGTCGCAAGATTCCGGTCGATCACATCCAACTGACGCTTCGCTTCCATCGCGAACCGGTTAATCGGGTACTCCCACCTCTCCGGAGCATAAGCGTAAAAGTGTCCGAAGCCGCCGCCTAAGTAAGGAGCGCTGCCCATTTGCCACATGAGCCATGAGTAACACTCCGCTCTCGCAGACAAATCTGTTGGCACAAAAGCACCAAACTTCTCGGCGAGATACAAGAGAATGGCACCTGATTCGAACACGCGCGTGCCTGGCTCAGTCCCCCGATCGAACAGCGCGGGGATTTTTGAATTTGGATTGATGTCCACGAACCCGGAGCCGAATTGATCGCCTTTACCGATATTGATAATCCAAGCGTCGTACTCAGCGTCATGTCCGAGCTCAAGCAGCTCTTCGAGCATCACAGTTACCTTGACACCATTAGGTGTGGCGAGCGAGTAGAGCTGTAGGGGATGTTCGCCTACGGGAAGTTCATGGTCGTGGGTGGGACCCGCAATCGGCCGGTTAATGTTGGTAAACCGCCCACCATCTTGTGACTCCCACACCCAGACCTTGGGCGGGACATAAGATTGATCACTCATCTCGAAACCTCCTTCCGTATACCCGACCGAGTATAGAGACTCGATCAGACTTGAGATACCCATATCGGGCGCTAAGGTTATAACCAAAGCATTGAGGACGTTGCAGGCACTTTTCTATCTAACGGAGGGGATTTGAATCCATTACATCCAGTGATAAAGACATCCAGTGATAAAGACATTCCCACGGGTTAACCATTTCGGCGTTTAAGAATTCTAAACTCTAATGGCGCGAAACGATCACAGTAAGTCCGCAATTGGCTTGATCAGCTGTTGCTGAAATGGACGTTGATAAGCGATTGGGGATTCTGGACGCTTGAGCGCGAGACTGCTTCACCAGAAGCGATAATCTACTTGATGATCTTTTATGACCTAGATGAGGATAAGAAGCTGGCGATCTTCCATCTACGAGGCCCGGTGTTTCTATTGCCGGCAAGTGCAAGCCTAAGCGCCCATGACCTCTCGGCCCACATTCACTTTTTTTGATCTTGTGGCGACTTCAATGCTCGCTAGACCTGTCGACGCTGACCTCAACCGTTGCACCGCGATTCATACGAATAACAAGCGTGCCACCTGAAGCGGCTCACTAAACTCGCTAACCTCAGTTCCCTGATTGACTTACCGCAGTTAGCAGCACGCCCGTGCGATTACCTGTTCGACAGTACGCGAACACCTCACCTTCCGAAGCCTCAAGCGCCTCTGCCATCTTCTCAAGATTGTCTTCGGTCAACCCCCTCGGCGAGACGGGAACGTAGAAGTATTTCATCCCCAATTCCGCGGCTTTCGCCTCAACCTCTTGGGAACTAGGTTGGTCTGGCGCCTCACCATCGGGCCGGTTGTTGATAACTGTTCCGATCCCGGCGGCTTTGAGCGCATCTAAATCGGCTAGTTGAATCTGTCCGCTAATTTGTACCTGATTGGGTGTCGCGCTCATTGTTGCTCCTCAAAAGCTAGCAGCGAGTGGGTCAAAACGGACAGCTGCTGTGTCCGCACGTCACCCATCATATGATGACCGTTAACTCGTGAGAAGCGTGCGCCATAAGATCCACGCTGCCATCAGTATCAGACCGCCACCAAACCACTGCTGCAATCGCACTTGATCTGCGCCTTGAGCGTAAACCGAGCCATACCAACTCCCTAGCACCCCAAAAACAACAAAACAGGCGATAACGGTCCAATCAAGCGACTGCCCCGTCGTAACAAGGATCTGCTGATAGCCAATAAATCCTGCCGCAGATTTGACGGCGATAATCACGAGACTAGAGGCCGCGGCACTCATCATGGAGAGCCCGCCCAAAATCATAAGTGCAGGGACGATCACAAAGCCGCCGCCCACGCCAACAAAGCCCGTTAGTGCGCCGACTATCAATCCTTCAATCATGACCCAGCCTTTTCCGTGTTGAGGTGCAGCTGCTCTGCCCTCGGGCAGCGGACGAATCATGAATACCGAGGCAATCGCCATCACCACAGCAAACACGGCCATTTGCACCCAACCAAGGAAAAACTGCGAGACATAAGCGCCGATGTAAGTGCCTAGCACGCCGGGAAGTCCAAACCAGAGGACAGCCGCCCAATCGATGTTACCCTCTCTTAGGTTTCGAAGACTGGTGATGAACGCGACGAGCCCGACAATAGCGAGCGACGAGGCAATGGCGATTTTTTCTTCCCACCCAAGGAGATAAACCAAGATGGGCACGGTCAGTATTGACCCACCCGAACCAAATAGCCCCATGGAAAACCCGACAACCAACGCACCGGGTAACGCGAGTGCCCACAGCATTAGGGTAAGACCAAAGGTTGCTTCAGATACACTTTTCCGTTGCACTCTGGATCAGGAAATTGCCCGGCTCGCAAATTCACTTGAATAGAAGGATAGAGCAGCCGTGGTGTAGCAAGCGCCCTGTCGCGCTCACTTCTGAATGCGATGAACGCTTCACGACTGCGGCCTTTCAGTTGCACATTGTGGCTCAGTTGCTCGGCAAGTTCAGACACGTAGGTATAGTCGCCGCTTTGATCGCTCGGATAATCGTGACAGAAATAACACCGGGTACTAGGGGGCAATTCCAGTAAACGCCCAATGGAGTCAAATAAAACGCCCGCATCGCCACCAGGGAAATCCGTTCTCGCCGTCCCATAATCAGGCCGAAGCAGCGTATCGCCAACGAACACAGCGCCGTCGCAGTAGTACGAGACACAGGCAGGCGTATGCCCAGGTGTCGATAAAACCGAGAGTATCAAGTCGCCCACAGCAATCACGTCACCGTCTGCGAGCAGCCGGTCAAAAAACACGTCAACTGAAAGCCCATTCTTCGGTGTATTGAAGACACGATCAAAAAGCGTTCTCACTTTGCGGATACCCTCACCAATCGCTACCGGGGCGCCGGTGGCATCACGCAAATATTGGGCCGCGGTCAAATGATCGGCGTGGACATGGGTCTCCAGTACCCACGCTAACGTCAGTGCTCGAGACTGGATGGTTTTCAGTATCGCATCCGCTGAATGCGTATTGACCTCACCGCTGGCAGGGTCGAAATCTAAGACTGGATCAATAACAGCGCAACACTGCGTCGCGTCATCAACGACCAAATAGCTGAGGCTGCCTGTCGCCGCATCATAAAACGGTTCGATTGTCATAGTACCGACGAATTTGCGTAAAGTTATATGCATATTCTATTTTTATATAACCTTTCAAGCAACAGCCTGGACGGCCAGACGTTTCAAGCAGGTCGCCACGATCGGAGTGACACTAGCGTGACCATTCGCCATTGAGCCGATGACAACACCAGGGGTGGGACTCTATGCTTAACGAAAGACTATAGAGTCTCATCATGGATCAGCGCGCACTCACCCGTTCCTTAAATATCCTCGCCAAGCGAGACGACGCTTTGAAGGAGGCGCTTGCCGTCTATGGCAAACCAACGCCCCGCCA
>CAJXDD010000238.1:0-4499 GCA_913052075.1 uncultured Gammaproteobacteria bacterium
CCGGATAGTCTGCAGCAGGATCATTATTTGCGACTGAGCCACCCATGGTCCCTCGGTTACGGACCTGTCGGTCACCAATACCGCTGGCTAGCCTACCCAACACTGGGGTGGTCGCTGCGACGACAGCGGATTGAGCAACATCGGCATGACGGGCAAGGGCGCCAATCATCAGGGCATCTCCCTCGGCCGAAATCGATTTCAAATCAGGAATTTGCGACAAATCAATCACGTCTGTAGGTGCACGGAGCCGCTGCTTCATTGATGGAATTAGTGTATGCCCCCCGGCCAGATACATAGGATCTTCGGACTCGGAATAAAAGTTTATCGCTGCCTCGACTGTTTCCGGTTGATGAAAATTAAATTCGTACATAACCCCCCCTACGCCGCACTAGCATTAGCGCGCTTTATCATGCTCCAGACTCGCTCTGGCGAGGCTGGCATATCCATATCGGTCTCGCCGATGGCGTCTAGCACCGCATTAATGACCGCCGGAGGCGAACCTATCGCACCCGCCTCTCCGCACCCTTTCGCTCCAATTGGATTGTGGGTACATGGCGTGCAGGTCATACCAACCGTGAAGTTCGGGAGGTCATCCGCTCTTGGCATGCAGTAGTCCATGTACGATCCCGTAATCAACTGTCCTGCATCATCGTAAACCGCCTGCTCCAAAAGGGCTTGACCAATTCCCTGGGCGATACCCCCATGGACCTGCCCTTCCACGATCATTGGATTGATCAAATTGCCAAAATCGTCAACCGCGACAAA
This sequence comes from uncultured Gammaproteobacteria bacterium, assembly GCA_913052075.1. Classification (GTDB taxonomy): domain Bacteria; phylum Pseudomonadota; class Gammaproteobacteria; order Pseudomonadales; family Azotimanducaceae; genus UBA9926. Next base: position 766 of record CAJXDD010000238.1, read on the forward strand.
TTGAACGATCTTAGTTACCCCCGTATCAGGATCGATTTCGACCTCACAAATATGCGTGCCAGCGGGATACGTGAAATTACCTGGGTCGTAGAACGCCTTTTCGGCTAACCCAGGCTCGAGATCATCCGGATAGTCGTGATTGACGTAGGCCGCGAAAGCAATTTCTTGAAACGTCTTGGACTCATTGCTGTTCTTCATCCGATACACTGGCGCTTCGAATTCGATATTGTCTGGCTCCGTTCGCAGCAGGTGCGCGGCGACCTTTCTGCCCTTCTCTATCACCTTATCCGCAGCATTAACGAGCGCCGACCCTCCCACGGCAAGCGACCTCGAGCCATACGTGCCCAACCCAAAATCAAGTTTCCCGGTGTCTCCATGAACGACGTCCACATCATCAATTGGGACGCCCAATTTATCAGCGACCAATTGCGCAAATGTTGTCTCGTGACCCTGCCCATGGCTGTGTGAGCCAGTTAGGACGCTGACCGACCCTGTTGGATTGACACGCACCTCACCCGACTCCCAGAGGCCAACCCCCGCTCCAAGTGCACCTGCTACCTGTGAAGGAGCAAGCCCGCAGGCCTCGATATAACAACTAAGACCAATGCCTCTCAGCTTTCCTTTCGCCGCCGCAGATGCTTTGCGTGCAGCAAACCCTTCATAGTCCGACAGTTCTAGCGCCTTATTGAGTGACGCTTCGTAATCTCCTATGTCGTAGGTTAGTGCCACAGGTGTTTCATAAGGAAACTCATCGGTTCTGATAAAGTTCTGGCGGCGAAGCTCAGCCGGATCCTTACCGAGCTCTGTTGCCGCTTTGGTCACAATCCGCTCTACCAAATAGGTAGCCTCCGGCCGTCCCGCCCCTCGGTAAGCATCGACGGGTGCCGTATTCGTAAAGACTGAATCCACTTCCACATAAATCGCTGGGGTTCGGTATTGGCCAGCAAGCAACGTCCCATACAAGTAGGTGGGCACGCTGGAGGCGAAGGTAGAAAGGTAGGCACCCATATTTGCTGTAGTTTTGACTTTAAACGCCAAGAACTGACCGGTCTCGTCCATCGCAAGCAGCGCGGTCGTGACATGGTCACGGCCATGCGCATCCGCAAGAAAAGCCTCACTTCTTTCCGCAGTCCACTTGATCGTCAGCCCCAATTTTTTGGCAGCCCATGCAAGTGCCGTCTCTTCCGAGTAGACGAATATCTTTGAACCAAACCCTCCCCCAACATCTGGTGCGATAACACGCAGCTTGTGCTCAGGTGCAATCTGGACAAACGCGGTCAGTATCAATCTTGCCAAGTGAGGATTTTGACTCGTTGTATGTAGCGTTAGCTCATCACTGCCAGGGTTATATTCAGCAAGTGCAGCGCGAGGCTCCATCGCGTTGGGTATAAGTCGATTATTGGTGAGCTCGATCCGCGTGACGTGAGCCGCCTTTTCCATGGCCTTTTCGACGGCGTCACTGTCGCCAAGCGCCCACTCGTAGCACGTGTTTTGCGGAATATCGTCATAAATTGCAGGGGCAGCCTGCGCCTCCGAGACCGATACAACCGCTTGTTTTTCAGCCCAATCTACGGCCACTAACTCAGAGGCATTTTTTGCCTCTAGTGCGGTATCGGCAATCACCATAGCCACAGGCTCACCCAAATAGTGCACCCTCTTATCGGCGAGCACTGGGTGATGCGGCTGTTTCATTTCAGATCCATCTTTAGAGTGGATCATCCAACCGCAGGGTAGCCCGCCAAGTCCGTCAGCCGTCACATCAGCACCTGTCAGCACCGCGATAACGCCAGGAGCCGCTAGTGCCTCCTCAACATCAATATTCACAACATCAGCATGCGCGTGGGGCGAGCGCACGAAGTATGCGTGTGTTTGCCCCACCTGCTTGATGTCATCGGTGTAGCGGCCTTGGCCAGTAATGAACCGGCCATCCTCTTTTCGCGGAACGCTTTGTCCGATGCCCTCACTCATACCTTGTTTCCTCTCATTCGGTTGGCTCCTTCAATGACCGCAGCCGCAATATTTTGATAGCCGGTGCACCGACAGAGGTTTCCCTCTAGCTGCTCACGAACCATTGATTCATCAAGCTCGTCTGATTTTTCAACCAAATCAACCGCGGACATGATCATCCCCGGCGTACAAAAACCGCACTGCAACGCATGACACGCTCTGAAGGCTTCCTGCATCGGATGGTGGCTGCCGTCTAGCGCTAACCCTTCAATGGTTTTCACCTCATGCCCACTGCACTGCGCAGCTAGCAACGTGCACGCCTTAACGGCATCGCCGTCAAGATGCACCGTGCACGCACCACACTGACTGGTGTCGCATCCAATATGCGCGCCGGTTAGATTGAGCTGTTCACGCAGCACTTCAATCAGGGTAGCGTTAGCTCGGCAGGTCACCGACCGATTCCGTCCGTTTACATTGAGGTTAATCTCCACCCGATCCCTCCTTTAAGTGATCTTGCATAGTTTTTATCTCAGACTCTTCGTCGCAGGTTCTTCAACACCGTCTCGCGCGGCCTCAAGCTTTGGCCTGCGAGCCCTTCCGGTTTACTTTGGTTTTAGCATTCGGCTATGGGCGCTTCAAGCGTCTAAGCCTGAATTCCCCTCACTTGACCCACCCAATTCGTTTTTGAATTCCGTGAAGAACTCTGCTGCCAATTTGTTGGCAGCACCTTGAATCAACCTACCGCCAAGTTGCGCAATTTTGCCTCCCACCTTGGCCGATACCGCATACGAAAGAGCTGTCCCTTCGATACCCTCTTCCTGCTCAGGTTTTAGTTCTACTGACGCGCTGCCCTTTGCAAAGCCGGCAACACCGCCCTTACCCTCGCCATTGATCACATAGCGGTGCGGAGCCTCAATATTGCTCAACTCAATATTTCCTCTAAAAGTCGCCTTTACCGGCCCGATTCGGGTGGTCACCAACATCTCGAATTGATTCTCACCAGTAACCTCAAAATGTTCACAACCTGGCAGCGACCGCTTCAATACCTCGGGATCGTTTAACCCAGCCCAAACGACGCTTGGCTCTCTGGGGATGAATACTGTTTGTTCAAGTTCCATATGCGCCGCCCATTCCCTCAGGGCTCTCCGTGCTTCGATATTTTTCTTCTACTGCTAGTAGATTTCCTTGCATTTCTATTGTCTCTCTTGCGCCTGGAGCTCACTCTCGCATCCCGCTTCCAGTCTGGTTCCGAAGGGAATGGCGATCACCGGATACTTGTTAATGATATCTCGAACGCTTCGACCGCTACCGTTATGAAAAAAGCCTCCAGCAGGCGCATCTTGAATCCGAAGCGCCCTCATTTGCTGGGCAGGCTGAGTGAGGTATCCAATACCACCACGACGCGAACTCTAAACCACCCTAGTTATTAGCAATCCAGAAATCGGCACTGAACGATTACCGCCCCTTAAATACGGGATCTCGCTTCTCTAAAAAGCTGGCAACCCCCTCCCTATGGTCCTCGGTTTGAAACAGAACGCCTAGGGTTTGGGAAATCCAGCTACCCATCTCATGGATATCGTGGGTCTGACGACGCCTCAACCCCTCCTTCAGATAGCGCACGGCAAGCGGGGGGTTGCCCGCGATCTTGCTCGCCAGCGCTCCCGCCTCACTCAGCAATTCATCGTGCGGGACGACCTTCATTGCTAGCCCCATATCAACAGCCGCTTGACCGTCGAAGAGCTCGCCAGTAAAGAGCAGCTCTGCTGCTTTTTGAGGGCCTACAATCT
>CAJXDD010000239.1:0-4482 GCA_913052075.1 uncultured Gammaproteobacteria bacterium
CGACGATAGCGGAGCATGCTGCCTGATCCGGCGTTGCGATGCTGGCCCAATTGAAATGCGACCTTGCCGCCAACAACAACGGTATGGATACCTGACGCCAGCTGTTGAGGCGCATCATAGGTTGCCTCATCGTGAACGCGCTCGGGGTCGAACAAAGTAAGGTCCGCAAACCACCCTTCTTTAATTTGACCGCGATCAGATATTCCAAAGGTTGCCGCTGTCAGGGAGGTCATCCGCCGCACTGCTTCAGCGAGCGACAAAATATTTTGATCGCGAACGTATCGCGAAAGGATACGAGGGAAGGTGCCATAAAGCCGGGGGTGGGGTTTGCCCTTTAGGTTCGGGATTCCGTCTGAGCCGACCATCATGTCTCGCCACTTAAGGTTTGTCTGAATGTCTTGCTCGTCAATGAGAAATTGAATGCAGAGCGTTTGGTCGCCCTTGGGTGCCGTGAGGATAGTGTGTACAAGGTCGGTCAGGGGGCGACGTTCCTCACTCGCGATGTCCACGAGCATGCGGCCCTCAAACGTTGGGAAGGCTGGGCAACTCGCAATTCTGATAACTCTTGCGAGATCTTCATTGATTCGGTCGAGATTGAAATATTCGATCATGCGACCGCTGCCAGCGGTGTAGGGATAGACATCGAGCGAGACCCCTTGGCCATCTGCAAGGGCTTGCTCGATTCTGGAGAGCGATTCCGTCACTTTGCCCCAGTTAGGCTCACCCGCTGCTTTGTGATGAGAGATGTGCGTGTGGACAGCTGCATCTTTGCCGATCGTCAGTGCCTCCTCTACCGCCTCCAATAGATGATCGCCTTCGTTCCGCATGTGCGTCGTGTAAAGGCCGCCAAATTCCGCCACCGTGCTAGCCAGTGCCGTCACTTCTTCGGTGTCGCTGTAGCGCCCGGGCCGATAGATCAACCCACTGGAAAAGCCGCACGCCCCTTGCTCCATGGCGAGGAGGATTTGCTCTCGCATCAGGCGCAGTTCGTTTGCTGAGGGTGCGGTTTTCGCTTCGCCCATCACAAGCGATCGGACGGTGTTGTGGCCAACAAGCATCATATTGTTGATCGCGGGACCCCCAGACAACGCTGCACGGAAGTAACCTTCAAGGTCTGTAAAGTCCCCACGAAGCCCAGCGAGAATGCCGCCACTGGCGCGGCGCCAATCAACATCAGGCGAGGCTGGAATAGCACTAAAGCCGCAGTTGCCATTGACGACGGACGTTACGCCTTGGGAAAGCTTGAAGGTCATATCTGGGTGCCTGATAAACGCGCCATCATCATGTCCGTGCGCATCGATGAATCCAGGCGATAACACGTAACCCTCGCAGTTAATTTCCTCCTCGCCAGCGGGGGCTTGACCGATGTGTGAAATCCGATCATCGGTGACTGCAACGTCCGTGACGATGGGTTCCGCGCCAGTGCCGTCTAAGACAGTGGCCGAACGAAAGACGAGATTAGGCGGGTTGGGCATGGTTAGCTCACTTCAATTCAATCCGAAATTGGCGGGATGGGTGTTGATATCCTGTGCAAGTTTCTCGCCGATCATGAGACACGTGAGATTGGTGTTGGCCCGCGGCACGGAGGGCATGATGGAGGCATCGGCGACCATGACTTGGTCTAAGCGGTGGAGCTGGCCCCATTCGTTGACCACGCTCATGGCGTCACTGGGGTCCCCCATTTTGGCGGTCCCGCAAGGGTGATAGCCACTGCCGCAGAACCGCTGGATCAAATGCCCAATGGCATCGGTATTCTGGCTCCGGGCGGGATCAGGAAAAATAACGGTGTCTATCATGTCGCTCAAGAGCGGTGATCGAGTGAACGCGAGCGCATCGACAAAGCCTTGAGTGAGCGCTGCGCGATCTCGCGGGTCCTCGCAAAAGTGGTTATGAATCAGCGGTGGGTCATTAGGGCTCGTGCCACTTAAGAAAAGTGCGCCGCGTCCATCTTGGTATTCCAAGCATGCGGCGATGCCGATTCGGGCTGGGCCATCGGGGCGCCCCACGTGACTGAGTAGCTCGATTTGCATGTTGTTGCGCGCTGACTCGCCGTCTGTCGTGTAGCGCAAAATAGTCTGTATCAGCGGGTCGTCGTGGTTGAGTTCGATGCCTTCTTTCAACTGGCAGACTACCGACAGCGCAGGATGATCGCTTAAGTTCGCGCCAACACCGGGCTCATTGGCGAGCAGCGGGATACCGAAGTGTTCGAGTTGGGCTTTTGGTCCAATTCCCGATCGCATGAGTAAGGTTGGCGTCAGCAGGGCCCCAGCTGAGCAAATGACAAGGGTTCCCTGCACAACGGTCGGTGTTCCGCCTGGGGCGGCAATTTCAACGCCGGTACACGTCTTGCCCTCAAAGCAAAGGCGATTAACGAGGGTATCGGGCCAGATGGTGAGATTGGGCCTGAATCTCGCGGGGGCGAGATAAGCAATGGCGGCACTGATCCTTAGCCTTCCTATTTTATTCATGGGCTGGGGGCTAGCGCCCCATTCATCAGGATGGTTGGCGTCGGGGCAATGGGGGTAACCCCGTGCTTCTGCGTCTGCCATGAATGCTTGGTGGTGCGGCAATAGCTGGTGGGGCTTATAACGGGCAATAGTGATTGGCCCAGCATCGCCGTGGTGTGCCGCATCACCGAAATCAAGGTCGCGCTCGAGGCGGTTGAAATAGGGAAGTACGCTAGACCAAGCCCAGCTCGCCCCAGCCGCTTCTGCCCAGCTGTCGTAGTCTTCGGGAATCCCCCGTAAGGCAATGGTGGTATTGACTGCGCTTGAGCCTCCAACCACCCTGCCCCTTGGGAGCGCCACACTCTGGGTTTCGGTGGGTGAGTAGCGGAGACCCCAGTCGTGGTTCTTTAGGGCATTTCGGTGCGAATTCACCAGTTCAAATGGCAAGCTATGAGCGGTTTGGTAATCGGGCCCTGCTTCGATTAATAAAACCGACCGGTCCGCATTCTCGCTCAATCGGCTAGCGAGCACCGACCCGGTACTGCCCGCCCCTATGATGATGACGTCGTAATGTTCCATTGCGATACCCGTAAGACGATCGTCTGAAGCCTACCTGATCGACTATACCCCAAAAAAAACGCCCCCAGAGGAGGCGTTTAAGATGACGACTGACATCGTTCATCGAGGGGTGCACCGAAGTGCAAGCGCCGGGGACTGGCGCCAAGGGGTTAAAACTGGTTCATGGTGTTGTCTTTACCACCGGCAAGCAGTGCGTTTTCACCAGAGAAGTACTCTTTGTGATCATCGCCAATGTTGGAACCTGCGAGATCCTGATGTTTCACTGATGCCATATCACGCCGAATCTCTTGGCGCTGAATGTCTCTTACATAAGCCAGCATACCGAGATCCCCGAAGTAGCCTTGGGATAGCACATCGGTACCGAGCGCTGTCTCGTGATATGTGGGCAGTGTAATGAGATGGTGAAAGATACCCGCTTCGCGAGATGCATCCCGCTGGAATTGCTGGACCAGCTGATCAGCTTCTCGTGCGAGAGGCGTTTCGTCCATCTCAGGGGCCATGAGGCCTCGTGGCGTGGTTGCGGGGTCTGGGTAAGCGCTCAAGTCCTTGCCTTCAGCCTGCCATTCGCCGTAGACCTGCTCTCTGAAAGCCAGCGTCCAGTTGAAAGAAGGCGAATTGTTGTAAACCAGCTTTGCATCTGGCACGTGCTTACGTACTTCATTCACCATGCCGGCGATCTGCGCGACATTGGGCTTTTCCGTTTCGATCCAAAGGAGGTCCGCCCCATGTTTCAAGCTAGTCACGCAGTCGAGCACCACGCGGTCAAACCCTGTGTCCTTGCGGAATGCGTACAGGCCGTTATCTAGCCTGAGCGGCTTAACGAGGTTGCCTTGCTGGTGAATGATGATGTCGTTTTCTGCCAGCTCCGAGAGATCGTTCACGGGCGCTGATTCCAAGAAGGCGTTGTATTGGCTTGCGAGGTCGCCAGTCTCTTTAGAGACAGGAACCTTCTGAGTCAGGCTGGCACCGAGTGAGTCCGTGCGAGCGACGATGATGCCGTTTGGCACACCGAGCTCCAAGAAGGCGTATCTGACTGCGTTAATTTTCGCCAAGAAATCCTCGTGGGGAACGGTGACCTTGCCATCCTGGTGTCCACACTGCTTGGCATCAGAGACTTGGTTTTCGATTTGGATCGCGCAAGCCCCTGCTTCGATCATTTTCTTAGCAAGTAAGTAGGTGGCTTCTTCATTACCGAAGCCCGCATCGATGTCCGCGATGATGGGTACAACGTGCGTTTCGAACTGATCGATTCGCTCTAAAATAGCATCAGTAGGCTGACCTGCTTCGCGCGCCTCATCCAGCTCGATGAAAATGTGTCGCAGTTCTCTTGCATCGGCTTGCTTTAAGAAGGTGTAGATTTCTTGAATAAGATCCGACACGGTGGTCTTTTCGTGCATGCTTTGGTCGGGCAGCGGACCAAATTTTGATCGTAACGCCGCGACCATCCAACCACTCA
>CAJXDD010000240.1:0-4457 GCA_913052075.1 uncultured Gammaproteobacteria bacterium
GCCGGTGTCCAGATCTTGATCACGCGAACCCAATCGGGTCAGGTGAAGGCCTTCGTTAATATGTGCAGCCACCGCGGTGCGAAGTTGATGGCAGAAGGCTGCGGGCATGCCAATAAATTCACTTGCCCGTACCATGCGTGGACCTTCTCAACCGAAGGCGATCTGGTCGCGATTTACTCGAATGATCAGTTTGGTGACCTTGATAAGTCCGAGCACGGGCTGACCGAACTCCCATGCCTTGAGCGTGCAGGATTGATTTGGGTCACGGTTGATCCAAATTCTGAGTTGCCGATTGAAGACTTCTTGTCAGGCTACGATGCGTTATTGGCTGAATTCGGATTTGAGACATGGCACTACCATTCAACTCAGCGTGTGGCTGGGCCGAATTGGAAGGTGGCCTATGACGGGTACCTCGATTACTACCATTTGCCCATCTTGCATCGGGAAACGTTCGGTACCGAGATTGGTAACAAAGCGAATTACTACAGTTGGGGTCCCCACACGCACATGGGTCGCCCCGATGAGACTTGGGCGGAGTTCGAAGATGCGCCCGAGGAAGACTGGCCCATTGAGCGATTGCTAACGGGCGTATGGACGATCTTTCCTCATATTTCGATTGCTAGTTTTGATGGCGGGGGCCGTTCGGTCATGATCTCGCAGTTATTCCCCGGGCCAACGCCCGATCAGTCGTATACCAACCAGATATTTCTGATGGAAAAAGAGCCAGTGACAGATCAGGCTCGTCAGGAAGCAAAAGATCAGTTTCGTTTTCTTGAGTATGTTGTGGCTGAAGAAGACTACGCGACAGGAATTGCTCAGCAACGAAATTTGCGATCTGGCGCAAAGAGTCACGTCTTGTTCGGAAAAAACGAATTAGGTGGCCAGCAATTCCACGCCTGGGTTGATCGCATCATTGATGCATCAGATGACGAACTTCCTGGTCTATTCGCCCCATAGCGGATGCCCCTGCAGTGACTAGCCAAGTAGATGCTAACTGGCAAGTGCCACACCTTGTGAGTGATTGCAGGCTTAACCTGGTCCTAGGCTGAAACGTTTTGCTTCTGAACTGTTTGATTGACCCAATGGCGAGATAGATTCCTGGTGAGTCTGGTCGCGCCTGGCTAACGCCCCCCTAAGAAGGAGATTGAGGGGTCGATGCTGATTACCGCCTTCGATGAGAAAAGGTTTCCCGGAAAAAGGGTTTCTTTTACTCTCGAAGCTAGCAATCAAGGAGAGCAAGAAATGACACCAACAACGCCAAGGCTACCGCCTATTGATCCCAGTGATTGGAATGACGAGCAAAAAGAGGCGCTGCAAGGTATGGGCAATCGCTCCAATGTGCTCAACATTTTTAAGACGCTCGCCCATCATCCCAAGTTAGCGAAAAGATGGCTTGTGTTTGCTAACCACATTCTTGCGAAGAATTCGCTATCGCCGCGGGACAGAGAAATCGCGATTCTAAGGGCCGGATGGTTGGCAGGGTCTGAATACGAGTGGGCGCAACACAAAGTCATCGGTCGCGACGCTGGTTTGAGCGACGAGGAAATTGATGCCATAGCGAAAGGGCCTCAGGCGGAGATCTGGAGCCGGCATGACCGGTATCTAGTGACTGCTGCTGATGAGTTACACGAGGATTGTTGCTTGAGCGATGAAACTTGGGCAGCGCTAGCAGAGTCTTATTCTACTGAGCAGATGATGGACCTTATTTTTACCTGCGGTCAGTACCGAATGTTGGCTGGCGGGCTCAAATCGTTTGGAGTGCAAGTCGACCCGGGGCTGTCTGGGTTCTAGAGAGCGAATGATTCCTTGGGACCAGTAACCAAGGTAGCTAAGAGATGACTGAAGCGCGCACCAAAGCGCGCGGTCAAACAGAGCACTGAAATAGAGGACTTAAGTAGAGCACTTGAATGGATCGCTTAAATTGCGTTCTTAAATAAAGTCCTTAAAAAGAGCTATCAAGAAAAAGCAGCGCAGGGTCTAAGACCATGGCTCGGCGATTCCTATATGCCCTTGGCTACTTGGCTCGCTGCTGACCACGCAATCCTCTTGAGGCAAGTTGACTGGATTGCCCAGTGAAAGAATTTGGAATTGAACATGAGCGAAGCCGCTTCAAATACCGACAACAAACCGATAGCAGTGGTCATCGGCGCAACCTCGAAGTGGCAGTCCGATGGCCGTAATACTCGACTTGCTCACGGCGGCGATGTCTCGGATGCAGATTTGCCTCTGGGCGTTCGGTGGGGGGTTGGCGGTGCGATCTCGTTACGATTTGCTCGGGCCGGGTTTCATGTCGTCTTGACGACGAGATCGAGCGCGAACGCGAGTGCGCTTCTCGACGCTATTCAATCAGAGGGCGGAACCGCTGACGTCTTAGAGCTGGATTTGACCAGCGAAGCGTCCATTAACTCGGCCTTTGAGTGGGTTCTTCGAGAGCGGGGTGTACCCGAGTCCGTCGTCATCAACGCCGGCTATTTGGAAGGTCGGGATCTCCCGCCTGATCAAGAGCTGCTCGAATATATTCCCACGGAACTCTTCGATACGGCCCAGCACATCGCCAGCCGGGGTCCTTTCCTCGTTGCCAAAGCGTCGCTGCCAGCCATGCGAAAGCGCGGTCGAGGCTCGTTTTTGATTACCAATAACGCGTCATCCCTTCGCGGTCGTAAGCGCCGCACCGGGCAAAGTCTTTACTATCCACGGGTCATGATGCGAACCCTCGCGCAGGTGCTAACCGAGGAGTACTCGGAGCACGGCATCCATGTGGCTAGTGTCATTGTTGATGGCCTGATTGATTCACCGGGAACGCGCGCATTGCCTATTGCCGGGCGCCACCCGGAGCGCATCATGAGCCCAGAAGCGATAGCCGATGCGTTCTATTATCTGCATACCCAGCATCCGTCATGCTGGACTCACGAGCTTCAACTGACGCCTTATAGCACGAGACCGTCTTTTTAAACGCGCTTTAATCACCCCGATTGCGCCAGCCTCAACCGCATCTTGCCGGGACCATAAAAAAGGGGGAGTCCACGCTTGCCAGCGAGAGTTTGGGTAGTAGCGTAGCGAGCAGTTAGCAGTTAGCAGTTAGCAGTTAGCAGTTAGCAGTTAGCAGTTAGCAGTTAGCGCTCGCTTAGCCTCGATGGTCGTCTTTTCTTGGTTCCAATCACTTCGCAGACCTGGTGCAGTGGATCGAGACAAGTGTCCTGAGAGATTGCTCGAGGGCGTATCCCAGACACAGTCGAACAGATACATCAGCCCATAACGTATCAACGTCAGAAGCAACAAAAACGGAAGGGGTTAGGGAAGTTTAGTCTAGTAGCGGGATACCTTAAGGCAGCTAAAACTTGGTCCGCAGATAACCCGATAGTAGGTCTAGGCCGGTCTCCAGGACGGAAGGTTCGTTGGCAAAGCTGAGGCGCGCATACCCCTCCATATCGAAAGCATCTCCGGGTGTCAGCATGACGCCGGTCGTTTGCAAGAGATCGATGCAAAACTCCCGTGATGTCATGGGGATATCCAGCTTGATCATGGCTGTGGTGCCCGCGCGAGGTTTCACCCAGCTGACGCTTGGTTCGCCTTCGATCCAGGTTTCGAGCTTGGCGAGATTCTCTCGTGTGATCGTTTGGCTGCGCGCGAGCAGCTTGTCCGCGTTTTCAAGGGCGATGGAGGCAAAGTGGTCGTTGATCATGCCGACGGAAATGGTGTCGTAATCTCGGTGGATAACGATTTGCTCGGTGATTTCGGTAGGGGCCGCAATCCAGCCCACCCGCAAACCCGCCAGTGAGAACGCTTTAGAGGTGCTCGCTGTGCTAATGCCCCGGGGGTAAAGATCAACGATGGACGTTGAAATTCCATCACCTGCTTGAGCCGTACCTCGATAGACCTCATCGCACAAAACCGCTGCTCCGACTGAGTCGGCGATATCAACGATCTCCTCAAGCATAGGGCGTTCAATCAATGCGCCTGTTGGGTTGTTTGGGTTAGTGAGCGCGACGAGCTTGGTTTCTCGCGTGACCAGCGTTTTCAAGCGCTCAAGATCGGGCAGAAAGCCATGGTGTTCTTGCAGCTTAAGCAGGCGAACCTCTGCTCCGAGGCTTGCAGGAATCGAGTAATGCTGCTGATAGGTGGGTACAACAGAAACCACCTCATCGCCTCTGCCGAGCAGGGTCTTATGCACGAGCATATTGGCGGCAATGGTTCCGTGGGTGATCGTGATTTGCTCGATCGGGAGCTCATCATAAAGCGCAGCGATGGCGGACCTTAGGCGGATAGAACCTTCAATATCACCGTAAGTCAGTTTCATCGGCAGTAGTTCAGCCAGGTCACTTGAGTCGTAACCGCCCATCTCAAGCAACGTTGCCACCGTGATACTGGCAACACAGGTCTCAGCTAGGTTATGGGTGCAGCGCGTTTCCCACTCGTTCATCCAGATTTCAACTTGGAAAGGTTCGATAAACATTGAG
>CAJXDD010000241.1:0-4318 GCA_913052075.1 uncultured Gammaproteobacteria bacterium
CTGAGAACGAACAAACAAGGATCGACTTACCAGGTCAAACGATTCCGACTCTCTGAATTGATTCAATAGTTACCAATTTGATCAAGTATCGAAACGTCTAGTTGATTGGTATCAGTAAGGTTTAGGGAAAATTCTATAGCAACCGAGTGCTTTTATTCGAACGACAAAAGAGATCAATAATCAATTTGAACTATACACCCTAATAATATTTTTCTGTTACTCTTGCGTGTAGAGATCGGGGAGAAAGGCGTGGAACTGCAGAATTTGAAAAAATTGGCGCAGCTCAAGGCTGTCATACTTAGTATGGAAAAGGACTTTGGTTTAGCCGAGATGTCCGAACATGAACGCCTGATTTTGAACGCCATGTCAGAATTTTCTGAGGGAGAAAACGGTCTGGTGACTAGCAGAAAGCTACGCAGCAGTGTCTACTGCAGAGACTTATCCGCACCGACCTATCACCGGGCACTAAAGTCACTCCTCGATCAAAACATTCTTCGACCAGCCGAGGGCCGCAAGACGGGGTTATATCGACTCTGTCTGAATCACGCTTAATTCTTTCTAAACCAGTCAATTTAATCTTGTGAGATTCTTGATCGGATCCGGTGCCGGATTCCTGAGACGCACCGCGCTTATCACTGCTTGGTTTTTGGGTTCGTTTTACGTGACCTACCCTGGAGTCGCCTATCTCGAAGGACTGGTCGATGGCCCATCAAACCAGTTTAACGCGCTCCTTTTTCTCCCTCACGGCGTCCGGGTGTTCGCTGTATGGCTTTTCCGACATCGAGCGATTCTACCGCTATTATTCGCTCATGGGCTCCACGTCGCTCTATGGGGCCACTGGACACCAAATCTCTGGATCCCTGTCGTAGCAGGAACTTTTAGCGCCTACCTTGCTTTCGAAATACTCCGCCTAGGGCGACTGAACCCTTTCCATGTGGTCACGCACGATCGCGCAGTATGGGGGCGCCTCGTACTCGCGGGTATTCTTGCAGCAGCGCTCAATACTATTTTCCTTCAATTAATGATGATGGGTTATGACGGCCCACATAAAGAGCTCGGTCGAGTTCTCGGCTATCTGATAGGGGATATTTTAGGTATTTCGTTGTTTGTGGTCATGCTGATCTCCATTGACACGGTGCGCGAACTCAGAAAGGATCCAGTGGACGAACGGAAGAGCGAAAATTCTAAATGAGCATCGGCCATGCAGCTCTTTCAAAGAGCTTCTCAGATGGCATCAAGGATGGCCTGCATCTTTTTGACGAACTAATGATAGATTCTTGTCGCAAGTTAACCCAAACCGCTCAATCGCTCTAGCCGCATGTGCCTGCTTATGGTTGAAGCATTACTTTGATCGCTTGCTTCAGTAATTTTCCTAACACCTTTTTGGAAATCGACTCAAAACTCTCTCTGGTACACGTCCTGAGTTGCCGCGACAAAACCTTCGACGCTCCCGCAATCAAACCGCTGCCCTTTGAAACGGTAAGCCAGTACTCGGCCCTTTTGGGCTTGCTGATTGAGGGCATCCGTCAGTTGGATCTCATCATTTCGACCAGGCGGTAGGTGCCGCAAGATGTCGAAAATATCTGGAGTCAGAATGTATCGGCCAATAACTGCAAGATTAGTTGGCGCATCAGCTGGATCCGGCTTTTCAACCATAGAATCTACCCGGATGACCTGATCACTAAGCGATTGTCCCGAAACAATTCCATATTTATCAGTTTCGCTTCTTGACACCTCTTCAACGGCAACGATGCTGCACTGCTCTTGGCGATACAGATCAACCATCTGAGCGATGACTCCTTGGTCAACATTGAAGCAAAGGTCGTCAGCCAGGATCACCGCGAAAGGTTCTGGACCAATCAGCGACTCGCCCGTCAAAATCGCATGACCTAGCCCTTTCATCTCGATCTGCCGAGTGTAGGAGAAGGTGGCGCGACGAATGATCGAGCGAATGCCTTTCAATAGCTCTTCCTTTGTTGATCCCTCGATTTGATCCTCTAGTTCGTAACTAATATCAAAGTGGTCTTCCAGAGCGCGCTTGCCACGCCCTGTTACCATCGCCATTTGATGTAGACCAGCCTCGAGAGCCTCCTCGACGCCATATTGAATAAGGGGCTTAGACACAATCGGCAACATCTCTTTTGGCATCGCCTTAGTAGCAGGCAGGAAGCGGGTTCCGTATCCCGCGGCTGGAAATAGACACTTTCGAATATTCAATGATGACCCTCTCAGGGTTTGTTTGGATGTTTTGGTCACTCGAGTTTCTAAACCTCTACACGATTCACTCGGAAGTCTCGAGCGACTGGATTAAAGTGATACCCGGCTGGTCTGCTTGTATATTCACTTAAACGACGGTTCTGCGTTGCAAATTCTTGTATAAAAAAGCAAACCAAGGCTTTGTAGCTTGCGAGTGAGGGGCACCCTGCCGAGTCCTATTTTAATCGAAGAAGGTTCTACATGGACAATTGACCAAGTATCTACCACCTTCTTCAAGTCACCCTGACATCACAAAAATTTGCTAGTTCGACTGTCAACACGCCAGAGTGAGACCAAAACCGGTAAGTGATTGGACAGACAATCCGCAATGTATAGTCGCAAATGTTGATCTTCCTATTCGCTTGGTAAGCGATCCATCCCTTTCAGATACTGATCAGAGAGGCGCTGATAAAAGCGAGCGTTTTCGACATTGGCAGCATAGTTGTCCCGCTCAGCGACTTGCTTGGCTGGCACACCAGCGATCACGGCATTTGATGGAAAGCAATCATTTTCCCTCACGATCGCATTACCAGCAACTATCGACCCTCGCCCAATTTTGGCTCCATCCATGATGGTCGCGTTAATCCCAATCAGGCAGCCGTCTTCGATGATACAGCCGTGAAGAGTAACGTGGTGCGTGATCGAGCAATCCTCTCCCACATATGTTCCTGTGCCGTTGCCTTCATGAATCATTACGAAGTCTTGAATATTGCTGCGAGCGCCGATCCGTATTTCATACAGTTCCGATCGGGTGACCGCATAGGTCCAGATCGAGGCCTCCGGCCCTACGTAGACCTTTCCATGCAACCGAGCGGTCTCGTGAATAAACCCGGCCTGATCCAAGACCACGTGGGGCCCAATCGCTGGATTCGTCATGGATGTCTCCTGTAAATGACTATTGTTCTTGCCAAGCTTGTTCAATGATGCGCCCTAAGTTGGGCCGATGCTGCTTGATTTCATCTCGAGAAAGCCCCTCTAATGAGTGTGGATACTTCAACCATTCACTGGTTTCATAGAGCACGTAGTCAGGCTGACGATCCGTCTCATTTCTTGCTGGCTTGTGGTAAGGCACGGCGATACGAATGTCAGTGGGCGTATTCTTTCTCGCTCTTCGCCTCAATTCCTCGATCACGGCTGCCACACTTCGTCCGGTATCAAAGACATCATCCACGATGAGGAGGGAAGCGTCATCGGTGACGCGACTGACGAGATAGTTAAGTCCAAACACTCGCACGTCTGACTGGTGATCGATGTCCTCGTAAGAGGAAGTCCGAATCGCAATGTGGTCGGACGCAACCCCAAACGTTTTCAGAAACTCTTGCAGCGCAATTCCAATCGGCACACCACCCCGCCAAATCGCGACGATGAAATCCGGTTTAAATCCACTCGCCAATACCATTGCGCCAAGATGCCAGCTGTCCTCGAGCAATTTCTCTGCATCCAAATAGCGCTTTTGAACCATGCTGCGTTATGCTTCTTTGTCCGTCGAAGAGCATACCATGGGTCCAACTCAATCATTTCTCACCGAGCAGGAGGTCATCGATAAAAGCTTCCAACTCGGAGCTAACATTTACGCGTCCGGGTTTCGGCCGAGTGTTATCGTGGGTTTGTGGCGAGGGGGTTCGGCGGTAGGCATTTATGTACAAGAGTGCCTGCAAACGCTAGGGGTTGCATCCGACCACATTGCCATTCGAACGTCCTACCAGGGTGCGCCCGACTACGCTCGGCAATTGCACTCAGCGGCCCCTGATATTCAGGTTCACGGGACCCAGTATTTGCTAGATACACTGGGCGCTGAAGACAACTTGCTAATTGTAGATGATGTTTTCGCCACCGGTCGCAATACGCTCGCAGTGCTCGACCACCTGAGATCCCGGTTGCGTAAAAATTTTCCTGAAGCAGTTCGAATTGCCTGCCTTTATGAGAAGCCGTCACAAAGCAGGGTGAGCCTGAAACCAGATTTTGTCATTAATCAAAGGGATGACTGGCTCGTGCTCCCTTATGAAATCCAGGGCCTTAGCCTAGAAGAAATCAAAAGGCACAAACCCTTTGTCGCAGAGTT
>CAJXDD010000242.1:0-4301 GCA_913052075.1 uncultured Gammaproteobacteria bacterium
CGAGAGGAGCCAGACTCGGTGACCCAAAAGATTAAAACCATGACCACCGATCCGGCGCGGGTTAAACGAACGGATCCGGGCGAGCCAACTAAGTGCCCCGTATTTGACTTACACGAAATTTACTCGGATGAAGCGACCTGCGAATGGGTTGCAGAAGGCTGTCGTTCCGCTGGTATTGGTTGTATTGATTGTAAAGCGCCGCTGGCTGAATCGATTCTAGCTGAGCAACAGCCAATGCGTGAACGCGCGATGCAATTTGAACAGAACCCGGATTTGGTGCATTCAATCATAGCTGAGGGGTGTGAAAAAGCGCGCGCCCAAGCCCGTGCGACGCTAGAGGAAGTTCGCTCGGTTATGGGCCTGGATTATCGCTCGCTATGACCGAACCCCAGGAACCAGAGTCCCCCGAGGATCAACCTTTAGCACCGATGCCGAAACGCCAAAGTGAGTTGGCGTTGGTTGGTGGTGTTCCTTTCAATGAGTTGCCATCCGATTTATACATTCCCCCAGATGCGCTCGAAGTCATATTAGAGGCCTTCGAGGGTCCGCTCGATTTGCTCCTCTATCTTATTAGGCGTCAGAACCTGGATATCTTGGAGATCAAGGTTGCAGAAATCACTGAGCAATACATGCAATACATCGCGCTGATGGAAGAACTTCAGTTCGAATTGGCGAGTGAATATCTGGTGATGGCAGCCATGCTCGCTGAGATTAAGTCGAGGATGCTGTTGCCGCGCCCAGACGCCGCTGACGAGGATGAAGATGATCCCCGTGCAGAATTGATTCGTCGACTTCAGGAGTACGAACGGTTTAAAAATGTGGCTGTGGCCATTGATGAAATGCCGCGAGTCAATCGAGAGGTCTGGCTGGCGAAAGCGAAAGCCCCCGAGAATAACCGCCCCAGGCCGTTGCCTGATATAGACATGAAGGAGTTGTTGACGGCACTAGCAAGTGTATTGAGGCGGGCCGATCAGTTTGCCTCGCACCATATTTCGCTGGAGCCGCTGTCCACAAGGGAGCGCATGTCACAGATACTCTTCAAAGTGAAAAACACGGGTGACCAATTCTTGCCATTTATCGAGTTGTTTGAGCTATCGGAGGGACGACGCGGCGTTGTTGTTACCTTTATCGCCGTTCTGGAATTGATCAAAGAATCCTTGATCGAAATACAACAAGCCGCTCCTTTTGCGCCGATTCACGTCAAAACGAGAGCGGCGAGTTTGACCGAGAGTCTCCCAGAGGTGGAAGAAGATGAGTGAATTGGCAGAGTTAAAACGCATCATCGAGGGCGCAATTTTGGCGTCAGAATCTCCGCTCACGATCGATAATCTTGAGTCGCTCTTTATTGTGGAGTCGCCGACTCGTAGTGAGATCCGAGACGCGATCGCAGAGATTGAGGCGGACTGTGAATCGCGCGGGTTCGAGCTGAAGAAAGTTGCTACGGGATACCGTTTCCAGGTGAAGGAAAAATACTCGGAGTGGGTGGGTAGGCTCTGGGAAGAGAGAGCGCCAAGATACACACGGGCGCTGCTTGAAACCTTGGCTTTGATTGCCTACAAGCAGCCCATCACGCGCGGTGATATCGAGGAAATACGAGGGGTAGCGGTTTCAACCAACATCATTCGAACGTTGCTGGAAAGAGAATGGGTCCGCGTCGTTGGTCATCGTGATGTGCCAGGTAGACCTGCGATGTACGCCACCACTAAACACTTTCTGGATTATTTTAATGTTGCCAGCCTGGAAGAGTTGCCAACGCTTCAGGAGATCAAGGATATAGCCGCCGAGGAGGCGTCACTTGCTATCGAAGAACCATTGATTGAGATGACAAGCATCGAGCTCGAGCCAGAAGATTTAGAACTGGAAGGGGCGAACGAAACTGACCTGGATGCCGTGTCGCAGCAAGTCGATCAGATTCAGGAAAATATAAGACAGGCGATGGCGCTGCGCCCGGAAGAGCGTGATGAGGACTGGGATGTCCTCGAACCTGGCGACTCGCGAGGTGAGCAGACGGGTAAGGTTTTGGCTATGGAAAGCGAGGAGGAACTCCTTCTCGATGATTCAGCCGATGATACCGCTGATGATAGAGAAGGGGGCAACGACCCCGAGCCCGACATTGGTCTGGATCAGAATAAAGACGTGTGACCGGGCCCAGCAAGCAGGCGCTGTTCTCTCAACCCTTTGCGCTGGCACGGTATGAGCAGAAATTCAAATGAGTGAAAAATTACAGAAAGTCTTGGCCGCGCAAGGGCTTGGCGGCCGCCGCACCATGGAGCAGTGGATTGAAGCGGGGCGTGTGCTGGTTAACGGCAAGCCTGCTGAGGTCGGGCTTCGAGTGACCGACGATGATCGGATTGCTGTCGATGGCAAGCCGCTTAGGCGATCGCAGGCAGCGCATAGACATCTCATATACAACAAACCGGCTGGCCAAATCTGTTCACGCGATGACCCTGAAGGGCGACCAACAGTGTTTTCGGCACTCCCGAAGCTTGGTCGCGGGCGTTGGATTGCCGTCGGGCGGCTCGACTTCAATACCTCTGGACTGCTGCTCTTCACGACGGACGGCGCCTTAGCCAGTAAATTAATGCACCCTAGCGCCAACATCGACCGAGAATACGCGGTCCGAGTATTGGGTGATGTCAAAGAGGAACAGCTCGAAGCGATGAAGGAAGGGGTCCTGCTCGAGGACGGAGTCGCTCGTTTTACGGATATTCGCAAGGGGCGCGACGAAGCAGGCGCGAACCAATGGTATTACGTTGTCTTGATGGAAGGACGTAATCGAGAGGTACGAAGATTGTTTGAGTCACAAGGGCTGACGGTGAGCCGACTGAAGCGGGTTCGCTTTGGGTCTTTCTTCATCCCGTCTGGCGTGAAGGCAGGACAAACCAAGGCGGTGACGGATCAGCACGAGGTTGAACTCTACCGAATGGCGGGTCTTGAATTACCCAGGCTGCAGCATCAAGGGAAAGGTAAGTCCCCCAAAGGGCGCCGCGTGCGCGTCTCCCGCGAGGTAAACAAGTAACTCTCGATTTGGTGACTGCATCGAGTGCTTCGATGAACAAGACTTAGGTTTTGCATCAAGATGTGGGCAATGTCGGGCGGATGATAGGCGCTAGTTTTTGGTCAACGGATAGTTTCTTCTCTCAAAAGCACAGCACAAAGCGCGATTCAATCGACTGCAGCGACCGCCTAGCTGGGGTGCGGGGTCAATCAAGGGCAGGCTAGGAGCGAGGTGACTTTAGGAGCTGCGCCGTTGCACTATCTGCCGCATCGGCCGAGCCTACCACGGCTTCGATGTTTCCTTGAGCGCGATGAGTGTACCGTCTGAGGCCATGCGTCTAGCGCCTTGCCGTTGATTGTCGGGGTCAAGAAGCGCGAGATATCGTGCCGCTACCGCTTCCGGCGTTGGAAGATCTACTGGGTTCTCAGCAGGGTAAGCCTGCCGGCGCATCGCGGTTTGAGTGGCACCGGGGTTGACCACAGTTAAGTCGATACTCGTTGTTTGGGCGATCTCCTCAGCGAGCAGTTTGGCAAATCCTTCAAGCGCATACTTTGACACGGCATAGGCGCCCCAATAAGCGCGCGGATGTTCGCCTACGCTCGAACTCGTGAAGATCAAATGGGAGTGAGGTTCGCTGCTGAGTAGCGGTAGCAGCGCTCTGGTCAACGAGACCGTGGATTCGAAATTGATTCGCATCACGCGTTGCCAGGTGGATTCGTGATAGTGATCAAAAGGCACGCGCTCACCAAGCTCTCCTGCAACATGGACGAGCGCGTAAAGTCCTTCGAATTGATTGGCGATTGCGTTTGCGATCACCTGGTAGTCCTCAGAGGTCGCTCCCTCAAGATCGACAGGTAGAATGGATGCAGTAGGGCCGCCAGCCTTTTCGATGTCGTCAAATACGGCTTTCAATTTCTCGACGGTTCTGCCGAGTAGCACGACCCTCGCTCGATGTTGAGCCAGTTGAATGGCGATTGCTCTGCCGATGCCCGAGCCAGCGCCTGTCACCAAGATAGTTTTACCGTCAAAGTCCATAAGCCAGCATTACAGAGCCACGGACGGCTTTTCGGCGTGCATCAGATAGTTGACGTCGGTATCTCGGCCTAACTTGTACACTTGAGTGATCGGGTTGTAATTCATCCCGCAGATATCCTTTAGATCGAGCGATTCGGCGCGAATCGCGCTCGCAAGCTCTGAGGGCTTGATGAATTTGTCAAAATCATGGGTGCCCTTGGGCAATAGCTGTAAGACATATTCAGCGCCAATGATGGCAAACAAATACGACTTGGGGTTGCGATTGATG
>CAJXDD010000243.1:0-4269 GCA_913052075.1 uncultured Gammaproteobacteria bacterium
TTATGTTTGTCTCAGCCATCTGGGATCACCAAAAGCGACTGGCAAGCTACCGACAAGGCGCCGAAGTGATGCAGTCCATCGATGCGCGAGCATCGAATTCCGCGGCAGCAGCAGAGCCGATTACGGCCTAGAGCCAAAAACGGTAGAGCAGGACCCAATCAATTAGTGAAGTCTGGATTCCTTGCACATTGACCCTTTGACTCGACCCGGTAGGAAGAGACGTTCACTAGCGAGCTGAGCTATTCCTCTCTCCTAATCCTGCTCCTGCACCAGCTCCTAGCTCTTAATTCTCAGTGACCCATCACCCGTCAATCCTTTTGAATACCTGTTCTCGGTCAACCCATTGGGCACGATCTGTAATGCCACTTGGTGGCTCAGCTTTATAGGCGCTCATTACTCTCAAAATTCACGCCTCCGACCAGCTTGTCATAACCAGCATACAAAGTAGGGTGCTAATCAACATAGGATTACAAGAGAGCGGGTACTAGGCCTCATCAGAGGCTAGATGAGGCGGCGTTATACCCTCGCCTTCCCGTCTAAATCGATACAGTGAGTGACGCCATTGCTTCGGTTTCTACCAAGGGTTGAAGCCCCTTCTTGCACTGGTCACCCAGACGAAAGCTGCTAAAGTGCGCTTAGGACCATTAACTCGCCTGATTAACTCCATGTCAGAAGAACAGACCACCAAGCCATCATCGTGGCTGCGTCACCTCTCAGAGACAGACTCGCCGATTAACATCACTAAAGAGCTAGTCGCGGCTGGAACGACCTTCCTTGCCATGGCCTACATCACGATTGTGAACCCCGCCATCCTGTCGGATGCGGGCATGGATTTCGGAGCCGTCTTTGTCGCTACCTGTCTTGCCGCAGCACTGGGCTCAATCCTCATGGGATTGGTCGGCCGGCTGCCAGTCGGTCTTGCCCCAGGCATGGGCCAAAACGCATTCTTTTCTTATGTCATCGTGATCGGCATGGGTCACCCATGGCAAACGGCGCTTGGCGCGGTTTTTATCTCCGGAGTGATTTTCGTCGTCATTAGTATCGTTCCGATTCGTGAGTGGCTCATCAATAGCATCCCCATGAATTTGAAACGTGGCATTTCTGCTGGCATCGGCTTTTTTATTGGCTTTATCGCGCTGCAGAGCGCGGGCATCGTTGAGGGCAATGACGCCACCATGGTCACCCTCGCCAGCGTTGCGCGACCAGAAACGCTGTTCTTCCTAATTGGGTTTACGCTCATCATCATTTTAAGTGCGAGACAAGTCTTTGGTGCGATCATCATGGGCATCCTCTTAGCCTCGCTGCTCGGATGGGCCACCGGCATCTCGGAGTTTGGTGGACTCGTATCAGCGCCGCCTTCTATTGCGCCAGTGCTGTTTGAACTCGACATTCGAGCAGCCCTCGAAGTAGCGTTTATCCCAGTGATCTTAGCCCTACTGCTGGTTGATGTATTTGACACCGCCGGCACCTTGGTCGCGGTCTCACAGCGCGCTGGTTTGACTGACGATAAAGGGAACATCAAAAACCTTAGAGGCGCATTATTGGCCGATTCGAGCGCCACCATGCTGGGCTCGCTACTCGGAACCTCGTCGACGACGAGCTATATCGAAAGCTCCGCGGGCGTGGAGGCAGGTGGCCGTACTGGGCTCACGGCGATCTTGGTAGGTGTGTTTTTTCTGCTCGCGATTTTTTTGGCGCCCCTTGCTCAGAGCGTTCCACCTTATGCAACCGCGGCAGCGCTCCTCTTTGTTGCCTGCATCATGGTGGGAAGTCTGGCTGAGCTCGACTGGAAGGATTACACCGACTTTGTCCCGGCCGTCCTCGGCGCGATGGCTATGCCACTCACCTTCTCGATTGCTGACGGCATTGGGATTGCGTTTATCAGTTACGCATTGATCCGCTTGGGCAGCTGGGGAAGGGTGATGCGTGCAGACATTCCCATCTACGTGATCGCGGCGTTGTTCTTAGCCAAATTTATCTGGCTCTAGCCGCTACTAGGCGCACTCACCAATGCTCTCACCAAGGGCGTTCATCAATTGATCGATCTGAGGCGCCTCGACTATAAACGGTAACCCGAGTTGGATGGTGTCCCCGCCATAACGAACATAGAAGCCCTTTTGCCACATCGACATAGCCACCTCGAACGGGCGACGGAGGGGTTCACCCTCATACGGCGCAAGCGTAATGCCGCCCGCCAAACCGTAGTTTCGAATATCCACCACCGATGGCGTATTCGCGAGTTGGTGGATGGACTGCTCGAAAACTGGCGCGATCGCGTTGACTCGTTCGATCATGTGCTCACGCTCAAGGATATCAAGACTCGCTAACCCTGCCGCGCAGGCGAGGGGGTGAGCAGAGTAGGTGTAACCGTGAGGGACCTCCAACGCATAATGCGGCGCTTTCGTATCCATAAAGCAATCGTAAATGGATTGATCAACCACCACCGCACCCATCGGCATGGCGCCATTGGTCAGTTGCTTGGCCACATTGATGATATCGGGCTTGACCCCAAACGCCTCTGAACCCGTGTTTGCCCCCATCCGCCCGAAAGCCGTGATGACTTCATCGAAGATCAAGAGAATTTGGTGCTGATCACAAATGTCACGCAGCCGCTGGAGATAGCCTTTCGGCGGCGGGAACACGCCGCTCGAGCCAGAGAGTGGCTCAACAATCACAGCAGCGATATTCGATGCATCATGCAGCGTAATCAGTTCCAGCAAATCATCGGCGAGCTCCGCCCCCGTCTCAGGCTGGCCAGGCGTGAAGTAATTGTCTTTGAGCCAGGTATGTCGCAGGTGATCGCTGGCGATCCCTTCACCGAAACTGGCCCGGTTGCCACCAATGCCCCCGACGGAGATGCCGCCAAAGTTCACGCCATGGTAGCCCTTAGCACGACCAATGAGCCGCGTTTTACTGGCCTGTCCTCGAGCCCGCCAATACCCTCTGGCGATCTTGAGCGCGGTATCCGCAGCCTCTGAACCAGAGCCACAAAAGAACACCCGATTTAACCCTTCGGGCATAAATTGCGTAATCCGCTCGGCGAGTTGGAACGCACCGGGGTGCCCAAACTGAAACGTGGGGCTGAAATCCAGTCGACCTGCCTGCTCCGCGATCGCAGCATTAATAGCAGAGATGTTATGGCCAAATCCGCACGTCCAAAGCCCTGACAAGCCGTCAAAGATCGATCGACCTTGATCATCCTGGTAGTACATCCCGGAAGCTGCCGTGATAATCCTCGGATCCTCTTTAAACTGCCGATTGCCCGTAAAGGGCATCCAATAAGCGTCGAGCTGCGACTGTGACAAGGACTGACTGTGTTCGGTCATATCAAGCCTCGGGGATCAGGTTTCTCATGGGGCCAATGTTCGCGCAAACGTCGCCCAAAATCGACACCTACTCGAGAACCCCGGATTTAACGCTTCATCGATTCCGAACATACGCACTCATTAGTCGGCGTAATCAGTCTTTTGCTCGATGACACGCGTCATTAAGATGGAGTTATGTCTTATCGGCTCTCCCCCAATGTTTTCTTCTTTTTAGGCAAGCGCTTAGTGCGTTGCGTTATCGGGGCTGCCCTCGCCTATCAATTCATGGCGAATACTGCGATGGCGGAGAGCACAGGCCACGGAGTGAGCATAACCACAGCTCGCGAGCAAACCACAGGTTTAGACACTCCGCTCAGAGAAAAAACGGCTCCAGGCGTTGTCTCTTCAAAAAGCCGAGTAGCAGACAGCGCTTTTGTGGGGCACGCAGGGGAGTCCAGCAGACTCGCCGACAACAACCTCGCAGCGAGTGCAGCGACCGAGCGCGGGATGGAAACTGCGGAGGTTACGGAAGCGTCGTCGAACGGATCTGGCGCGGGCAGCACTCCCCTTACAACTGCCGAATTAGCTGCCTCGCTAGAATACGACATCCTGAGCGCGCGGCTAAGGGGCGATCTCGCGCTGGCCAACACACTAAGCCAGTCTTTGCAGGCCAACGAATCAACCCAGCTCATGGGGCTAGCCCTTGAAGTCGACAACTTGGCGACCGAGCTATCCTGGGATACCAGCAACACTCAATATGATGCGCGCATCCGAACCCTTGCCAGCACATTAATTGAACACTGCAAGCGCAAGTTCAATCGAGCGCCCGCCATCGAGGCGTTTCACTGCGGGCGAGGTCACTTCGCGTTATCGTTTCTCTCTGGGGTGAGGGGGAGTTACTACCAGGCTGGCGTCAATGGTACCCAGGCCATTCGCGCATTCGAGTCCGCGCTAGATCGAACGC
>CAJXDD010000244.1:0-4253 GCA_913052075.1 uncultured Gammaproteobacteria bacterium
CGATGGCCGGGTTCGTTACCTGGGCAAACAGTTGCTTGAAATAGTCATAGATCATTCTCGACTTGTCAGATAAACAAGCGAGCGCTGAGTCGTTGCCCATCGAACCCAAAGGATCTCGTAATTCTGTGATCATTGGACGAAGCATGAACTGCATGGTTTCGGTGGTGTAGCCGAATGCCCGCATGCGTTGTGTCAGTGCATCGTCTTGGAGGGCCGTTGGCGCGTCTCCCTCGGTTAAATCTGCGAGGTCAACGACTTGCTCGTCTAGCCAAGTCTGGTAGGGACGCTTATTGGCAAACTCAGTTTTTAATTCGTCGTCTGGGATCAGTCGACCTTGGTCGAAATCAAGCAGAAACATCCTGCCGGGTCGAAGGCGGCCTTTTTCCTTCACGGTTTCCGGGTCCACCGGCAGAACGCCGACCTCTGACGCCATAATCACTCGGTCATCGTCGGTCACATAGTACCGGGAAGGCCTAAGACCATTCCGGTCAAGTACGGCGCCAATGGCACGGCCGTCGGTGAAGACAATCGACGCTGGACCATCCCAAGGCTCCATCAGTGCGGAGTGATACTCATAGAACGCTCGCTTCGCAGGATCCATCGTCTTGTGCGCCTGCCAAGCCTCAGGAATCATCATCATGACGGCTTCCTGTAAGCTGCGGCCAGATAACAAGAGGAATTCCAAGGCGTTGTCGAACGTACCCGAATCAGAGAAATCGGGTTCGACGAGTGGAAATAGCTTGCTCATATCATCCCCAAAGAGCGGGGATGCAACCACGCCTTGCCGAGCAGTCAGCCAGTTTTGATTGCCTCGAAGCGTATTAATCTCTCCGTTGTGGCTCATATAGCGGTTGGGCTGCGCTCGGTCCCAGGAGGGGAAGGTGTTCGTTGAGAACCTCGAATGGACCATGGCGAGATGAGATTCGTAGCCTGGATCGGTGAGGTCAGGATAAAAGGGGAATAGCTGAGACGGTGTCAGCATCCCTTTATAAACGATGACCCTAGGCGATAGGCTGCAAACGTAGATAAGACTGGGCTCAGTAGCGGTGGGCCGAAGGCCATTCGTGAAGCGTTTTCGTGCTACCAGCAATTTTCTAGCGAACGCTGCCTCGTCCATGCCATCGCCGGCTGCAACTATGAGTTGGATAATCCTGGGCATCGCATCGTGGGCTGCAGGGCCAACATCGGCCACCTCCGGTGCGCAAGGTACGTCTCTCCATAAGAGGTGTTGGAGGTTCTCCTCGACGAGTATCTGCTCAACAAAGGCCTGGGCTTTTTCGAGCTCGCCGGGATCATTGGGTAGAAAGCAGTTACCGACAGCGTAGCGACCCACTCCGGGTAGAGGCTGCCCTGCCTGCTCTGCGATGTTCCGAAAAAACTGATCAGGGATAGAAGTGAGTACACCGGCGCCGTCACCTGTGTTTTCCTCAAACCCACAGCCCCCGCGATGATCCATTCGGCTATTGAGGAAATAGGCATCTTCCATAATCTGGTGGCTGGCGACTCCTTTAATATGTGCGACAAAGCCAACGCCACATGCATCGCGCTCGAAGCTCGGGTCATATAGCCCTTGCTTCTCTGGAAACCCCACACGTTGATCGATTCTCTTGGTCATACTGATCTCTTCGTCACCTCGCTATTTTTTCGAGCTTTCCGGGCTTTCCCGGTCATGCTCCAGCGAGCATCGTCTTGCTAGTCCCCCTCGTACGCATATTGATACGTACTGCCTTCGCTTGCGCTCATTGCGCGGCCCTGATTCATCCCATTGCTGCGCAAGTCCGAAACCGTCGGGTGGGCCGCTGAGCTCGCTGGCTCAGATCCTGTCTGGGGCGTCATCTGTAACGCCAGTATTAAATGACAAGGACGAATACCGCACCGCTTGGCTGTCAACATCACCCTTCCGTCAATGACGGTTCTGGCAGAGGAAAGTGGTCGTGCGTGCGCAGCACTGGGGTCTCAACCAGGGGTAGTGACCATAGCATTGACCTCCCCAAAGTCAAGGTTAAACAAGATGGATGCAGCCATATTTGAGAGCTAACTAAATGATATTCATGGAATTTATAGTTTGGATGAAAGAATGGAGGTTTTCTGAACGCGCTTGTAAGGAGACTCCCCGTTATCTGGGATCCGCTCAGTCCCGCGATTGATTGATCGGTCGCACATTGGGGTGTTGGTAGCTGATATGAAGCCGATGACAGGTGAACGCATAGGGACAGTGGTATACTCGCGCGCGAACACGCGAACATTAGTTAGCGGTACCTTCGACTCAGGAAATCATTATGAAACCAGCGGTGAAAGTGGCTGTCACAGGGGCAGCAGGTCAAATCAGTTATTCGCTCTTATTCAGGATCGCTTCAGGCCAGATGCTTGGTATGGATCAGCCTGTGAAACTCCAATTGCTGGAAATCACCCCCGCGATGAAAGCGCTTGAGGGCGTCATGATGGAGCTCGACGATTGCGCATTCCCGCTGCTCGAGTCGATGGACGCCTCAGATGATCCCAATGAGGCTTTTTCTGGCGCTGAGTACGCACTGCTCGTTGGGTCACGGCCTCGCGGACCAGGGATGGAACGGAAAGATCTGCTCGAGGCCAATGCGCAGATTTTTTCTGTTCAAGGACAGGCGCTTAATAACCATGCTGCAGATTCTTTGCGGGTGCTCGTTGTGGGTAATCCTGCCAATACCAACAGCTTGATCGCGCAGCGTAATGCGCCCGATATTGACCCCAGGCGGTTTACCGCAATGACCAGGCTGGACCATAACCGGGCGCTGTCGCAATTAGCGGCGAAAACAGGAGCTCAGGCAAGTGATATCAAGGGGCTCGCGATCTGGGGCAACCACTCGGCGACCCAGTATCCGGATCTTTTTCATGCCACCGTCAAGGACCAACCCGCAAATGCGATGGTTGATCAAGAATGGATCGAGACAACTTTCATTCCGACCGTCCAGCAGCGCGGTGCGGCGATTATTGAGGCAAGAGGGCTCTCCAGCGCTGCCAGTGCCGCAAACGCGGCCATCGACCATATGAGAGACTGGGCGTTAGGCAGCGCAGAAGTGGTGTCGATGGGTGTTTACTCCGATGGCAGTTATGGTGTTGAGAGCGGTCTTATCTATAGTTTCCCATGCCGATGCGAAGGCGGTGACTGGTCGATTGTTCAGGGCCTAGACGTGAACGAATTCTCTCAGGCGAAGATGGCAGCCACTGAAGCAGAGTTGGTCGAAGAACGGGATGCGGTAGCGGATTTGCTTCCTGCCTGAAATCTGTCGGCGATCGACGGTTAGCCATAGCTTTTGCCCGTCAATGGGCAACTGAGGCGAGCGCTTCCCAATAATCGGGGAAGGTCTTGGCGGTGACCTCTGGGTTTTCGATGAGTGGGGGCGCGCTGCTCATGGCTAGCAGCGAAAAGCACATGGCCATCCGATGGTCCCCGTAGGTCGCGATTTGCGCGGGTTTGAGCTCGGCCGGCGGGGTGATAGTGATGCTGTCTTCCGTGGTTTCAATGGTGGCGCCGACTTTTCCCAGTTCGGTTGCCATTGCGGTCATACGGTCGGTTTCTTTGATCCTCCAGTTGTAGATATTTCGAATGCGTGTGGTGCCTTCTGCAAACAGCGCAAGCGTTGCGAGCGTCATTGCCGCATCCGGAATATGGTTGAGGTCCACGTCAATCGCTTTAAGGGATCCACTGGCTTGCACGCTGATTTGATCGGCCTGACGTGCCACACGCGCGCCCATCGCCTCCACGACATCGGCAAAAGCGACGTCACCTTGCAAGCTAGCCGTACCGACGCCTTTCACCGTGACTTCGCCCGAAATAGCCGCTGCGGCGAGAAAATAGCTCGCACTACTGGCGTCACCTTCAACCAAAACATTGCCAGGGGACTTAAGTGTCTGATCGCCGCGTATTCGAAACAAGCGGTAGTCGTCGTGCTCTATCTCGATGCCAAACCGATCGAGTACCGCTAACGTCATATCGATATACGGGAGTGATACTAGTTCCCCTTCGATTCGAACGGTGGTG
Organism: uncultured Gammaproteobacteria bacterium; assembly: GCA_913052075.1. GTDB lineage: Bacteria > Pseudomonadota > Gammaproteobacteria > Pseudomonadales > Azotimanducaceae > UBA9926. The sequence goes on from CAJXDD010000244.1 coordinate 4,019, forward strand.
TCCTGCGGAGCCATCGGTAACGCCATCAAAAGTGCCGTGAGGTATTGGCTGGATAAGCTACCGTCGAGTGTTGTGTTGGAATGGCTGAATGCACCACCTTGCAGTTTGAGTGGAGGGAACCCTGCCTCTCCTGCGTATTGGATACCGATTCCGAGGGCTTTTAGGGCATCAACCAAAGGGCCAATAGGGCGCTCGCGCATGGCCTCATCGCCGTCAATGATGAACTCGCTCTGTG
>CAJXDD010000245.1:0-4238 GCA_913052075.1 uncultured Gammaproteobacteria bacterium
GCGAGCCTACACTGAATGAAATGTGGTGCGCATTGAGGAGCGATCTATGACATTTCCCGACTACCAATCAAAGTATCCCGAGTTGGGCTTCTATGGATTGCCTGGACACACTCGAACGCCCCGAGACTTGCTCAAACAGGTACAAGATGCCGAGGCGATGGGGCTAGGCAATGTCATGATTTCCGAGCGCAGCGATTACAAAGAGATTGCAGCGGCGTGCGGTGCGGTTGCAGCAGTAACCAATGAGATTTTTATCGGTACGTCCGGAACCAACCTCAATAAACGTCACCCTACAGTGACGGCATCGATTGGTAGCACCCTGAATCGCTTATCGGAGGGGCGCTTCGCCCTTGGTCTTGCAAAGGGTGTGGCAGGTCATTGGAAAGCCATGGGACTAAAGCATCCCACCTACGCTCGCGAGCGAGAGTTTATCGCCTTAATGCGAAGGCTGTGGAAGGGCGAGACCATTACGCAGTACGAAGGGGCGCTCGGTCATTATCCGGTGCTATCGATGCCCGCATATTTGGATGAGGACATCCCCATCCTGTACGTTGGCTTCGGATTTAAAAGCCTTGAACACGCCGGTACCTGCTATGACGGTACGCACCTGCATACCTTTATGAGCGATACGGCTTTGACCAATGCGGTTGAAGCGGTGCGTAGAGGTGAGGCAAGTGCCGGCCGAGCGCCTGGGACCGTTAAGAATTGGTCGGTGTTAGCAACCGCTTGCGATGTTTCTGAAGCGGTCTACCTGAAATATATCGTTGCGCGTCTAGCGACTTATCTACAGATTCCTGGCTACGGCGACATGCTGGTCCAGATCAACGGTTGGGATCCTGACGTGTTAGCGGCATTCAGAACAGATCCTAGAGTGAAGTCTATCGGCGGCATGATCGACAGCGTTGCCTCGACGGCTCAGTTGGCAGACATTGCCTCGCTGATTCCGGATGAGTGGCGTCCAGCGGCTGTAGGATCGCCTAAGGAGTGCGCCAAACGTTGGGTTGACCAGTTTGATGCGGGCGCGGATGGGATCATTATTCACGCCAGCACTCCAGAAGAAATTGAACCCGTGCTCAGCGAATATGACAAGATTCGTCCCCACGAGCGGTTTAGGGATCGAACCAATCGGCCGGGGTAGCGGAGCAGGCTGAAAGCACGAAGGAGGCTTTCGATAACGGATTGTTTCTCCGAAGGCGTGAAGGCTTGTGCATGTGGTGGCGACGAGTGACGACCGTTCCTGGAGCCGCCAAATAACTAATCGACCACTGGGTGATCTCCAGCAGAGAGTACCGTAATGCGTCTAAATCCAATCTTCGCTGCGATCGAAGCAGGCGGCACGAAATGGCGAATCGCTGTTGGTGCAGGCGTTAAGCAGTCATCACGCATCGAAATTGAAACGCGTGAGCCGGATGAAACACTTGACGAAGTGCTCGCCTTCATTGAGTGCGAGGTTGAATTGCAGGGTCCGCTCGCAGGATTGGGTATTGGAAGTTTTGGACCGCTCGGGATTGATCCGTCAATGCCTGACTATGGCGTTATCGGGCGGACACCAAAGCCAAATTGGAAAGACGTCGACCTGAAAGCGATTGCGCGCCGACTAGACGTGCCTTATCAAATCGATACGGACGTGAATGTCGCGGCATTGGGAGAGCTTGACGCTCGTGCGCCGCTTCAAGGAAAACTCATTTATGTCACAGTCGGTACAGGGATCGGCGGCGGTGTCGCTGAGCGGGGCATTATCTCGAGCGGCATTGATCATCCGGAGATGGGACATGTGCCCGTTCGGCGGGTAGCCGGGGATGACTATCCCGGCTGTTGTCCGTTTCATAGAGATTGCCTGGAGGGCTTAGCATCAGGACCCGCAATCGAGGCCCGCTGGGGTGCGGATTTATCAGCGCTGGGATCAGATCACGAGGGGTTACCATTCATTGCAAATTATCTCGGCCAGCTGGTTGTTTCACTCACTTTGGTTATGGCCCCGAGGAAAATCATCATAGGTGGAGGCGTGTCGCAAGCGCCTGGCTTGCTTGATCAGATTCAGCAGGAGGCGCATCGCCAGCTTGGGGGGTACCTTAGCCGCTATGACGAACTTGATTCGCTCATATCCCTCGTTCAAGGCCCAATGCTAGGAAGTAACTCAGGATTGCATGGTGCATTCCTGCTCGCGCACCAAGCGGCGCAGGCAGAGATCTAAAGCGCCGATGGAATCAGCCTGGGAAGCGCTCAAATGCGGCGACCCCTTCAGGTATCGTCTGAAATGGTTGCTGATCGCAAGTGAATATGGCGATCTGCGGCTTACATTCACTAGGGTCGTCCAATGTGCCCGCCTTTAGAACAACGGCCCCTGGGAGACCAGGCGCGCGAGTCAGTAAGTGGGTGCCACAATTTGCACAAAACTCTCGGGTCACTGCTCCTTCTATATCACTTCGGGTAAAGCCCTTAGGGGCACCTTGGGTAAAGCTAAGGCCATCTTCTGGAACGGCCATGAATACGTTTGCGGAACCCCCAGTTAGATACTGACACTCTCGGCAGTGACACTGGGCTTGCATGACGGGGTCACCTACTGACTCGTATTGAACTTCCCCACAATAACATCGACCGGTGCGACTCATGTTCTGTTCTCCTAGGTGAGTAGGTGAATGATAGCGACCTTATGGATCGGCGCCATTATCTCTATGGAAGCGGTTTGGGCGACCGTGACAAATTTTGGGTTTAGTTGGCGCAAAGCTCTGTTATCAACGAGCACTAATCGCGCCACTCTCAATCAACGCCTCTATTTCAGTTTGGGTTCGTCCTAATTCGAGGAGTACTTCTCGAGTGTGCTGGCCTTTCATGGGAGCCGCACCAGCATGGTAGGGCGTTTCATCAAATTCGACTAGCGGGGCATGGCGATGATAGGCGCCAAGGTTCGCATCAAGGGCGGGCACTTTGTGGGGGTTCTGCTGAGAGGACCAAAAGTGTGCAGGTGTCAGGTAATCTGCTCTTACACAACTCACTCCTTTATCGACGCAGAGACGCATCCAGTCATCGGCACTATGTATCAAGAACGCTTGCATGAGTTGTTCGGCAGTGACATCGTCATTTCGATCCAAGTCGGCTGTTGTGATGTCGCTAATATTCATCTCCCGCAAACAATCGACGAATGTTTCGCGATCTGCATTGGTAACCACCGCTAGGAATACCCAAGTACTGTTCAGGCACTCGTAGAGCCTGTATCCAGCACTGAGTCCATGCAGACCTGCATCGGGTAGAGAACGCGCTTCTTTGCCTGGGTAGCGAACGAAATCATCAGCATTGGCGTAGGCATTCGCGCCGAACATGTCCACCAGGATTTGTTGCCCCCGACCCGTTCGTTTTCTCGCGGACAAGCCAAGTAAGGCGGACGTTGCAATCACGGCTGAAGTGTTGGGATCCGGATTCAACTCATTGGCTCGCATAAGGCGACTCGTCCATAGCAGTAAGTCTTCCTTGTCCAGCAAATCACTCGGTAGGGTTTCGCCCATTTGGTAAAAGACACCGCCCATGGCCGCACCGGGAATGGGGTGAGTGCTTGGCCGATTAGCGCTAGGGCCATCAGGACCATATCCATTACTTTGGATGTAAATGAGCTCACGATTCAGTGATTGAACACTGGCGTAATCGATTCCAAGCCGTTCTGGAACGCCAGGTCGATAGTTGTGAATGACTATGTCAGCATCTTGGATTAGGTCCAAAGCGATCCGCTTGCCCTCGTTAGTTTTTAGGTTGACGCATAGGCTTTTCTTGCCCGCGTTAACTCGCATGGCACCAAGGCCCGACATCAGCGAGCGAAATGGATCTCCCGCAATGGGCTCAATTTTGATGACCTCAGCACCGAGGTCAGCCAGCATGGACGCGCCGAGAGGCGCGGCGATGATCGTGGCGATTTCGATAACTCGAATGCCGGAAAGCGGTGGGCTTGCCGCTATTTCTGCGGTCGAGTACGACCGAGGAGATTGGCGCCACGTTATCAGTCTTTCTTCAACATCTGTGATGGGCGCCCGAATATAGGCGGGCGTCTCACTCAGCCTTGCCAATGGTCCAATCTGTAAGCCATCGTCGCCCATGGACACAACGTGACCGTTATCAACAAGATCGGGATCGTCCATGGCCGCTTGGGTGGACTGATAGGTCGTCCCTACGATGCCCCCATCGTCGATCAATGTTTGCATCCACGCGGCGGATGACTGGGATTGGATGCGCCCCAGCATCCTTTGCCT
>CAJXDD010000246.1:0-4211 GCA_913052075.1 uncultured Gammaproteobacteria bacterium
TCTTCTTAGCAGCGGCCTTCTTGGCGGCTGGCTTCTTCTTAGCAGCGGCCTTCTTGGCGGCTGGCTTCTTCTTAGCAGCGGCCTTCTTAGCGGCTGGCTTCTTCTTAGCAGCTGCCTTCTTGGCGGCTGGCTTCTTCTTAGCAGCAGGTTTTTTTGCAGCAGCCTTCTTAACCGCGGGCTTTTTAGCTGCGGCTTTCTTCTTGGGGGCAGCTTTCTTGGCAGCAGCTTTCTTTTTTGCAACCACGTTCACGCTCCTTTTGTCTGTTTTCGAAAAGTCCACAGCTATGGGCATCTCCTCGGCTTAACTCCACCTCATAGCCAAAAGTGAAGCAACGGTACTCCGATGCATGGGGGTCAAGTTTAGAAAATTCTGCAGGTTGAAGACAACCTTTTAGAAAAAAAACTTGCGAGGCTTTATAGCGGGAGAATCGACCGTTTTATTGCACGTTTCTCAGCGCGCCGAGTACTTTTTCCTTGATCTCAACCACCGTCCCCCGACCTTCAATTGAAAAATACTGAAGCTGACTTGATGTTGCCTTTGCCTGGTAATAAGCAACAAGTGGAGACGTTTGTTCTTCGTACACTTTCAAACGGTCTCTCACCGTATCCTCATGATCGTCTTCTCGTTGAATCAACGGCTCGCCAGTCTCATCGTCAACACCCTCTTTCGCAGGCGGGTTATATTCGACATGGTAGGTTCGGCCCGAGCCAAGGTGAACACGTCTGCCACTCATTCGTTTGATAATTTCGTCAAATGGCACCGCAATCTCTACGATGGCATCTAGATCGATGTCCTGATCAACCAACGCATCGGCTTGAGGAATCGTTCTGGGAAAACCATCAAATAAAAATCCGTTCTTACAATCTGGCTGGCTAATACGATCTTTGACGAGCGCAATGATAATGTCATCAGTCACGAGATCTCCTCGGTCCATGACCGCCTTCACTTTAAGACCCATTGGCGTCTCTGCTTTGACCGCCTCACGAAGCATGTCACCCGTGGAAATTTGAGGAATCTGGTAGGCCTCCGTGATGAACTGAGCTTGTGTTCCTTTGCCCACTCCGGGCGCGCCTAAAAGTATCAGTTTCATGATTGTCCTCTGCGTTAACGGTATTGGATTAGCCCGCCAACCGACGGACCGATGCCACATTAGGAATCTGTTGAATCATTTCGAGCACCCGAATGAGTGGTGTAATTGATGTGACCTCAATACTCATCTGAATTTCCACGTGACCCGTTTCTCTGGATGACTCTGAGTGCAGCGTAGAGATATTGATTTGCTCGGTGACAAATAACCCAGCGATCTCGTGCAGTATGCCAGGTCGATCGTATCCCATCACTTCAAGATTCACTTTAAAAAACTCTTGAATGTCATCCTGCCATGACAATCTCATCAAACGGCCATAAACATCGGCATTTAAGACTTCGACGCACTCTTGCATATGCACTGATACGACGCCACTGTCTTCTAATATCCCCGCAATCGCATCACCAGGAATGGGCTGACAACAGGGCGCGATAGCGTGGGCTCTATCACCAATGCCGCTGATCAATCCAGGCTTTCGACGCTCCGACTCGAACCCTAAATTCATTTGTGAATCCAGTTTTAGAATACTAGCTGCCCGTGCAATCGCTTCAACAACATGGCTTAGTTCGAGATCTCCACTCCCCAACGCGAAGAGCAAATCCTCGTCCGATTCATAGCCTAGGGTTTGATTGAGCTCTTGATGACCATACTGATCGAGACCTAACTGCCGTAGCTCGACTTCCAGTAGCCGTTGACCCTCTTCGATGTTCTTCTGTCTCGCCTGCCTCAAAAACCATCCTTGGATTTTTGTTTTGGCTCTGGACGTTGTTACGTATCCAAGGTGTGAGTGCAGCCACTCGCGTCTTGGCGTAGGGTCATCGCCAGTTACAATTTCGACCTGATCCCCCGACTGCAGCTGGTGATTCAGCGGGGCAATCCGACCGTTTATTTTTGCACCTACGCAGCGGTGCCCAATCTCGGTGTGGACTCGGTATGCAAAATCAACGGGGGTTGAGCCTGGCGGCATATCGATAACATGCCCGTCAGGAGTAAACAAATAGACTCTATCAAGCGAGACATTAGCGAGCACTTCTTTTGAGCTAGCAGGCAGTTGCTCGACTTCAGACTGCCATTCTATCACCTGACGCAAGAGCTCTAGGCGCCTCTCGTAGCGTGCTGATCGATCGACCGATTCGTTGGACTTGTATTGCCAGTGGGAGCAAACACCGTACTCCGCCTCAATATGCATTTGCTCGGTTCGAATCTGCACTTCAAGGATTTTCCCTTGAGGACCAATTACCGCCGTATGAAGCGACTTATATCCATTGCTTTTAGGGTTTGCGATATAGTCATCAAATTCGTTCGGAATGTTACGCCAAATATTGTGAACAACCCCTAAGGCGCGATAACAGTCATCTGGGGATTCAACCAGAATCCTAATCGCACTAACGTCGTAAACTTCCGCAAACTTGATGCCTTTTCGCATCATTTTCTTCCAGATACTCGAAATGTGCTTTGCTCGGCCTTGTAACTCTGCTTCTACTCCTACCAACATTAATTTGCTCTCTAGGAGAGCCAACACTTCTTCAATATATGCCTGACGTGTAGTTCGCTTCTCATCCAATAACTTGGCAATCCGTTTGTAAGAGTCCGGGTCTGTATAACGAAAAGCGAGATCCTCTAACTCCCAACGCAGATGCCCAATTCCGAGCCGATGCGCCAGCGGGGCATAGATTTCGTTCACCTCCTGAGCAAGGCCAACCTGTTTTTCTCGATCCGTCTTTGATGCCGCTCGGATAGCCGACGTTCGCTCAGCCAATTTAATGAGCGCGACACGAACATCGTCAACCAGCGAGATCAGCATTTTTTTTGCCTGATCAATCTGATCAGACGTTTGACCCAAAACAACCTCATCGTGCCGAATGTGGATGTTGCTAATAGCAACCATCTTCAGCACGCCCTCAACTAGACTTGCCACCTCTGCGCCAAACTGGTTTCGAACGTGATTCAGCGTGATTTGGTTTTCTCGAACCGATCGGTAGATGACCGCAGCTACCAGAGATGCCTCATCGACCTTCAAAGGCAGCAGTATGTCTGCCATTTCTAGCCCAGTGAGATAGCTGCTTCTTCCTTCCGACCAAGGCCCAACCGTCGCCAGCGCCTTTTGCTCGGCTTGACTCGCCAATTCACATGCAGCACGAAGCCGATTGACATCTAGACCCTCTCGAGCGTCAAGTACTGATTGCAACCAGTCCTCTAAATTCATTACACCCGAGGTGATTTGTCGCTGATTTCGAGTGGCTTCAACCATAAGACGCCTCTCTGACGAATAGAGCCATACTTTCCAAATGGGCGGTGTGGGGGAACATATCAATGAGTCCTACCGCGTCGACTCGGAATCCTCGCCCCACTAAATACTCTGCATCCCTCGCCAGCGTCTCTGGAAAGCATGAAACATAAACTATCCTCTCTAAGCGATCGATCACTGGCGATTGGACCAATTGTTCCGCTCCTGATCTGGGAGGGTCGATCAGCATCTTGTTATAGCCCAAAATATCGGGGACCCCTTCCTTAGCATAAAGATCCTGGACCTCGAACAGCGCATTTGACACTGCGTTCTTCTTGGCATTCTTCCTGGCCCTTTGGACGCTCGCCTCAACACTCTCTAGTCCCAGTACACTGGTCACGCTTTTTGCAATCGGCAACGTAAAATTACCAATGCCACAAAATGCATCGATGACCTGATCACCAGCCTGCAGGTCGAGCAAATCGAGTGCTTGATTGGTCATTCGGTCGTTCATCAAAAAATTGACCTGAGTGAAGTCAAGTGGTTCAAATTCGAAGGTTAATCCTTCGCTTTGAAGGGTGTAACTCAACACGGCTGGCGCCTCACCGGGCAAAGGTATTACCGACTCAGGCCCGGCCGCCTGGGTCATAATACGTATGCCATGCATCGAAGAAAATCGTCCGAGAATGTTAACGTCTTCTGGTGTAAATGCCTCCAGATGCCGCACAACCAGCGCGACCATATCGTTAGACGCTGCCACTTCAACCTGAGGGATCGCGCCCTTTACAGTTAGTGATGAAATCATCAATTTCAAAGGGCCGATAAGCGCAGCAAGTCTCTTATCGAGTACGGAGCAATCACTCATGTCCGCCACGAATGGACTCGCCTTTTCTCTG
>CAJXDD010000247.1:0-4162 GCA_913052075.1 uncultured Gammaproteobacteria bacterium
ATTGATGGCCTGGATAGTGACGATGCAAAAGCGTACCTGGAGGATCGGTGGCAGGATTTCGTTGATGAAGTCGAACTGGTTCGCGGAGCAGCGCACTCGTTTGACTTAGCGATGTACCAAGAAGGGCAATTGACCCCCGTCTATTTTGGATCGGCATTACGAAATTTTGGCGTGATGGAAATGCTGGATGGGTTCGTTGATGTGGCCCCGCCGCCACAGGCGAGAGAAACCAATGATGGGCTGGTAGCGCCGGAAGAGCCTGAGTTTTCCGGCTTCGTGTTTAAGATTCAGGCCAACATGGATCCAAAGCACAGAGATCGTATTGCATTCCTGAGGGTTTGCTCGGGTGAATACTCCCAAGGGATGAAGATGCATCACGTCAGGGTTGGCAAAGATGTCAAAGTGTCTGACGCGGTCACATTCTTAGCAGGCGAGCGAGCTGCCACGGGGGTCGCCTACGCCGGGGACATCATCGGGCTCCACAATCACGGCACCATCCAGATCGGCGATACGTTTACAGCGGGTCGAAAAGCGAGATATACCGGTGTTCCCCACTTTGCGCCCGAACTCTTCCGCAGAGTGAGATTGAAAGATCCATTGAAGAGTAAGCAACTGCGGCAAGGCCTGACCCAGCTCTCGGAAGAGGGAGCGACTCAGCTTTTCATGCCTGTGGCGTCTAATGACTTGATTTTGGGTGCCGTGGGTGTGCTTCAGTTTGACGTTGTTGTTTATCGATTACTCGATGAGTACAAAGTTGATTGTGCTTACGAGCCGGTCTCGGTCGCAACCGCTCGCTGGGTGGAATGCGATGATGCGAAAATGCTCGCCGATTTCAAAAAGAAAGCCGATGCTAATCTGGCGCTCGATGGCGGTGGCCACCTTACCTACCTTGCTCCATCCCGCGTCAATCTATCACTGATGGAGGAACGCTGGCCCGACGTTCGTTTTCGCGCGACTCGTGAAATTACCTAGCTCATATCTTCGTAGGGATTAGGGACGGAGAGAGTAATGGGTTGATCTAGGCCCGGGATATGAATGGTCTCGCTATTGATCCCGAGCGCTGGTCCCTCGATTACTCCCTCGCCGAATTGATAAATCACATGGTTTTCGCCGCGTATAGATGCCTCATCGTAGGCAATGGTTTGCTCGGCAACCTGCTCATGGCGCGCAGCATGTGAGCGTAAGGCAGCTTTACCGTGTCGTTTCTCTAGCATTTGCGTCGTGACCGAGGGAGACAGCAGCGCCGCGGTTGCATTGTTCCCGCCGAATCCTTTCGAGTTAATGAGCGTGGCTTGCATGCGATCGGGATCGTCAACGTGGTGCGATAACAAGAAGTTGAGATGATCGTGGTGAACGTCTTCAGCGAGCTGTTTCGAGGTGACGATGCCCGGAATCACCCCATCCTGCCAAACACCAAGCGAAGCGATAATTTGATCCCCCGATGCACACGCGAGTGAGTGACCAAGGTAGGCTTTGATCGCTGCCACAGGCCAATCCTTGATGCCGAAAGCGTTCGCCATGGCATCAAAAATGTGCGACTCGGTCACTCGATTTTGCGGGGTGCCGGTGCCGTGCGCTTGCATATAACTGCGCTCCGATAGGGCTTTGTCTCCCAGAATCGCTCGAACCGTGCCCATGGCCTTGCCAACTGTAACGTAGTTCCCGATGCCCGGACCCGGTATCGATTTCTTGAACCCATCGGCATTGACAAAGACATCCCCAACGCCCGCGTAGATGTGGGCGCCTAGCTCTAGCGCGAGTTCATCATCAAAGAGGATGACAAATTGCGATGCTTCAGCGAGCGTAAAACCGCAATTGTCAGCAAACGGCCGGCAAGCCCGTCGGTGATCAAGCTCGCCGGTCCCATCTAACTTGATCAGGGCATCGTCTTCAGCGAGTGCCCCCATCGTTCGGTACCCTTCAATAATCTCTGGTGTCAGCGGTGCTTCGCTGGATCCAATGACTGCCACCCGATATCGGCCCGAGCGGATGTCTTCCATGCCTTGACGCAGGTTGTAAAGGAAGGTGGCACATGCGCCGACGTTGGCACCGGTTGCGCCAACACTACCGATCACATAAGCGTTGACGAAATCCGCGGTCATTTCGGCGAGTCCCAGTGGGCAGTTTTTTGCGCTCACGCGCTTGCCCAAAAGGGCCGACTGCAACATCCCGCCTGATCCATTGAAATCAAGCTGACCCATTGCGCTACTGGCGTAAACCGCAATTTGGTCGCCTGGGACTCGTTGCCGGACGGTTTCCCAGGGTATACCTAGCGACTGGATCGCGTCCGATGCGCCGTAAACGGTAAGCTGCAAACCCCGAGGATGACTTCGGCTTTGATAGAGCTGATCGGGAGCAAAACCACTGGGTAGCTGACCGGCAGCGTTAACCTTTGACGCTCGTAGATCACGAAAGAAAACCTCTGTGGACTCAGGAGCGGTCACCATCACCATTCCGCTTTCAGCATCCTGGACCGTCCACGAAGGAGGAATGTGCTCAGGCAGTTGGTTGTTCTTGAGTTTGAAGGAAAGTGGGGCTGCTCCTTCTCCGTGAATCTCAGCTTGTCGATTGGCTCTGTAGTAGTTTGGATCAAACAGATTGTGTTCGAGCTTCCGAATCAGCGTGCTTGCCAGGGCTTCCTCTTCGGTGACAGACCGTCCCATTAGCGCACTGAGCGAAGCAATTGTGGAAGCTTTCTTCGAGGCATCGAGGGCGTCGTACACCATTCGGCGGTAGCCATGGTGGCCAGAGCTTCGGCCCGCTGGATTAATACCTCCAAAACCAACAATGACGGGTAGGCGTGTCACGGCAGTCGGTCTCTCCTTGCAATTTGATTTAGGCTCATGAGCCTCTTTGGCGCTCCCGCGACCAGGTGATTGGGGGCATGGCTCTATTGATCAGACTAGTTCCACGGCAACGGCGGTCGCCTCGCCTCCGCCAATACAGAGCGCAGCAATACCTCGATTGAGACCTCGTCGCTTGAGTGCGTGGACGAGCGAGACAATGATCCTCGAACCAGTTGAGCCTATGGGATGCCCTTGAGCGCAGGCACCGCCATTCACGTTCACCTTGTCGGGATCGATACCAACTTCTTTGATCGCCAACATGGTGACCATTGCAAATGCTTCGTTGATCTCGAACAAGTCCACATCGCTGGCTTGCCAATTGAGTCGATCGAGCAAGGTTTTAATGGCGTCGACAGGCGCCAGGGTGAATTCTGACGGGTGTCGCGAATGCGTGGTGTGCCCAAGGATTGTAGCCATTGGTTTCAAGCCTTTTTTAGCCACGGCCGTCTCGCTTGCCAGCACTAACGCCGAGGCTCCATCGGAGATCGAGCTGGAGTTGGCTGCGGTGACCGTGCCGTCTCCCTTAAACGCAGGTTTGAGTTGGGGTATTTTATCGATATTGGCGTTCCCCGGTTGTTCGTCAGTATCGATGATGGTCTCGCCTTTGCGATTTTTGACCGTAACGGGTGCGATCTCAGCGGTGAGAGCCCCAGATTCGATCGCTGCCATGGCGCGTCGCAATGAGCCAATCGCGTATTCGTCCATGGCTTCTCGCGTGAGCTGGTGCTGATCGGCCACATCTTGGGCGAACGCGCCCATTAATCGACCTGTCTTCGCATCTTCAAGACCGTCAGTGAACATGCAGTCTTGCAGCTCGCCGTGACCCATTCTCAGTCCACCGCGCGCCTTTGGCAGGAGATAAGGCGCATTGCTCATGCTTTCCATGCCGCCTGCGACCATGACCTGATTCGTCCCGGCGCGAATCAAATCGTGCGATAGCATCACTGACTTCATGCCAGACCCGCATAACTTATTGATCGTAGTGGCTCCCACGCTGTCAGGGATACCTGCGTCTATTGCAGCCTGTCTGGCAGGTCCTTGACGGAGTCCAGAGGGCAAGACGCAGCCCATAATGACTTCATCGATGTCGTCGCCGCTTAAATTGGATTTCTCCAGCGCTGAACGTATAGCGACTTCGCCAAGATTCACCGCCGAAAGTGTACTCAACTCACCCATGAGCCCGCCCATCGGGGTTCGAGCACCGTCAATAATGTAAACAGCGTCAGACATATGAGTTGTTCCCTAAAAGTTCCCAGAAAATGGATGTCACGCGAGATTCGCCCCGGGCCAAAGGATAGCGGAAGCTTGCTTTGCAA
>CAJXDD010000248.1:0-4142 GCA_913052075.1 uncultured Gammaproteobacteria bacterium
AGGACGTCGACGTCATCCCCTGCTGTGGTGACTTCATCAGCACCGAAGTAAATTTGGAATGCTGACACCCCAAATGTAGCCCCAGCTGGCGCCCTGATCTCTGCAGGGAAATCAGGAAAAGTAGCAAGGTCATTGCCATGCAGGGCAGTGGCCTCTGTGAAGTTACTACCGGTGAGCTGCATCCCATCCCCAGAGTCGCCCGCGAAGCGAACGACAACAGCGCTAGATGATGAACTTGATGCAGGAGCTTCTATTTCTTTCTCGACGACTGACATCTTACCCCTCTAGTCCTTGGCCTCCATGGCCTTTAAATCCTCCTCGAACGTCGCGTACCTCTCGCTACGCTCCTTTGGATCTCTTTTTTACCACGCCCACCACTGTCTTTCGGACGCGTTTAAAATAAACTACCGGTTAATCGCATACAGGCCTTAGTGCGTATTTCTTCCGACTGCATCTATGATGGTTCATCTGCTGCTAACAATACTGCTCTGGCACCTCCCGCCTTCCCGTTGCTCTCTGGGGGACAGGTCAAGCGTTGAAGCCTAAAAGAACAAACTCGCGCGAGCATATCAGAGGCGCTCAAAATAAAACAGATTCCAATCATCAAAAAGCAGCCCTAATGCTACCTCTCCTTTTCTGCGGGCAAGCGGTATTTGGCGCCAGATTAATAGCGCCATACTACCGCTTCCGGGATCTATGAGCGGTTGGTCATTGGTACTGACTCGGGGCAGAGAATCATCGCCCTCGATGTAATCGGCCAACGCAGCCGGTCGCGATGATGATAGTCCCGAATCCTATAATTCGAGTACTGTATAGTGAATCAAACAACCGCCTCGATCAGGCTCGGCCCTCCTCGGTCGAGGGCGGCTAATAGCGCCGCTTCAAAGGACTCAATCGTATCTGCCCTCGCACCAGGAACGCCCATACTCTCGGCAAGTTTCACAAAATCAATGGCTGGAGATGCTAGGTTGAATAGTTGCGCCGCATGTTCACCCACCTTATTCACCCCAAGGCGCAAGTACTCGGTCTCCAAAATCCCGTAAATCTGATTGTTGAAAATAACCGTGATGACGTTCAAACCTTCTCGAGCCTGCGTCCAAAGCGCTTGGTTTGTATACATCGAGGCGCCATCGCCGAGCAAAGCAAATACCTGACGATCAGGTGCCGCAATGGCTGCGCCCACAGCGGCGGGTCCCCCTTGCCCGATAGACCCTCCGGTCAAATTCAGCCATGTGTGCGCCTTCGAAACTTGTGCGGGTCCAAGCACGGCAGCCCCTCCCCCCGAATCGCCACACAGAATGCTATTGGTGGGCATGTGCTGCGCGACCACATTGGCAACCCCGCGAACTGACAGCTTCCCTCGAAGCGTTGGGAGTGAATCTTTGACGAAAGTCGGAGGCTCGGTTGACGTCGCGCCAACAGCATCACACAGATCCTGTAGCGCTTGGCTCACATTTTCATGGCTACTAACAAGCCGATCCACCACACAGCCATCCGGTATCAGCACGCTTTCCTGATTGGGGTAAGCGAAAAAACTGACGGGTTGCTCGGCGCCCACTAACACCAAATGTTCTACGCCCTCCATTGCCCTCAATACATCCTCTGGAAAATAAGGAAGCCGCTCAACGACGGGATGACCAGGCCCTGAGTCAACTCGACCTGGGAAAGTAGACATGCTGACCCGACAGCCCATTTTGTGCGCCACTTGAGCTGCGAGCATCCTCGATTCAGGTGTTAACGCACCCTTATCGAGCAACAGCATAGATGCAGGCCCCAGCGCTTTAGCCACCGATTGTATGCACTCCGCCTCAACCACAGCTGGGGACTCTGGCTGGACGGCTCCTGCGATATCGAGCGACTCCCCCCAACATGCCTCGGCGGGAATGATGAGGGTTGCAGTCGCGCCATCCGAGCCGCGAGATGGTGACTGGGTCTTGGCGAGAGCCGTCATTCCATCTTCCGCGAGAGAGGCTGCTGTTGAATCAGACTTGATCCAGGACGACACGTTTTTCGCCAGCGTTTCAATGTCTGATGTCAGCGGCGCATCGTGAGGCACATGATACGTGGCATGGTTACCCACAAGGTTGATAATCGGCGTCGCAGCTCGCCGCGCGTTATGTAAATTGGCGATCCCATTACCGAGGCCAGGGCCGAGATGCAGCACCGTAATCGCAGGTTTCCCTGCAATACGAGCATAGCCGTCAGCGGCACCGGTACAGACGCCTTCAAACAAACAGAGGACACCGCGCATCTCTGGAACGGCATCCATCGCCTGAACTAAATGCATTTCAGACGTCCCAGGATTGGCAAAACAAGTCGTTACACCCGCATTCACCAAAGACCTTATCAAAGACTCGGCTCCATTCATCTCGTTAACCCATTGCCCGTTACGTTGCCTCAATCATGATCGGTTGAACATTGCTTGGCAATGAAGGCTGCTCGACGCCCGAGGCTCGCTGCGATGCCGAGCGTCAAGCGACCCTCACCTAGAAAAGTTGATCGCGGGTTACCGGTCGAATCAGGAAATCGAATGCGGCGTTGCATCCCTCTAGGAAAATGCATCATTCGCTAGACACCGATGACATTGGTGCATCGCCGACGAGTGAATGGCCGAAACAATTTTTCGCATCAGCGGTCACAGGGATCTGCGCCCACAAAGCCGGTTCGCGGTACACTTGAACCATTACCCTGGAGTGATTGCCGTGTTTTTACCAGCCGTCAGACAACTGCAGTATCTCGTCGCCCTACATGACCACCTCCACTTTGGAAGGGCCGCGCAGGCACTCAACGTCACTCAATCAACCCTGAGTTCTGGAATCAGGGAACTTGAGCGCTTTTTGGATGTTCAACTCGTCGAGCGGACGAACAAAAGCGTTGCTTTCACTGATCTAGGTCTCAGGATCGCGGACCGGAGTCGCTACATCATTATGCAGGTCGAGGACTTGATGGAAGAAGCTCAGGCTTTCCATAATCCTCTGTCGCTTCCCATAAAGATCGGCGGTATCCATACCATCGCGCCCTACGTAATGGGGCATTACGCCGCGACGCTAAGAGAAGCCTTTCCATCCCTTCAGCTCTACCTGCGCGAAGACACGACTGCAGGATTAGTTGCTGAGCTGCTGGCGAACCAATTGGACCTGGCGCTAATCGCGCTACCCTACGATGCAGGCTCTCTTGAAACCATGACCATTTACCGCGAGCCACTTCATCTTGCCTTTTGTGACGGCTCATCGATTGTCGAAGATCGCCTGATCAACTTTGATGATTTACCAGACGAGAGCCTTCTCCTATTGGATGACGGTCATTGTCTGAGAGACCACGCGCTCGCGGGTTGCCGACTAAAAAGCCATAAAAAGATCCACACGTTTGGCGCAAACAGCCTGCAAATGCTCGTTCAGATGGTTCAAAGCGATGTTGGAGTGACCATATTGCCGCAAATGGCGTTGGACGCAGGCATTCTCAATGGAACACCCATTAAAACGGAAGCACTACCACTCGACCGATTTCACAGGGACATTGGTTTTGCATGGCGAAGAGGCCACTCAAGGGCAGACGCCCTCATGACGCTGATCGACTGTTTTAGAGACGCCATCCCAACGCAAGGCTAGCCGGTTAATCACGGACCAGATGATTCAGGACCAAACCCCCATTATTGGGAGGAGATTTCACCCTTCTGACCTGACGGGCTTCTTTTCACCTTTCAGCGCTCTTTCACCTTAAAGCCACAATCTTTGTCAGAAGCCAATCCGATTATCCCCAGCAAGCCTTCGATGACGGGCCAATTCCAAAATTCATCGCTGTTGGCTTGGAAAGCGCAAAGCCCTCATTGAAGTTGAGGTCGGCGACGCTGAGGCTAGCGCGCGGCGGCAAACTTGTCGGTAACAAGCTATCGATTAACAGCCCATTGACTAAAAACCCGTCAACTAGAATGGGATGCTAGGGAATTGTGCCGATCGGGTCGACTCAATGGGCGCGTTGCTTGCCTCGTGATAGGTGTAGACCAACGAATATTTGGTTTCGGACGACGTATTCCTGCTCGCCGCGTGGAACAATCGCGCATGGAAAAACAACACATCTCCAGGATTGAGCGGCACCGCCTGCGCCGTTTTTAGGAGGGCTTTATTACTGTCCAGGTCAGAGCG
>CAJXDD010000249.1:0-4121 GCA_913052075.1 uncultured Gammaproteobacteria bacterium
TCTGCGTTTTGTGATGCGCATCCAGACCGAACTGTGGTGGTGTACGCCAATACTTCTGCAGAAGTAAAAGCCAGAGCAGATTGGGTGGTGACATCTAGCATCGCGCTCGATGTGGTTGAGCATCTCATGGATAAGGGAGAATCGATTCTTTGGGCGCCGGATAAGCACCTGGGAGCCTATATCCAAGAGCAGACCGGCGCCGACATGATCCTGTGGGATGGTGCATGCATCGTGCATGACGAATTTAAGGCCAAGGGATTACGTGATCTGAAAGCGGTTCATCCTGACGCAATGGTGTTAGTGCACCCGGAATCGCCCAAGGGGGTCGTTGATCAGGCAGATGTGGTTGGGTCTACCTCTCAATTGATCAATGCGGCAAAAGAATCCGCATGTGAGCAGTTTATCGTGGCCACTGATCAGGGCATCTTCTACAAGATGCGTCAAGCTGCGCCAGGAAAGACCTTTATGGCCGCGCCAACCGCGGGCCATGGCGCTGAGTGTAAAAGTTGTGCGAACTGCCCCTGGATGGCGATGAATGAACTCGACGCACTGGCAAAAGTATTGCGCGAGCAACATCAGGAGATCATGGTTCCTGCGGATATTTCGAGTAGGGCACTCATTCCCTTGGAACGTATGCTTTCCTTCAATGCTCGATGAGCAATCAGGCGTTCTTTCTACCGAGGTAACTCGTCGATAAGATCCCTGATCTCATCGAGGCGATTGCGAATCCGCTCACTCAACTGAAAATTCTGACGAGCAAGCGGCTGTGCATAAGACAATTGTTTCTCGGCCCGCTCTAAATCCCCATTGAGTAAGAAGTATTCGGCTCTCGCCTGATGAACGCCGATGATGTCGCCGGCTAGACCTCTAGCTTCCGCCAGTTGATACCACGCGGCGTCATTAAGTGGTTTGGCATCGGTGACTTCCGTTAGTAGTTGGCTTGCCACTTCAGGTCGATTAATAGCAATCATAATGTCTGCTTTCTTCATCATGAGTGGATAATTGCCCGGATTAATCAGCAGTGCTTCGTCGATCAAGGCATTCGCTGAATCAAGCTGTTTCGCTCTCAGGTACAGATCCACTTCAGCAAGATGGAGCGGGATATTAAGGGGCATGTCCGCTCGGAGTCGGTCGAGTAGCGAGCGCGCTTCGTCAAGATCACCTGAAGCGGTCATTAGCAGAACGCGGAGATAGTCAGTCGCAACGTTAAGAATATTGTCTGTGCCTTGTCGGCTGGTTAGTAGCGGCCTGGATTCGCGTGGATTTTCCGTAGAAAGCGCAATGGCCCTGGCTCGCATCATTTGGAATTCCAAGTCGAGCGGCCATTGGCGTTTGGTGATACTTTCAGTTTGGTTGTAGGCGTCTGTGATTCGGTTCCTAGTGACTGGATGCGTGCGCAAGAACTCTGGGATCTGGTCCCCATCGGTTCGAGTTGCACGGTCTAAGTGCTCAAACATATAGGCCATCGCGCGTGGGTCGAGGCCTGCTCTAATCATCGTGTTAATACCTACTCGATCAGCTTCAGACTCGCGGGTGCGACTGTAGCTCAGGCGCTGTGCCTGCATGAGCCCTTGGCTCGTAGTCATTGCTGCGATGCCTGCTTCGCCGCCACCATAGGCGGCAATGATGGCGCCGGCGAGTAGTCCAGCAATGCTGATGACGCCGGCTTTGCGAGAATTTTCTAGGCCTCTGGCAAAGTGCCGTTGACTGAGGTGTGCGAGTTCATGAGCTAAGATCGCCGAGAACTCGTGAACGGAAGTCGCGGTGAGAAATAACCCGTGATGAATCCCGAGAATTCCTCCAGGCGCAGCAAATGCATTGATCGTCGGATTGTTGATCATGACGATATAGAGCCGGAAGTCTTCTAAGTCGCTGTATGAGGCGAGGCGGTAGATTTGATGTTCGAGATAGTCATTTAATAGCGGATCGTCAAAATTTGGAGTTTGTGCACGAACAGCCCTCAGAAAACGTTGCCCCAGGGCATGCTCTTGGTTGAGTGACGTGGGTGCTCCGCCTCCCGCTCCTAGCTCCGGCAGATTGAGATCGTCGAGAACCGCTGAATGGCTGAGGGAGGACGCAACCATCAGCGAGACAAGCGTGATGGGTATGAAAATTGAGAGGAGCGTTGAACGAGCCATAATCAAATGGTGGCAGGGGTTGAGCGTACTGTCCACGTGTATCCACTACTGGGTTGATATAATCTACGAAAGATTAGGCGCGTTGCAGGCTAGCGAGAGTCAACCAGATCATGCAGCGTGTACGATTCCAGAGCCGAGAGCGCTCATTATTTAGGCCATTTTGGTGGATATCGAATACTGGTCTTTGCAGTGCGTTGACCCATTTGGGAGGTTAGGTGATGTCAGAGAAGTCGGACGGGATAACAGAATCCAAAGGGTTTGATGGGAGCGTCGACACGCTCCTAGATACTAAAGGGTTAAATTGTCCGATGCCGCTGCTAAAGGCCAAGCAGGCGCTCAATCGAATGGATGTGGGCCAGATCTTAGAGGTCATCGCCACTGATCAAGGATCAGTCAGGGACTTTCAAGTATTCGCCGCTCAGAGTGGAAATGAGCTAATCGGTCAAACTGATGACGGCTCGATATACAGTCATTGGATTAAGAAGGCATAGCAATAAACACTAACGCTGTCTTGGCTTGTGAGGCTAGTCCAACAAGCGTTGGCATGCTAATGGAGTAGAGAGATGAAGCAGATTATTGCAGCCTGGTTGAATCGCTACTTTGCCAATGTGGAAGCACTGGTGCTGCTCCTGCTGATCACGCTCGTTGCTGCTGGGCTGTATTTGCTCGGATCGATCGCAGTGCCTATTTTAATTGCACTCGTGTTTGCTTATGTGCTGCAAGGCGTGGTTCAGCGACTCGCGCAACTGGGAGCTCCGAAATGGCTTTCCGTCAACGCCACATTCGTGCTGTTTCTGGGTGCCTTTATTGGATTTCTCGTGTTTCTCTTCCCGCGCATTTGGCGGCAGTTGACTCGTCTTTACCAAGACTTGCCGAATCTGGCCTTGTCCGGACAGGAAATGGCCGCACAGTGGGCAAGAAACTACGATTGGTTGATATCACAAAAGCAGGTACAGACTTGGATTGAGGTGCTCAACACCGAGGCGGCCAATATTGGTCAGTGGATCGTAACCGCATCTTTCACAAACTTGCCGGTCTTCATGGAGATTGTTGCATACACCGTGATTGTGCCGATCCTAGTGTATTTCATGTTAAGCGATAAAGACCGAATCCTTGAGTATTTGACGAGCTTTCTTCCCGAGGACAGACCGTTTTTGCAAGGCATCGGCGAGGAGATGAACAAGCAGCTAGAGAATTATGTGCGGGGTAAGTTTATTGAGCTGACCCTGGCGGGAATTGCCACTTACATTCTCTTCTCCGTGTTTGACTTGAATTACGCCGCGCTGCTGGCTTTCCTTGTTGGCTTGTCGGTCATTATTCCTTACTTGGGAATTGCGGTTATCACCGTGCCAGTCGTTGTGATTGCGTTAATGCAATTTGGCTTCGATGGGTCTTTTTGGAGCTTGATGGCTGGCTACATATTGATCCAGGCGTTGGATGGCATGCTCTTGGTGCCCCTTCTATTCTCTGAAGCCAATGACATTCATCCTTTGGCCATTATCATCGCGGTCCTAGTCTTCGGCGCTTGGTTTGGTGTTGCGGGCGTTTTCTTCGCGATACCGCTCGCAATTTTTATCAAAGCCATGATTGAGGCTTGGCCTAGATTGGGGACCCCTTCGTCGGCAGAAAAAACCTGACGTGATTGTGAGCGCGCAGTGCTACCGGTATGATGCCGGGCTTTTCCGAGAGAGACTCGATTGATGACGCAAGGGAGTATCGTTGCGCTGGTAACCCCCATGTTCGCCTCGGGCGAGATTGATTGGGAGAGCCTTGAGGCGTTAGTTGAATGGCATGTGTCGTCTGGAACGGTGGGCATTGTTCCTGTTGGAACGACGGGCGAGTCGCCGACGGTTAGTCCTCAAGAGAACTGCGAGATTATTCGTTTTGTCGTTGAGAAAACGAAAGGTCGAATGACCGTCATCGCGGGCACAGGTGCAAACTCGACTGCGGAAGCTATCGAATTCACGGCCTCTGCTAAGGAAT
>CAJXDD010000250.1:0-4117 GCA_913052075.1 uncultured Gammaproteobacteria bacterium
CCGAACTCAAATTTAGTGTCGGCAATGATGACCCCGCGCTCAAGCGCATAACGCCTTCCCTGATCATAAATTTGCAGGGCGGTCGCTCGCACTTGCGCCATTTCAGATTCACCAGCGATCCTGCAAGCCTCCTCGTACGAAATGTTTTCGTCATGTCCAGTGTCGGCCTTGGTGCTAGGTGTAAAGAGTGGTTCATCAAGTAGATCGCTATTGCTCAACCCCGCTCGCAAAGGGATACCGCAAACCATTCCACTCTGCTCGTAGTCCTTAAGCCCACTGCCCGTCAGATAACCGCGAATAATGCATTCAACCGGCAGCACCCTCGCCTTGCGGCATAACATTATCCGACCCCGTAACAGGTCGCGCTCTATTTCGGTGAGACCAGGAACGTCGTCAACGTCTGTACTCACAAGATGATGTTTGAATTGTTCACTGAAATAGTCGAACCAGAAGCTTGATAACGTCGTGAGCATAATCCCTTTGCCAGGGATCCCATTCTCGAGCACAACATCAAAGACGCTTACTCTGTCGGTGGCAACACTAAGCAGCCCCTCATCTCCGTTAGGTAACGTCACATCATAAAGATCTCTGACCTTGCCTTGCCGCCGATTGGGTAGGGATAACGCTGTTGTGAGTAAGGCACTCATTCAATCTCTCGCATCAATGGGCTGATTGTAGGACTATCATGCCAGTAGCAGATCATATGCAGATCTCCGCCACAAAACCTTAATCGATCTCGGGCAGTGACGATTATTCACACATCCTGTCTGTAGTCCCCTCTATGGTCACGTGCTATAGCCACACTCTATTGTCGCTTTTTATCATCACTTTCTGCTGTTGCTTCTTATTGTCCCGTTCTGAAGTCGCGCCGGGCGAGACCTTTTTTGCGGCGAGTTTGCCAGGTGCCGATAACCATAACGCGCTGTTTGGACTGCGCCTAAACATCTAAGCTTTAGCTCAATGTTTTATCAAACGCCTGCTGGAGATCCTCAATCAGGTCATCCGTATCTTCAATGCCGACCGACATTCTAATGAGATGATCGCTAATTCCCATTTGCGCCCGACGCTCTGGCCCCACTTCATAGAAAATCGTGTGCGCAACGGGTAACGCTAACGTTCGAAGATCTCCAAGGTGGGTTGCCTTAACCACCAGATTCATAGCATCCAGCAAATCGAAACAATCAAGATCGGCTCGTAATTCAAAACTCAAGATCGCACCGTGGTATTTGAACCACGCTTTACTCTGCTCGTGCTGAGGGTGATCCGCCAGACCCGGAAAGTAAACGCGGTCCACTGCAGGGTGCCCTGCCAAAAACTGAGCGATGCGATCGGCAGACTCGCAGCATCTAGCCATCCTCAAAGCCAACGTATCCGCGCCCACTGACAATCTGTGCGCTGCATCCGGAGCCATGCTTGCCCCAAAGTCTCGTAGGCCCTTTTTCTTTATCTGATTGATACCCCACTGGGCTGGATTACCCACTCGATAAAGCTCGAGAATATTGTCGAAGCGCTCCCAGTCAAAAGAACCAAGATCGGTGATCGCCCCTCCAAGAGCATTCCCATGGCCACCAATGTACTTGGTCAGCGAATTAATGACTAAGTGCGCACCAGCACTCGCCGGCTGAAATAGAAAAGGTGTGGTGATGGTATTGTCGACGACGTAGAGCAGCGAATGCTTCGCACAGAGTGCTCCAATATCGGCAAGATCCGCTATCTGAGTTCTTGGATTGGCGATTGTCTCCGTGAACACTATCTTAGTATTAGGACGAAGTGCTTTTTCTACGTGAGCTACTTCTGTTGCGTCAACAAAGCTGACCTCGATACCGTGTCGCTCAAAGGTTTGGAACAAGCTAGCCGTATTCCCAAACAAATACTGAGAGGTCACGATGTGATCACCAGCCTTAAGGAGAGCAACGACTGCGGTGCCGATGGCGGCCATTCCAGTCCCGAAACAAACGGTTGCCAGCCCATTTTCCATAGCCGTGACTTTGCGTTGCAGTGCCTCAACGGTGGGGTTAATCTGCCGGCCATAGGTGTATCCGGCTTGTCTACCCTGGAAGACAGCGGCAAGGTCGTTGGTGCTTTCGTATCCGTAAGTCACGCCGGGGTGAACAGGTTTTACTAACGCACCGTGTTGCACCCCGAACCATCGATCTGAATGCACTAACTTCGACGTGAAACGCATGTTTTATCCCCTCAAAAACAAAAAAACCCGCAACTAAAGCGGGTTTCCTCGCTTTAGCTGTATTTCTAATGCGCCCGCAAGCTGAATCAAATCGGCGCACACCAATTTTAATGTGAGTGGTCATTTAAAAGCAATGAGATTGTCGATGAAGTGGAACGCTTGATCCCATTAAACCCTCATTCCCTGGCTACGCAACGATTGTTACACTCAAACTTTTTCAGAGATTCATCATGGCATCGACCTTGACAGAGGACCTTCTAGCGTTTTTGCAAGCGTCCCCAACCCCCTTTCACGCGACCCAGAATGTCGCAAGTGAATTGCTTGCTGCAGGATTTGAGGCGCTTAATGAACGAGAGTCTTGGCAGCTCACTCGACCCGGTAAATATTTTGTTACCCGAAATGACTCATCCATTATTGCGTTTCAGCTTGGCGCTGAAGCAATCGCCGAACGCGGCGCGCGCATCATTGGGGCACATACTGATAGTCCCTGCCTTAAACCCAAACCCTATGCTGACGTCCATCACCAGCACTATGCCCAGTGGGGCGTTGAGGTGTATGGAGGTGTCCTGCTGAATCCTTGGTTTGATCGAGACCTTAGCCTTGCGGGCAAAGTGTCGTTCACGATGGGCGCAGGGCAAGTCCACCATACGTTGGTCGATTTCAATCGTCCTATTGCAATCATTCCGAGCCTCGCCATTCATTTAGACCGGGACGCCAATAGCAAACGAACAATCAACGCTCAAACCGATATTCCACCCATTACAGCGCGCGCACCACAACAACTCCCTGACCTTCTGCGTGAGCAAGTTATAGCCTCTCTCTCACTGGAAGAAGACGCGCAAGCCAAGGACATCAACATCCTAGCCTGGGATTTGTCGTTTTATGACACCCAGGCGCCATCAACCATCGGCTTGCTGGATGAGTTCATTTGTAGTGCGAGGCTCGACAACCTCTTGTCTTGTTTTTTGGCCCTGCGTGCACTCCTTCAAGCGGATACCGGCGCTGACCAGTGGATCGTGTTGAATGATCATGAAGAGGTCGGCAGCACTTCCTTCGCAGGAGCAGACGGAACCATGCTTCAAGATATCTTGATGAGAGTCTATCCCGATGAACAGGACAGACTAAGAACGATGGCCCATTCCATGCTGATTTCAACCGATAACGCGCATGGCGTGCACCCAAATTACCCCTCGAAGCACGACGCTAAGCATGGTCCTATTCTCAATGACGGACCGGTGATCAAAATTAACGCTAACCAACGCTATGCGACCAGCAGCGACTCTCATGCTTGGTTCGCTCACTTGTGCCAAACCCACGATATTCCTTATCAGAAATTCGTGACACGCTCTGATATGGGATGTGGGTCAACGATTGGGCCAATTACTGCCGCCAAACTTGGGATTCAGACCATCGACGTTGGCGCGCCAACTTTTGCGATGCATTCCATTAGAGAAACCGCGGGTACAGAGGACGCCGCTCATTTGCTCAGCGCACTAACGCACTTCCTATCACTAAAGCAAGCGCCTGTCAGCCATGCCATGATGCAGTAGATACACCAATCAGCGACGCCTGATCCTCCAACCTTTGAAGCAGTGACTGCTTGATCTCGGCAGCTAACGAGCCAGGGCCATCACTGGGGGCGGCATGAGTACGGCGAAAGACATCCTCTAGTCGCCCCGAGTCCAGCCATTGCCTTCTCAAATAGGTCAACCAAGCCTGAACGGACGCTTGATCAGACGGCATGCCAGTCGCCCTGACATAACACCGCTCGATGAGAAGACGTAAGCGCTCATTACCTGCGACTAAGGGTAGGTCACCCGACGCAATGGATTGCCTTGCTTGCTCCATCGTTGCGAGATCTTCAGTAGAAAAAAAACCGCCTGTATAGAGCGACGAATCCACATCTCGATCTGCTCCGATCTCATCTTGCTT
>CAJXDD010000251.1:0-4098 GCA_913052075.1 uncultured Gammaproteobacteria bacterium
TTGAAGGACCTGCAATTGGTAACGGAGGTGGTGCCTGACTCAGATACGTTAGAGACCGCAAGGCGACTCGCGGCGCGATTGGCTGGTTTTCCCGAGGGCGCTAGCACGGTGATCAAGGAGCGGATATTGTCCATGCGACCAGCCAATCCAGAGGCAGTTTTTCCTCAGTCCGGCAACAATGCCTTGCTAAGTGCTGACCAGGTCAGGGGCTAAGGCTCGGGGCGCCAGAAAAGAATAGAACCCCGTCATCAGGGAGATGGGCCCATTCAGACTGAGAGCGATGACAGCCAATCTCTGCACAGCGTTCGAGAGGGGTTTAATCGGGTTAGCAGGGTGTTCAATGGCCCCTCAGACTGGGTTGCGTCTCTTGAATAGTCAGAAACAGGTCGCAAGGCAATTTGGCAGGGAAGGATAAAAGATTGGCTGCTGACGATAGAGAAATAGAAAAACTTTGGCTCGGGCACCCGAGAGGTCTGGTCATTCTCTTTTTCACCGAGATGTGGGAGCGGTTTTCCTACTACGGCATGCGCGCGTTATTGATGCTGTATTTAACCAAGCATTGGCTCTATGGCGATGCCGAGGCGGGCATGATTTATGGCACCTATGCCGCTATGGTTTATGCTGTCCCAGTGCTCGGTGGAATGATCGCTGATCGGTACCTAGGGCTCAGAAAGGCCATCGTCTTTGGAGCGGTGCTACTCGTGTTGGGTCATCTCGGGATGGCCTTTGAGGGACCGCCGTCGGAGGTTATTGACGGACAGGTGGTTCGATCCACTAGCCACGAGCAAATCTTTTATCTATCGCTAGCGCTGATCGTCGTCGGTGTGGGATTTCTAAAAGCGAATATTTCGACCATCGTTGGTCGACTTTACCGGCAAGATGACCCGCGTCGTGACGGCGGCTTTACTATCTTTTATGTCGGAATCAACCTTGGGTCGTTTATTGCAACGCTGCTCTGTGGGTACCTTGGCGAAACCTATGGCTGGCGGTACGGGTTTGGCCTTGCTGGATTGGGGATGCTAGCCGGTCTCTTGACGTTTATTTGGGGCGGGCATTGGCTGAAGGGAGTGGGGCTGCCGCCAAACCCTGGTCAATTAATCCAGAAGCAATGGGGTCTTTCGCTCGAAGCGAAGATCTACGTGAGCGGCGCTTTGTTTGTGCTTGTCGTGTGGCAAGGTATTCAGTTTACCGGCGAAATAGGGACCATCCTGACCCTGTTTGCCGGGGGTATCAGTGCCTACGTCATTTGGTTTTCATTGACCCAGTGCAGTACGGTTGAACGCGATCGCATGCTTGCGATGTTGTTTTTGATTGCGGTCTCGGTGGTGTTTTGGTCGTTATTTGAGCAGGCCGGATCTTCCCTTACTCTCTTTACCGATCGAAACGTGGACAAAGGACTGTTCACTGCGTCGATGTTTCAGTCATTAAATCCGCTCTTTATTATTTTATTCGCTCCTCTCATTGCCGTGGTCTGGGTGCGATTAGCCAATGCAGGCCGGGAGCCGTCCGCGCCCGTCAAGTTCGTGATGGGGATTTTTTTGGTGGGGTTAGGGTTTTTGGTCCTGGTCGTTGGCGCTCAATTCGCCGATGAAAACGGTCAAGTTGGTGTGATCTGGTTAGCGTTGATGTATTTCTTGCATACGATGGGGGAGCTTTGTATCTCACCTGTGGGACTCTCTATGGTGACCAAATTATCGGTGCAGCGTGTGGCAGCGATGATGATGGGCGTTTGGTTTTTATCGAGCGCGTTTGCAGCGTATTTAGCAGGTTGGATTGCTGGCCTCATGGCCATTCAAGGCCAAGGTGCGTCGAGTGACCCCGTGGGATCGCTGGCCATTTATATGGGTGTTTTTGAAAAACTCGGTTACTTCGCGGTGGTGGTTGCGATGGTACTTTGGATACTCTCCCCCCGTATCCATCGGGCGATGCATGAAGGTGCGCGCCTTGATCACAACCTCGCTTGATGATCTACCTTGAAGCCCTGAGCTTGATTAAAAAGAGCCATGCAGGCTTCGTGTTAGGTTGTTGATTGCTAGCTATGTAAAGTTAAACTTTGACCCAATCAAAGATCAGGGCGGGTGGTTGGTGGTCCGGTAAATCCAAGACTGACCACCTAGGTTTTGTATACCTAGTTTCTCTATAAAAGAGCTGATGATGAATGGCGCGCCAGCTTATTGCAGGTACCGCCTTGGCAGCTTAGTCTGCCGCGATAAATCGGATAGAGATCGAGTTCACACAGTGACGAGTGTTTTTATCCGTCAAGTATTCCCCTTCGAAGACGTGACCGAGGTGACCTCCACAGGCATCGCACAATATCTCAACGCGAAATCCATCGGCGTCGATTTCTCGGCGAACGGCTCCCTCAATTTCGTCATCAAAGGCTGGCCACCCGCAGTGGGACTGGAACTTATCTTGTGAGCGGTAGAGCGGGGTATCGCACTGCTTGCAGACGTAGTAGCCCGCCTCGAAATGCTGATCGTACTCTCCAGTAAAAGGCCGCTCCGTTCCCTTTTGGAGGATGACCCAGGCTTCTTCGGGGGTTAGACGATTACGTGTTTCAGTCATTGTGAACTCCTAGGCGGGTGGACCCTAAAGTTAGGACCTTAGGACAAGGATTATGCCCGAGCGCCTAGCACGAACCAACCTTGAAGACTGTAAGCCTGCGGGTCTTTGCAGAACGTCAACTGCCTCTGTTCATGGATCATGGTTGGAGGAGCGATGGAGCCGAACCGGCACTGTCTGCCACTGTTGCTCGATGCCAATGCACACAGGTCGAATGGCAAGATCGAGACAACGGTTAGGACCCGTGCTTTTGCCCCTTTCTTGACCCCACGCGCACTGCACTAGATGATGCAGATTTTGCGGGGAGCAAAGTATGGCAGCGTATCAAGGACGTTGTTTGTGTGGCGAAGTCAGTTATGAGGTTTTGAATGAGCCTCAGATGGCAGGAATTTGTCACTGTAAGAATTGCCAGCGACAGGCGGGGTCAGCGTTTTCAACGTTATGGGGCGTGGCTCGAGCTGATTTTCAATTAACGGGTGCAACACCTAAATGCTATGTTGATGCGGACACATCGAGCGGCAGTGCCGTGGAGCGGCACTTTTGCGGCGACTGTGGTTCGCCGATCTACTCAATAGTCCCGGGTTCGCCCGACTCATTGTTTTTGAAGACCGGAACATTGGATGACACGGGCGACTTTGAACCTCAGTTTCATGTTTGGTGCGACAGTAAGCAGCATTGGGTAGACATCCCAGAAGGCCAGCCTCAAATGGCAACTCAGTAGGTCGGTGAATGGTTTGCAGCTCGACGGTAGGCGTTTTTTTTAGATTAGGCCTCTACTAGAGGCATTGAGACAGCACGAATGATCAGACTTGAATGGTACATCCGGCATCGGACTGAGGTAGGTAAGGCGGCGTTTCAAAGGGCCTGGGGGGGAGAGCTAGGTCCTCGGCTACTCGCGTTTGGAGAGTCACTCAAAGCGGAGCGTTTGGTTCAGCTGTCGCTTGTTGAGACCAGTGCGAATCTGGGACTCACGGAGGCTCGGGGAGGCGACATGGAGGCCTTTTTTGATGGGATCATTGAGCTGTGGTGGCCCACTCGAGCAGCGATGGAGGCGGCGCTTTCGGCAGATGATTTGCATGCGACTTTCGAGAAAGTAACGGGAGCCCTAACGCACGTCGCGTCATTGGAGGACGGTGTGATCTTTATCGCGGCTGAACATCCGCAAGTCAATCCTAGTCCTGAGACTTTGCTGGCAACCCCCGACTCGGGTGTGAGTAAGCTCCAATTTCCGCTTCGAACCTACCAAGACCGATCACTGGCTGACGTAAGAGCTTACTGGCTCGAGGAGCACGGCCCACTCATCCGCAAGAATGCCGTTGTTTCTTCAATTGTTCGCTACGTTCAAGTCCATCGAATTGATTCGGATTGGAATGAACGGCTCGCCGAACTGAGTCAGTCAGAGTCGGAGCCGTATCTAGGGCATGCTGAGGTTTGGGTGGCCCGATCTGGGTCATCTGCGACGGATGAAGAGCGAGCCTTGGCGTCCAAGGCCGCTGTTCACGACGAGGCAAAATTCATCGACTTCACTCGCTCAAC
>CAJXDD010000252.1:0-4098 GCA_913052075.1 uncultured Gammaproteobacteria bacterium
GACCCCTCGCCAGATTCTTGATCAAGAGCCAATGGGGCGATTTCAAATCATCGCGATCATCATTTGTATCTGTCTCTACGCCATCGATGGGTTCGACGTTCTCTCCATCAGCTTTGCGGCACCAGGCATAGCAGAGGAATGGGGTATTAATCGAGCAGTGCTCGGCATCGTTTTATCCATGGAACTCATCGGCATGGCGCTCGGGTCCATCGTGATCGGCCCCATCGCCGACCGTTGGGGGCGCCGGCCAACGATTCTCCTCTGTTTGGTAATCGTATCACTAGGGATGGCTGCGGCCAGTACCGCGAGCAGTGTTCCAGTGCTTGCCGCATACCGACTAGGCACCGGGCTTGGCATCGGCGGCATGCTGGCTGCAACCAGTGCAATGACCGCTGAATATGCGAGCGCTCGCTTTCGCCAACTGAGCGTGATTCTTATGGCTGGGGGCTACCCTGTGGGCGTCGTTATCGGTGGCTCAATTGCTTCCCAACTCTTAGTTTCATATGACTGGCGGGCAGTATTTTTTTTCGGCGCTGCAGCATCAGCACTCTTCATCCCCATTGTTTGGCTAGCCCTGCCTGAAAGCATCGATCACTTAAGCCAGAAACGACCAGAGAATGCGCTGACGAGAATCAACGCGATATTAAAGCGCATGGGCCACCACCAGGTGAGCGAGCTCCCCAATATTGAGCAACCGACCGCTTCGCTGACCAGACTACTCGCACCGAGCCTGAGAAAGACCACCCTGCTCCTGATCCTTGCCTACTTTGTTCACATCATGACGTTTTATTTCATCTTGAAATGGATTCCAAAAGTGGTCGCGGATATGGGATTTCACCCCTCAGAGGCAGGGGGCGTGCTGGTGTGGGCAAACGTTGGCGGAGTCCTTGGCTCGGTTCTCATCGGTCTTCTCACCCAACGATTCAAATTATGGTCTTTGCTGCTTGGAGCATTAGCTGGATCGGCTGTCTGTGTTGTTTTGTTTGGCCAAGGGCAAGCAGACCTCGTTCGACTATCCATTGTGGCTGCCGCAGCGGGGTTCTTCACAAATGCCGCAATCGTTGCCATGTATGCTACGTTTGCCGACGTTTTTCCGACCGAGCTACGCGCTGGCGGGACTGGCCTTGTGATTGGGTTCGGGCGCGGGGGCGCAGTGCTTGGACCCATTGTGACAGGGTTTCTCTTTCAGGCTGAATTCGGGTTAAGCGCGGTAGCAGCGCTGATGTCGCTCGGCTCACTCATCGCTGCCTGCGCGATATTACTGCTTCGCAGCGAAATCATGCGAGCAACCGAACGACTCCATGAGTCGCACTAACCGACTGGTACGTTGTCGCCCGACACTAGTTTCCGGAACGCGACATCGTTACCCTTCTCAACGATTACAACTCTCGCCTCAAGAAATCGAAGAGGACTTTGAGAAATACCAACGTTACCGCTATGGTGATGATGACCAATTAGCAAGGGAACTCTATGTCTGGCCCACTCGAAGGTATCAAAGTCATTGACGTATCAGCCGTTGTCTCTGGCCCACTCGCGGCGATGATTCTCGGAGATCAAGGCGCGGACGTCATCAAAGTTGAGCCCCCTGGGATAGGCGAAGTCATGCGACTACCCAACTTCGAGCGAGGCGGCCTCACATCACTATTTGTTAACTGTAATCGCAACAAAAGAGGTGTGGCCCTAGATCTTTCAAAGCCTGATGGCGTTGAGGTGATGTATGAGATGATCAAGGGCACGGATGTATTCATCCAGAATTGGCGACCGGGCGCTGCCGACCGGCTCGGACTGGGTGAAGCCAAACTTCGAGAGATCAACCCCAATCTCATTTATTGCTCAATTTCAGGCTTTGGACCGAGTGGCCCCTACTCTGATCGGCGGGTTTACGACCCAATCATTCAGGGTCTGACGGGTCATCCAGCCATTCAGATGAGTCAGGATTTCCCTATCCCTGATTTAGTTCGTCACATTGTTGCGGACAAATCAACGTCCTATACCGCTGCGCAAGCCATCACAGCCGCCCTATTCGCGAGGGATCGTGGGGCAGGCGGACAACACATTGAGGTGCCAATGATCGACGCCTCGCTCGCTTTCTTCTGGCCCGATGGAATGATTCGTCATACGCTGGAAAATACTGAGGAGTTGCCCGGCAACTCGCTGTACGAGACCTATCGCCTTTGGCACACACAAGACGGTCAAATCATTTATTTCACCGCTTCTCAAGTCGAACATGAGGGGCTCTTTAACGCGCTAGGGCATCCCGAGTGGATTACTGACCCTCGCTTTGCAACGACCGAATCTCGGATGGTCCCGGAAAACGCAGAGGCACTTGGTGCGTTAATCGATGAAGCTCTCCGAGCCAGCCCTACGGACGAACTACTCGAAAAAATGCAGGCTAATGATGTGCCAAGCGGAAGAGTGCTTGGCCTTGAAGAAATTTTCGAAGATCCGCAAATCGTCCATAACGAGACCATCCTTGAATTCAATCACCCCACGGCTGGGAAATATCACCAAGCTAAACCTGCGGCGCGATTTCATTCGACCCCCCAGGACCCGCGGAAGCGCATGCCGCCGCTACTAGGAGAGCACACCGAAGAAGTATTACTTGAAACGGGCTTAAGCGGTGAGAAAATAGCGGCGCTCCGTGAGCGGGGGATCGTTCCCTAAGCTCCAAGTCAACGCGCAGGCGAGATTAGCGATTAGAGGGTTTCCGTTCCAGCTGAAGACAATGGAAGCATTTGCCGATGCAACCTTCGAAAGACATCAGTAACCTATGCTCTCTCAGTAAGACCCGCCAACGGACTTCCCATTTGCACAGTAATATTTCTCAAACACATCGAGCTTAAAGGCTGCCGAGTGGACTCAGGGTAGTGATCTTGTCTAGCAGCGCAGCTGTTGACTAAGCACGCTGAGACAATTGCACCTTTTCATCTTAAAGCCCCAAGCACCGCTCTCCGACAACTAATGAGATCTCCCCCCTCGTTCTAAGCCGGCCCTTCCGTCGATACTAGACCCCGCTTAATCGCCTTCGAAAGCCGGTTCATCTTAAATCGCGTTATCAGACCTCGCGCTCTTCCGCGCTAGCGCTAATATTTCTCTCTTTCTTCCGAGATTGTGCAGCCATGAATCAGGTACGAAGCCAGCCCACCATCAAATTGGGCTTGATGGGCTTTGGTCAGATTGGTCGAATGATCTATCAACTCGCTCAACACCAGCCCGATATCGAGATCACTGCGATTGCGGACATCGGCGAACCTCACATCTTGTGTTACCTCCTTCAAGCAGAATTAGATGACCCTGCTTCTTTCCGCCTTGAAGGAAATTATCTAGTCAGCCCACATTACCAGTCTCGGATGCTCCGAACTGACTCACCGGGGGAGGTGCCGTGGGACACCTTTGGCGTGGACTTAGTGATTGAGGCCACCGGCCACTTTAGAGACCGCGCTTCCCTTGAAGCGCACTTGCATGCCGGTAGTCCACGAGTGCTTGCACGAACGCTCCCTACAGAGCGCATCGACCGAATCATCGTTCCCGGCATCAATGAATCCACTGCTAATCCTCACGACCGAATCATTTCAGCAGGGTCAGCAACCTTTAGTGCTGCAGCGCTTCTCCTTCAGGCGGTAACCGAAGTCGCACCGGTCGACAGCGTCAGCATTACTTCGATACACTCCTATTCAAGCGACCAACCCGTGCAAGATTACGCCGGTAGCGACTACCGACGGAGCCGCTCTGCCGCGGAAAACATCATTCCCAATACCCACGAAGCGGGTAATTGGTTGCCCGACCTTCTCCCTCATCTCGAGGGCCGAGTCACCACCTCAGCGCTCAACGTACCCATTCAGCGCGGAAGTCTCCTTGATGTGTCACTCGCGTTTAGTGACGAATCCATCACGGTCGAAGCCGTCAACGATGCGATTCGCAATGCCTCTATTCTTCGACCTGAACTCATCCAAGTGAGCGAAGACCCGATCGTATCCTCTGATGTCATTGGCCAATCATGCACGGTGTTGTTTGATGCACCCGGGACGATCAAGGCAGGCAGTCGGATGATTAAGTTGCTCGGCTGGTACGAAAACTTGGGTCACGCCGCTAGGCTGC
>CAJXDD010000253.1:0-4079 GCA_913052075.1 uncultured Gammaproteobacteria bacterium
AATGAGGCGCCGCGAGCGGCGCCTCGAAGGATCCCCGAGAGTTCGACCTTCATTGAGCGAGCTTGCGGCTTGCAGGCTCGCGTTTTTTTTTCTTATTGGTCAGCATCAAGCGCTGCCAAGATTCTTGGCGGGGACATCGGAACGTGAGTCATTCGGACACCTACTGCGTTGGATACCGCATTACCGATTGCAGCCAAAGGAGGCACAATCGACGTCTCTCCAACGCCGCGCACCCCGTACGGATGGTTAGGATTGGGGATTTCCAATATCTCGGTATCGATAAAAGGCAGATCTGAACAGACCGGGATTCGGTAATCTAAGAAACCTGGGTTCTGCAATTTACCGTCGTTGCCGTAGATATATTCCTCATTGAGCGCCCAACCAATGCCTTGCGCCGCACCACCTTGGAATTGACCCTCGACATAATCCGGGTGGATCGCCTTGCCGGCATCTTGAACCACGGTGTAGCGAAGAATCTTAGTCGCGCCGGTTTCTGGATCAACTTCTACGTCACAGATGTGACTGGCAAATGAAACCCCCGCTCCATCAGCAACTACTTCGTTGTGACCAGCGATCGGACCACCCGTTGTCGGTGACTTACCTGCAATCTCTTTCAACGTCAGCTGAGGGAGATTGCTGTTCTTTTTACCGGTAGCTCGAGCCACGCCATCCTCCCAAACGACTTGCTCAACGGGGACATCCAACATCATTGCTGCTCGTTCTCGAAGCACTGTGATGGCATTCCGAGCTGCAAAGATGGTTGCCATCCCTGATGAGAAGGTCCCACGACTGCCCTCGGTAGTATCGTTATGGCCAAGAGATGCAGTGTCACCGACCTGAACGCGCACTTGCTCATAAGGAATGCCGAGTTCCTCAGCGGCTATCAGTGCAAGGGACGCCTTTGAACCACCGACATCGACCGTTCCGACCGTCAGGTTAACCGTACCATCGACTGACACGTTTAAATCTGTACATGTTTGGCCGCCGAAGTTAAACCAGAATCCACAGGCGACGCCGCGCCCTTGGTTTTTGCCTAGTCGCTTCTTCATGTGCGGATGGTTTTTGACCGCGTCAAGCGTGGGCCCAATGCCGATGGGGCCGTAGACGGGTCCGTAGGAGGCTCGCGTTCCTTCTTTTGCCGCGTTCTTGATTCGCAATTCCAGTGCGTCCATTCCCAATTCTGCTGCCAACAAGTCGATGGTGCTTTCGACTCCGAATGCAGCCATGGGCGCTGACGGCGCGCGATAAGCGGCCACCTTGGGCCGATTACAAAGCACATCGAAGCCTACCGCTTTCACATTCTTCAGGTCGTAACAAGCCCAAGTAGTCATGGCGCCGAGCATGCCCCAGATGCCAGGGAACGCCCCGCACTGGTAACGAAGCTCTGCAGATGCGGCGGTGATACGGCCATCTTTGGTCGCGCCAATCTTGATGTCCATTGACGTTGAAGAAGTTGGTCCAGTGGCTTTGAACACCTCTTCTCGAGACATGACTAACTTCACAGGACGGTTTGCTTTTCTAGACAGCTGAAGAGCAACCGGCTCCATCCAAACATGCGTCTTCCCACCGAAGCCACCACCTATTTCTGATGAAGTGACTTTAAGTTTGGCTACGTCCAAACCAAGCAAGTTCGCGCATACATTTCTAAAAGTGAAGTGCCCCTGGGTCGTCACCCAAAGATCACCCACGCCGTCTGGACCGAGCGTCGCAAGACAGGCATGAGGTTCGATGTAGCCCTGGTGAGTTTGTTCGGTCTTGTAACTCTTCTCAACGATGACATCAGCTTCGGCAAATCCTGCATCCAAGTCGCCATGACCGAACTCGCTACGCTGGTGGACATTTGACCCACTTGTCGGCGCTGGATCAACCCCTCGAGTTCGAATCCAGTCCTGAACGACTGGCGCCGAGGGCTTCATCGCCTCGTCAACATCCGTCACGTGAGGGAGCTTTTTGTATTGCACTTTGATGAGCTTGAGCGCTTTTCTCGCGGTTATCTCATCGACCGCAGCCACTGCAGCCACTGCATGACCGTCATACAGTGCCCGACCACGCGCCATACAGTTCTCTAGAATATCGAGCACGCCTCGATCACCGCCTGAATGATCAGGGAAGTCATCGGCTGTTACCACGGCTTTTACACCAGGCAGTTTTTCCGCTTTCGAGATATCTATCTTCTTGATCAAAGCGTGCGCATGTGGCGAACGAAGGATTTTGCCTACCAGTTGCCCGGCCGCGTTCATGTCCGCCCCGTATTTGGCTCGGCCAGTGACCTTCTCTAGGCCATCTGGGCGATTCACCCGTTGCCCAACCCGACTAAACGATTGGTCTGTATAACTTGTGTCATAAGGCATGATCTTTTCCTCTTTTTTTCGGCTCGCTCTGTCTCGACTCGTCTTTCCTAATCTCGCTATATCCAACCTAGCTTTATTTAGATGAACTTTGTCTCAACCAGCACGCTATCCTTGCAATTTTATGTGATTCAACGTTGCTCGACCGGATTCAACCCTCCATCCCGTGCAGAGCCAAAACTCACGGGTCAGCAAACCTAGCTACTTTTTCTTTTTCCGACGCATCACCTTGGCCGCGTCCTGCACTGCTCGAACAATTTTGTCGTATCCCGTGCACCGACAGAGATTGCCCGCCAGCGCATAACGAATTTCCTCTTCGTTCGGATTGGCATTGCGATCAAGCAACGCTTTAGCTGCAACCAAGAAACCTGGCGTGCAGATACCGCACTGAAACGCCGCGTGTTCAATAAATTTTTCCTGAAGCGGATGCAGCTCGCCCCCTTCGGATAAGCCCTCGACGGTTTCAATGGTTCGACCTTCAGCCTCTGCACCCAGCACCAAACACGAACAGACAAGCCGACCGTCCATGGTGATACTGCAAGCGCCGCAATCTCCTGTTCCACAGCCTTCTTTTGAACCGGTCATATTTAACCGATTGCGCAGCACATCGAGCAAGCTCTCGTCCGCAGGACATACGTATTGAACAGGATCTCCGTTAACTGTTGTTGTTACCGTTACTCCACTCATTGCTTTCCTCCTGCTCGCTCAAAGGCCAATACAGCTGCTCGCTTTGCGATAACCCCAGCGACCTGCGTGCGATAAGCAGCAGTGCCTCGCTTATCATCAATTGGGTTACACGCTTTTCGACAGGCTTTTGCCATCTTTTCCAGCGCAACATCGTCTAACTTTGTTCCAACGAGCGCTCGTGCTGCCGCTGAAACAAGCACGGCGGTTGGGGCGACCGCACCCAGCGCTACTCGTGCAGTTTTCACAACGCCTCGACTCAACGTGAGATTGACGCCAGCACTTACTACCGCGATGTCCATCTCAGTTCGAGGCGTGAATCGCAAGTAGGCATCCCCAGAGTTCCCTTTGCGCTCCGGCAAGACGATCGCTTCAACAAATTCGTCAGATCGAAGCGAAAGTGAGCCTGGACCAGTAACCACCTTTTCAACGGGGACCCGGCGCTTACCTCCTGCTCCTACCACGATCGCTTTTGCACCAGCCGCGATAAGCGCGGGCACGCTATCAGCGGCGGGTGATGCGTTACACAGATTGCCGACGATGGTGCATCGGCCTTGTATTTGATCAGAGCCAATGAGGTTTGCAGCCTCAACCACACCGGGCCAGAGCGACTTCAGCTTCGTCGACTCGCTAAGGGCTGCTGCTGGAACCGCGGAACCAATCTCTGTTCCGCTAGCACTGACATTCAAACGTTGCAGACTTTCGATTCTCTTAATATCCACGACCAAATCTGGCTCGATCGTGCCCGTTTTCATTCGAACCAATAGGTCCGTTCCCCCTGCCAGAACTCGGGACTCTCCCGACTCATTGGCAAGCAACTCCGCAGCTGCTTTGGTTGTCGTTGGTGCTTCAAATCTCATGGATCCCTCACTCCCTTTCAACTTTTCTCGCTTTCCTTCGCTTTCCTTAGGTGCCCACGCTGTCATGGACTCCTTGGATGCTCTTCTCCACTTGTGCTAGTGCTTGGATAATCTGAGCATTAATCCTTATCAAACACTATTTCGTGGACACGTGCTACCCATATAAGCAGGATAAAAGCCCTCATTT
>CAJXDD010000254.1:0-4046 GCA_913052075.1 uncultured Gammaproteobacteria bacterium
GTTTGATCAATCGATCACCTCATCGCATTATTCATCTTTGGAATCCAGATTGCTAACTGGCTGGGTGACGAAATTTTCGTGAGAAACTTGCAGGGTTAGTATTGATGGGATGAGCAAAAATCACAGTCCACCTGATGCTGGGAGTGACCTTCGCCAAGTCCGATTGGCGCAGTGGGCCAACTCAGTTATGGAAACCGTTCCGCATGATCAGGAAGCGACTTCACTTGAAACGGTGTCAGACGATGCAAGTTTTCGCCGGTATTTTCGGCTGAGAACAGAGACGGCAGTCATCGTCTTAATGGATGCGCCGCCTGATAAGGAGCCCATTGCTCCGTTTCTCGATATTGGCAACCGGTTATTCGAATCGGGGTCGAGGAGCCCAAAGATCTTTGGCGTCGATCAGACGCTTGGGTTTGTGGCGATGGAGGATTTCGGCAATCGTCAATTCGCCGAGGCGATTAGGGCATCGAAAAATGACCGGGATGATGCGTTTGATCGAGCAACGCAAGCTATTCAACGATTTCAAGGTGTAGATACAAAAGGGTTGCCCGTCTATTCTCGCGAACTGCTCTTAGATGAAACGTCGCTGTATCCCGAGTGGTTCTTAAAGCAATATCTGGGATTGCCGCTCAACGCAGATTTTTGGGACGAATGGTTTCTTTTGAACGATTCGCTGTTAAATTCCGCAAGTGAACAACCTCAGATGTTCGTCCACCGAGATTTCCACTCAAGAAATTTGATGATGCTTGATGATGGTGAGCTTGGCATATTAGATTTTCAAGACGGAGTGGTCGGCCCTGTAACCTACGACTGGGTCTCTTTGTTGAGGGATTGTTATATTCAATATGAGTCCGACTTTGTCGATGTTCAGCTTGATCGGTTGATTGATCAGTTTGAGCGAGCTTCTGGAGACGTCTTTGAAAGTGCGCGTTGGCGGCAGTGGTTCGACTGGATGGGTGTGCAGCGTCATCTCAAATGTGCAGGCATCTTCGCCCGATTAGCGATTCGCGACAATAAACCTTCCTATTTGCGGGATATTCCTCGTGTGATCGACCATCTCATCAATGTGAGTGGTCAGTACTCAGCGCTTGAGGCATTGACGCGGCGCCTCGAATCCGAAGTTAAATCTGCCATGCAAAAGGTGAACGCATGAAAGCAATGTTGCTCGCAGCGGGTTTAGGGCAGCGGATGGGCGAGCGGTCTGTAGCCTGTCCTAAGCCACTTCTGCCAATTGGAGATAGCACCTTAATTGAACGCCATCTGAAGGCCCTACAGGTCGCGGGGTTCGAGGACGTGGTGATTAATGTTTGGTATTTGGCCGACCAAATCAAAAATAAGCTTAGCGACGGCTCTGCTTATGGGCTCAACATTCGATACTCAGAGGAGGATGAGCGGTTCGAAACGGGTGGCGGGATCAAGTTTGCGCTGCCGCTCCTTGGCGAGGATCCTTTCCTTTTAATCAGCAGCGATGTCCTAACCAATATGGACTATGGCGCACTTAGGGATGGGCTTGCTGACGATGCTGATGGGCATCTGATGTTAGTGGACAACCCTGACCATCACCCGCAAGGCGACTTTTCGTTGGTAGACAATCGGTTGACGCTCAGCGAGCAGCGATTGACTTACAGCGGGATCGGCGTCTTCCGAGCGAAACCCTTCCATGCATCGAAGGAGACGGTCTTTCCTCTGCGCGATGTATTATCCCCGCTCCTTCATCAAAACCGCTTGACCGGCCAGAGATGGGGCGGTTATTGGTCCGATGTGGGAACGCCCGCCCGTTTATCGCAGGCTGAAGCAGATATTCGTGTGGGAAGGTGTCCCTCGTTCAATTGATTCGTTAACATTGGGCTTCCAAAGAGCAGTGCGGTGGCAGCTTGCTGCTCACTCAACCACATTGAGATCCTAGAATGAACGATCCTTGGATTGCGCCATCCATTTTGGCGGCAGACTTTGCGCGACTTGGTGATGAAGTGGCCTCGGTGCTTGAGGCCGGAGCGGACATCATTCACTTCGATGTCATGGACAATCACTATGTGCCCAATTTGACGGTAGGACCGATGGTGCTAAGCGCGCTTAGAAAGTTCGGGATCAAGTCGATGATGGACGTCCATCTCATGGTTAAACCCGTTGATCGCTTGATTGGCGACTTTGTGGAGGCGGGTGCGGATATGATCACTTTCCACCCAGAGGCGTCGGACCATGTCGATCGTTCGCTTTCCTTGATCAAATCTTCAGGGGCCAAGTGCGGACTGGTTTTAAATCCTGCAACACCACTTAGCGTGCTCGACTACACCCTCGAAGGCTTGGATATGGTGCTTGTCATGTCGATCAATCCGGGCTTTGGTGGACAAACCTTTTTACCGATGACCTATCAGAAGATTGAGGCGATCAGGCAGCGCATCGATGCCGTCAACCCTTCGATCCGTCTTGAGGTCGATGGCGGCGTGAAAATCGATAACATCGGGGCCATTAAAGCAGCCGGTGCGGATACCTTCGTTGCTGGCACTGCCATATTTGGAGCCGATGACTATGGCGCAGTCATCAGCGCGATGCGTCAGGCGATAGACTAGAGAACGAGCTGCCTCAGGCATGAATATCCCAATCGATGAGCAGCGCAACACCCTCAATGCTTTGGCGAATCAAGGCGTCCAGCATTTCCCAGTGGTAAGAGAGGTCGTGGCCGACTTTGAAACGCCGCTGTCCTGCTACGCAAAGGTTGCTAGTGGCCCTTACAGCTATTTACTTGAGAGCGCGAATCAAGGCGGTGAGAAATGGTCGCGGTATTCGATGATCGGCTTGCCCGCAAGGCGGGTCTACAAGATTCGAGGACAAACGCTCAGTATTGAAGAGGCTGGCGAGAACATTGAGTCGCGCGAACTTATTGATCCGTTTCAATTTGTATCTGACACACAAGCGAAGTACAGCTACCCCATTATCGAGGGCTATCCTCAGTTCACGGGTGGTCTCGTAGGTTATTTTGGTTATGACACCGTTCGGTATGTAGAGCCGCGCCTAGCAAACAGTACACCGCCTGAGACGATCGATACCCCGGACATTTTGCTGATGCTCTCAGAGGACGTCATTGTCTTTGACAACGTTAAAGGCAAGGTGCAATTGATCACGCATGTTAGTGATTTGTCAGATGATCAATTTCTTCAAGCGGAATTAAGGCTCGACGCGATGCAGGGCGCGATGCTTAGGCCTCTGCCCAAGCACTTGGTTGAACCGAGCATTTCACCTGCCATGCACGAGAGTGATTTTCAGTCTTCTTATGGTCAGGCACAGTTTCTGAATGATGTTGAGGCTATCAAGGAGTACGTTGCTGCTGGCGATACGATGCAAGTAATTTTGTCGCAACGTCTCCGGTGCCGAATGGAGGCTCATCCGCTCACGTTGTACCGAGCGCTGCGCGCGCTTAATCCCTCACCGTACATGTATTTTATGGACCTGGATGACTTCGCTATTGTGTCCTCGTCGCCTGAGATTCTGGCGAGACTTGAAGATGGTGAAGTCACGGTTCGCCCGCTCGCTGGTACACGG
Organism: uncultured Gammaproteobacteria bacterium; assembly: GCA_913052075.1. GTDB lineage: Bacteria > Pseudomonadota > Gammaproteobacteria > Pseudomonadales > Azotimanducaceae > UBA9926. The sequence continues at coordinate 3,541 of CAJXDD010000254.1, forward strand.
AGGCGAGGCCGGACTCGCGAAGAGGACGAGGAGATGGAGGCTGAACTCCGCAGCGACCCCAAGGAAATTGCTGAGCATCTCATGCTAATTGATTTGGGGCGAAACGATGTGGGGCGGATCGCCGAGGCTGGGTCGGTGACCGTTTCGGACATGATGACCATTGAGCGCTATGCCCATGTGATGCACATCGCTTCGCACGTTACGGGCCGATTAAAGTCGGGTCTTACCGCAGTAGATGTGCTCAAAGCGACGTTGCCGGTTGGCACCCTAAGCGGTGCACCCAAAGTGCGAGCGCTAGAGATTATCGATGAGTTTGAGCCGGAGAAACGCGGTATTTTTGGTGGTGCAGTAGGGTATCTGTCTTGGCAGGGTTCTATGGATACGGCGATAGCGATCCGAACAGCTATCGTTAAAGACGGTTGGCTGAATGTCCAAGCGGGAGCAGGCATTGTCGCTGATTCGGTTCCAGAGCTAGAGTGGATGGAGACTTTGAACAAAGCCCGGTC
>CAJXDD010000255.1:0-4029 GCA_913052075.1 uncultured Gammaproteobacteria bacterium
AAGCACCAGCTTAACCTGAGGTAGCCTTCGGAGCGCTTCGAATATCGTTCGAATATGGGGTTCACCTGTTGCAAACAGCTCGACAGTCAGCGAGCGATACTTTCCTGACTGACTCGTCTTCTCCGAGACCTTCGATGCGTCCACGGTTGTATCGTGCGTCGTAACGATCTCAAGGACTTGGGTAGCAAATTGGTCCGTATCTGCGCCTATCACCTTGATGGGATATACGCACGGGAATGAAATTGTATTGTCTTCGGACATATTAGGGCATGCCGCTAAGGCGTTAGCGGATCTCCACCCGTCAGATCGATAAACATCAGTTGCACATCGTCAAGCGTGGAGGACAACCAGCCTGCTTCTTGTACCGGGTTGAGCGCGACCACCGGCCGTTCCACCAGCATCTCATCGCCGAGCGACAAGGTTAGCGCACCTAGGGACTGGCCACGTTCAATAGGTGCCTCGATAACATCTTGAAGGTTGATCTCCGCCTTAAGCTGGTCTCTGCCTCCTCGTGGAATCGTCAGCGTTATCGCATCATCTAAACCAACCTCTAACGACTCATGCAATCCTGACCACACGCGAACGCGCTTAAGCGATGATCCGGCAGCATACAAATTGACCGTTTCATAGTAGCGAAACCCATAATTCAACAGTTTCTGCGATTCGGCTGCGCGCGTACGCTCATCACGTGCGCCCATCACTACCGAGATCAGCCGGGTGTCATTTTCCATGGCAGAGGCAACCAAACAGTAACCAGCCGCCTGCGTGTGACCGGTTTTTACCCCATCGACTGAATCATCTCGCCAAAGCAGCGCGTTCCTATTCGCTTGGCGAATATCGTTGTAAGAGAAGTACTTTTCCGAATAGATCGCGTAATGCTCAGGAAATCGATTGATCAATGCACGCGTTAATACCGCTAAATCTTCAGCTGTGGTGTAGTGCATCTCATCCGGCAAGCCGGTGGCGTTCATGAAATTCGTATTATTCATCCCGAGCGATTTCGCAGTTTGCGTCATCAACCCTGCAAACGCCTCCTCGTCACCGGCGATGTACTCGGCCATGGCGACACTCGCATCGTTGCCAGACTGAATCACGATGCCACGAAGCAAATCAGCGACGCTGACTTCCGTGCCCTCTCGAATAAACATTCGTGAGCCTTCCATCCGCCAAGCCTTGACCGAAATAGGCACGCGGTCATCTAGCGTAATTCGCCCTTGTTCAATCTCATCGGCGATAATGTAGCTCGTCATGATTTTGGTCAGACTCGCGGGCGGCAACCGCATCCGCGCATTCTCGCTGGCAAGGACATCCCCCGTTGCTGCATCAATAAGCAAATAACTTTCAGCACCGATTTGTGGCGCGGCTGGAATAATGATCGGTGCGGCTGTTGCAGCCATGGCACCCCATAGTGCAACTAGCACCGCTGCTAGTCTTGTCATCACCCGCTTACTCGTTCGATGGTCCACTCTGAAATACATCCTTTTTTCATGGTGCTTTTTATTTGGTGCTTTCTATTATTTTAGCTCGGGGGCCAATGCGACGCTAATCGAGCTGAACCCTCATTGGCTTTTTGACCCCGAGACTCGCGAGCAGTTCCGTGACTTCTGATGTTCGCTCGGGACTGGTTAGCGGCCCGATCCACACTTTATGCAAGATGCCGCCTGTCTGCTCGCTTGGGAGTTCTCGTAACCCGACCTCGGCGAGCGTTTCGGGCAGCGCCGCTTCAATCTTGTTCATGAGTGTTCGAGCAGCGACTACCGATTGAAAAGCGCCAGCCTGGAGATAAACACTGGCCGGCGTCTCGTCTAGCACAACTTGCTCGGGATAATTCACTGCGTCAATCGCCTCAACCACAACCGGGGCAGTCCCTTGTTCCGAGAATCCGAGGGCTCTTGCGGCAGCCATCGAAAGGTCAATCAGTCGGTCATCATGAAAAGGGCCACGATCGTTAATTCGGACATCAATCTTTTTGCTATTTTCAAGGTTGGTCACTCGAACAACGGTCGGAATGGGTAGTGTTTTGTGAGCGGCCGACACCTGATACATATCAAACCGTTCCCCGTTGGAGGTTTTCCTGCCATGAAATTTCTTTCCATACCAGGAGGCAATTCCAACTTCCAAGTAACCCAAGCTTGAATCCATCACGTCATAGGCATCGCCATAAACCTCATAGCTCGCGTTCCATGGCTCACGTGGCGTTTTAATCGCTAAAGGGTCTGGTTGATCGCTTGTTGAGACCGGTGAGGCAATAGCCCCGTTCTTGGAAACTTGGTCAACGGCGCCTTTGCCGTTATCTACACTGATCGCCAGATTGGACTTCTCATCCGAGATTGGCCTTGGGGTCGAAATTGATGCTAACGACTCAGCCTCACTCTGATCGGCGCTACCCTCGGCCGCTGTTACACCACTATTCAAAATCCCCTCGGTCACACTAACAGCGGTATCCTCATTTTGAAACGCAGCCTGAACACCCTCTGTATGATCAATAAGCGAATCGTTTTTATCCGATGTTGAGGTGTTACCTCGGACAATCGATCCTTGAACGCCAGGGCTGTCTTTAGCCGCGTTTTCGAGCGATTCTTGCGTTTCTGGTATCCGTGCCTGGTTAATGAGCGCTCCAACCACTGACCTTGGCATCGTTGCGCAACCCATGACGAGCGAGGTAGCCAAATACGCTGCCATGATCAACTTCATGAGCTGCGGACTAACGACTAACGGAAGCCGCTTCACGCAGCTGTTCACTCAATTGAAAAACGGCCATCGCGTAAAGCCGAGAATGGTTATAACGCGTGATGGTGTAGAAATTCTGAGTACCTACCCAAAACTCATCACCAGTTTTACCCGCATACCGGAGCAACGTGACTTTCTCATCTGCGCCAATCTCGCTTGGCAATAAAACGCCCATTTCACGAATCGAAGCAGCAGTTCGCTTTGGTTTTAGTGCATTATCAAAAAGCGGTTCGAGAGAAGTATCAGGGGCTTCAAGTGCAAACATCGGTGTCAAACCGGGTGTCCACCGGTGCTCAGCAAAGTAGTTTGCAACACTGGCGATGATGTCATGGGGTGTGCTCCAGATATCTGCAAACCCATTTTGATCTGCATCGATCGCATAGGCCTCGTAGCTCGTGGGAATAAATTGCCCGTAGCCCATCGCTCCCGCATAGGAGCCCTTCAAGCTGATGACATCTTGCTTCTGCGTATGAGCGAGCCTAAATAACGCTTTTAATTGCCCTCTAAAAAACTTGCTTCGGGGCGGATAGTCAAACGCGAGCGTCGTCAACGCATCGATCACCCGGTAAGACCCTGTGATTCGACCGTAGAAAGTTTCGACTCCCAGAATGGACAAAATCATCCATCGATCCACCCCATATTCCCGCTGGATATCCGCGAACAACGACTCATGCTTCGCCAGGAAGGCGACTCCCTCGGAGACCCGTCGGTCAGTCAAAAAGATATCCTGATATTCCTTCCAAGTGAGGACACGTTCAGCCGGTCGGGAGATGGCCTTAATAATGCTCGGCTGAAACCTGGCTTGCTCAAGGGAAGCTTCCACCTGCGCTCGAGACAACCCCTCTTCGTTGACGATCTCGTTAATAAACAGCTGGACGTCAGGACGGCTGAGATCGAGTCGTCGGTCGTCCGCTAAGGCCGTCGAGGAACCGGCAAAGAACAAACATCCCACAACAGTGATTGTGAACAATTTCAAGGTCTACACCCTCTTCTCTCAACGGGGGCTAGGTTACAGCATTATGCGTCGATGGCTATGTACAGACATCAACAAACCAAAGCCAACAAACAATGTCAGAATCGATGTGCCTCCGTAGCTTACTAACGGTAAAGGCACACCTACCACCGGTAAGATTCCAGCCACCATTCCGATATTGACAAATACATAAATCGCTAGCGTAAAGGTGATACTTCCTGACACCAATCGCCCAAACGTGTCTTGTGCATTAATCGAGATAATGAGCCCTCTCATAATGAGTAGCGCATAACATCCCAGCAAAAATAGAACGCCTATGAACCCTA
>CAJXDD010000256.1:0-3999 GCA_913052075.1 uncultured Gammaproteobacteria bacterium
AAGTGATCATCATGCCGCTTATTTTGGTGGCGATGATTGCGGCAGTACTAAGGTTAGAAGCGTTATCCACGCTGGGCCGCGTTGGCGGCAGCGTTCTGGCCGTCCTGCTTGGCACGACACTGATTGCGGCCATGATTGGCGGCCTGTTGGCGGCTGGCTTCAACTTGTCGGTTGATGGTTTGGTCGAGGGCGAGCGAGAGCTTGCGCGGGCCGCGGTCTTGGTCGAGCGCCAAGATCGGGTGGCAGACCTTTCTGTCCCCGCGCTGCTGGTCAGTTTTTTACCCACGAATATTTTTTCTGATTTGGCAGGATCAAGACCCACCTCAATTATTGCGGTTGTTATCTTCGCTATTTTGATTGGGATTGCGGGGCTAAGACTGAGGGCGGTTGCGCCTGAAGAAGGTCAAGCGCTTAAGCGCGGGATCGATATTGCCCAGGATTGGGTCATGCATCTTGTGCGTCTCGTCATCGCACTGACTCCCTACGGCGTGCTGGCCTTGATGACCAAGGTGGCCGCTTCGTCTGACAGCCAAGATATCTGGAATTTGCTCGAATTTATCGCGGTGTCCTATCTGGCGATCTTTTTGATGTTCGGAGTCCACGGTCTGCTCGTATCACTCACGGGACTGTCCCCCGTCGCATTCTTTAAGAAAGCGTTTCCCGCACTCGTTTTTGCGTTCACATCGCGGTCCTCTGCGGCGACGATCCCACTCAACATAGAAACTCAAGTGAAGGCGTTAGGAAATCACCCTAGCATTGCCAGCTTGTCGGCCAGTTTTGGTGCAACCATTGGCCAAAATGGCTGCGCTGGGATATACCCGGCGATGCTCGCCGTGATGATTGCTCCTTCAGTGGGCCTGGATCCTTTAGCGCCTGAATTTTTCTTAATGTTGATGCTGGTGGTCACCATCAGTTCATTCGGCATTGCAGGCGTTGGCGGGGGTGCGACCTTCGCTGCGCTAGTGGTGTTACCTACCATGGGGTTACCCGTCACGCTGGTGGCACTATTGATTTCAATCGAGCCGCTGATCGACATGGCACGCACCGCGTTAAACGTAAGTGGTTCTATGACGGCGGGTACGCTGACCCAACGGTGGCTGAAGCTTCAGTCTGACTAGGCATCGACTGAAGAATCCTGAGAGAAGAGTCTTCAACCGTAGAGAAGAGTCTTCAACTTGAGAGAAGAGTCTTCAACTTGAGAGAAGAGTCTTCAACTTGAGAGAAGATTCGAAGAAAAGGGGGGTATGACTGAACAGGCGCGTCTTAGAATTCTCGTGATCGACGATGATTCTTTCCAGTGTTCTATCGTCTCTAAGCTCCTCGGCACCATGGCGGATTGTGACGTCAGCACGCAAACTGATGCGAGGCTCGCGGTTCCCTTGATTGATTCGGGTTGGGATCTGCTGCTCTTGGATCTGAATATGCCTGACATGGATGGGATCGAGTTTTTATCCGAGATGGCTGCAGCATCGGTCAAGCCACCTGTGGTGTTCTTTAGTGGTGAGGAGGACCGAATCCTCGAAGTAGCGGAGGAACTGGCGAAATCGCTGGCGATTGAGGTACTTGGGTCCATCGCGAAGCCGGTCTCAAAAGAAAAGTTGTCGGCTGTTTTGGATCAAGTGAATCGCGGTCAAGAGGCGCCCAAGGCATCGGCCTATGCCTTCGAACAGTTGTCAGTGGAGGAAATTCGAACCGGGATTGATCGTGGCGCAGTGGAGATGGTCTATCAGCCCAAGGTTGAGGCTAACTCTTTGCAATTAGTTGGTGTTGAAAGCCTGCTTAGATGGCGGAAGCCCGATGGCTCGCTGATTGGTCCAGGCGCTGTTATACCGACTGCCGAAGCGAATGATCTGATCTACCCCCTCACACGAGCAGTTTTGCGCCAAAGCATTGCCCAGCAAGGCGACTGGCGAGTGCGCGACTTTCACATCAAGGTGTCGATTAACCTTTCTGTGGATGACTTGGTGCAACCTGATCTCGTGGCGTTTCTAGACCAGTTGCTGAATGAGCATCTAGTGCCTGCAGATACCATTGTGCTCGAGGTCACTGAGAGCAAACTCGTTGACGATGTGAACACGGTGCTTGCGGCCTTAACTCGCCTTAGGCTCAAGGGGTTTGGTCTATCCATTGATGACTTTGGGACGGGATTCTCGTCTATGGAACAGCTGCGCCGATTCCCGTTTACGGAGCTTAAGATTGATCGAGCGTTTGTGAATGGTGCCCATCGGCGTGCATCGGCAAAAGCGATCTTCCAATCCAGTGTTAACCTCGCTAACGCGCTGAATATGGTGTCGGTTGCTGAGGGCGTTGAAGATGACGCTGATCTCAATTTAGCCGTGGAATTGGGAACTCATTTAATCCAGGGGTAAGACATCGCGAAGCCGATGGGCGCGGTTGATCTCGAGCGTTGGTTCGAGGGCAGAGGCTACTAGTCAACGAGCGCTCTCATTGACGTTCTCACTGATTTTTTATTGAAGTTCTCGCTGATGCTCTCCTTGATGTACTGGGGGAGTTGGGCGAGCACGCCACGCTGTTTGGAGCGCCAGAAGTCCGAGCGATCTGAGTATGCGAATTAAATGAATCAATCAGCGTAGATTTTATTTCAGGCCTTGATGACGCCAAGCTCTTGTAACCGCTCCTGCAGATAGGCTCCCGCTGTGTATCGGTCCGATAGTTTGACCTCGGCCTTGGGATGTAAAAAGAGGGGCATCGACATTCTGCTCTCGTTGAGCACGCCATCCCCTGCTGCAACCTGATGTGTGGTTGAGGGGAAGTATCCGCCGGAGGCCTCCTGGAGCATGTCGCCGGTATTGATAATCACAGTCCCAGGTTCGTTTGGCACTGTGATCCATTGACCATCTCGATGTTTAACGAGTAGCCCAGGGCCATTGGCGGCCGGAAGAATCGTGAGCAAATTGATATCCTCGTGGGCGTTGGCACGGGGAGCTTTGCTCTCCCCCTGCTGGGGCGGGTAATGCAGGATTCTGAGCAGGCTGGCAACGCTACCATCGATCATGGTCGACAAGGGCTGCGAATATCGGGCCTGTACTTCGGCAGGCGAATGCTGCTCAACCCAGGCAAGCAGCTGTACCGCGAATGCCTGGGATTCTGCGTAGTAGGATTGGACATCATCCACAAGGTGAGCCGGACAACGACCCCATGGGTAATAGTGAAAATACTCTTTGAAATCCTGTTCAATGAACCCCTTCGCGGATTCGGCATCCCGCAAGCCGAAGTAACCGTCTTGCTCGGCTTCATCGAAAGGATAAGCAAACTTCTCCTCGGTCTGAAAGAAGGCCAGCCATTGCTCGTAAATGCTGTTCACTCTGCTCATGTCGAGCGGGTGATCGGAAAGCGCAGCAAAACCGAAGTGTCTTAAAGAGTCGGTGAAGGCAGCCGCACAGTCGCTTGAGTGCATGGATATGACAGGAATCGTATGGTCCATGTGACTACGCCGCCAGCCATAAAAAGAATCCGGCTATCGCTGCACTCATCAGATTGGCCAGGGTGGCAGCGAGCAGTGCACGTAACCCAAGGGTTGAAATGTCATGGCGCCGTGCTGGCGCGAGAGCGCCGAGCCCTCCCAGCAGAATCGCGATTGATGAGAAGTTGGCAAAGCCGCACAAAGCAAAGGTAACGATCGCTTGGGTAATGGGCTGCATGTCATCCATCCTGGCCAAGAAATCAACGTAGGCAACGAATTCGTTGAGTACTAATTTCTGCCCGATGAGGCTGCCGGCGATAGCCGCCTCACTCCAAGGCACGCCAAGAAGAAAGGCGAGTGGCTGGAGTAGTAAGCCGAGAAGCGATTGAATGGTTACACCGTCGTAGCCGATCAGGCCTGCAGCCCAACCTAGAAGACCGTTTAGAGCAGCAATCAGAGAGATAAAAGCAAGGAGCATAGCACCCACGGCAGCGGCCATTTGCAGCCCAGTCATTGCGCCACTTGCTGCCGCATCAAAGACGTTGGTGTAGTCCCCTTCCTCGTCCTTCATCGAG
>CAJXDD010000257.1:0-3988 GCA_913052075.1 uncultured Gammaproteobacteria bacterium
GGCCAGAGCAGCGCGGCTGGGCTACCGGGCAGATAAAGCGTCAATAATCCGAGCGTCAACACCAGAGTCACGATACCAAGTGGTATCCCAAAGGGGACCCGAAACGGTCGTGAATGTTCAGGTGCTTTCACGCGAAGCGCTATGAACGAGACCACAACAAAAAGGTAAGCAATGACAATGGCGAAACTGCCCGCATTCACAAGCCAAACCAAAATTTCCCGACCAAACAAGGGAGCGAAAAAGCACAGGACGCCGATACTCAGTATGGCGACGTGCGGTGTTTGATACCGAGGATGCATCGAAGCAAAGACTCTAGGGATCATGCCCGATTCGGCGAGCGCGTAGATGACCCGACTGCCCCCGATGATGAAGGCGTTCCAGCTGCTCAGAATACCAAGCACACCTGCGATCAGCATGATCTGCCCCCAAATCGGGGCGCCCCATACTGAGGCCATCGCATCAGCGGTCGCCATACGGGAACTTTCGAGTTGCGCCCCTGGCAAGGAAACACCAACGGCTACAGTAATCGCTACATACCAAAGCCCGGCTAAAGCAACCGAAACCACCAGCAGCAAACCGATGCGCCGAGCGGGCAAATTAATCTCCTCCGCTGATTGAGGAATGACATCAAAGCCAACCAACAGTGCTGGAACCATCACCAAGACGCTGAGCATGCCTGCCCATTCCATTGGGGTGCTGGTTGTTGTGTCGAAAGCCACGGACCAAGGCGCACCAACCAAAAAACAGAGGCCAACCGATACGAAACCCAAGGTAATCAACCCTTGGATGAATGCCGCAAACGCAATGCCACGCAAATTGATCCAAGTCATGACCACCGAAGCTAGGCAACCGATCCATACAAAACCAAAGTAAACCCCTTCATCGCCCACCGTCCACATCAATCCCGTGCGCAATTGCGGGAAGAGATACTCCAATGCCGTTGGTAGCGCTGCTGCTTCGAAGACACAGACTGTGACGTAAGCCGTCACGACGGCCCAGCTCGCCAAAAATGACGGCGTATAGCCTAGTGCCCGTAATGTGTACTGATGCTCGCCACCGACCTTTGGCATCATTGAGGCTAGCTCGGCATACGTGAGTCCAATCAACATGACGACAAATGACCCCGCGATGAAGGCCAAGGCAGCGCCTGCGATACCCGCACGGAGAATCCACTCACCGGTTAAGAGCACCCAGCTCCACCCGATCATGGCACCACACGCGAGCGCGATCACATCTTTGGACAATAGCGTCTTGGAAAAATTAGACATCATTCCCCTCCACCAGACATTATGCGCGTCCGCCTTCAAACAAAAAAGCAATCATTCCTTTTGACGCGCTGTGCATCACCATTGTCGATGCGATGATCGACTTATGCTATTTTCCCCTCACCTTTCCGACCGCTAACAAGGAACTGCCATGAGCAAACCGTCCAACCGACCTTATTCCTCTCAAGTTGTCGACGGACTCGAGAAGGCTGCGGCGAGGGCTATGCTCCACGCAGTTGGATTTACCGAAGCGGATTTCTCTAAACCCCAAGTGGGCATTGCCTCGACCTGGAGCAATCTCACACCGTGTAACGTGCACATCAATGAGCTTGCCGAGGCCGCAGCTATTGGCGTCGAGGACGCAGCAGCAAAAGCAATCACGTTCAACACCATTACCATTAGTGATGGCATTTCTATGGGTTCTCCTGGCATGCGCTACTCGCTGGTCTCGCGCGAGGTCATCGCAGACTCCATAGAAACCGTCGTAGCGGGTCAAGGATTCGACGGGTTTGTTGCCATTGGGGGCTGCGATAAGAACATGCCAGGGTGCGCCATGGCGATGGCAAGATTAGATCGACCCAGCGTGTTCGTTTATGGCGGGACCATTCAACCTGGTAAAGATCGCCGCGACGTTGTCTCCGTCTTTGAGGCAGTTGGCCAATACGCCGCTGGGAATTTGTCTGAGATTGCGCTTAAGGACATAGAGGCAACGTCCATCCCAGGCCCGGGTTCCTGTGGTGGCATGTACACCGCGAACACCATGGCATCCGCCATCGAAGCTCTTGGCTTATCACTCCCCAACTCGTCAGCCCAAGAAGCGGTATCAGACCAAAAGCGAAAGGACTGCCTGGCCGCGGGAGAAGCAGTGGTTCGTCTGATTGAGCGAGGGATCAAACCTTCTGATATCTTGAGTCGAGAGGCCTTTGAGAATGCGATTACAGTAACGATTGCCCTTGAGGGCTCTACAAACGCTGTGCTACACCTACTCGCGATCGCCCATGCTGCCGGCATACCACTCTCCATCGATGACTTCACCCGGATCGGTGCACGAGTACCGGTCCTTGCCGACATGCGTCCAGCCGGCAAATATGCCATGAGCGAGCTAATTGATATCGGAGGCATTCAACCGCTCATGAAAACTCTGCTTGAAGAGGGGTTCCTCCACGGCGACTGTCTGACGGTGACGGGCGAAACTATGGCAAGCAACCTTGCATCGGTGGCGCCTTACCCTGCGGATCAAAAAATCATCCGTCCCCTATCTGATCCCATTAAAAAAGATAGTCATCTTGTCGTGCTAAAGGGCAATCTCGCGCCAGAGGGCGGCGTCGCTAAAATTACAGGCCATGAGGGATTAACCTTTAAAGGACACGCCCGCTGCTTCCATGGTGAAGAAGCGGCCCTTACTGCCATTCTTGACGGCACGGTTGTCTCGGGTGACGTCGTCGTCGTTCGCTACGAAGGGCCAAAAGGAGGCCCCGGCATGCGTGAGATGCTGTCACCTACGTCGGCGATTAATGGCAGAGGATTATCTCAGGAGGTGGCGCTCATTACAGATGGTCGATTCTCCGGAGGCTCGCACGGTTTTGTCATTGGTCACATCACCCCCGAAGCATTTGAAGGTGGACCCATTGCCCTCCTCGAGGACGGTGACGAGATTGAGATTGATGCTGAAGCCCAAACCATTTCTGTCGTGATTGACGATGACACGCTAGAACGCCGAAGGGAGAACTGGCAGCAGCCGAAGCCTTACACCGACCGAGGTGTTTTAGCCAAGTACGCCCGCCTCGTTAGCTCGGCCTCGCTAGGTGCAGTCACGGATTAGTTCAACCAAGGGCAGGTGACTCATCGCCCTGCGCCCTTACAAGAAACGACATTCGACTGAAAGCAATCGGCCGATTTTTGTCCTCTTGCCACAATGTAGCCGTCATTGTCGCCGTCCTTCTGCCCAGCCTCAGGATGTCGGCCCGCCCATACGTCGGGATCACCCTACCGCTACGAAGATAGTCCACATCCATGTCGAGCAGCATGGCTGACTGGTTGCTATCCAACTGATAGTGCAGTTCAAGGGACGCAGTGAGCATCATCAAACTTCCTACTACGCCCCCATGCAATGCCGGTAGATTAATGTTCCCCACTAGAGAGTGACTTGTTTCTGATTTCGTCTGAATAGCGCCGTCAATGACGCTCACCGACAGACCAAGCACACCAGCATAAGGATCTGATTCAAGGAGGGCTTTGATGCGCGCGGGCAAAGGATTACTCATGGTCATCCGCCCTATCCTGCCCATTGGATGCCCCATCCCGAGGAGTATTCGGAGTCCCAAGCATAAATGTCGCTTGAACGACCGCGACTTTCTTCCCACTCGAGGGAAAAAAAGCTTCGCCTCGAACGTGGGCTACGTCATCAGCGTAGCTCTCACAACGAGCAGTCACGAGCAGCGACTCCGTCATCGATGCTCGAGCTAACCAATCGACCCGAAGGTTCAGCGTGGCCATTGATGTTCCGTCAACATAGCTAGCGTGCTGACGAATACACCAACCGCAAGCGTTGTCTAAGGTGGCAAGTATCGCTCCTGGATGAAAAAGATCCGACTCCGCTGTTAATTTCACTTGGTCACTGACACCCAAACGCAAACACACCTCACTCGAATCGGTTTCGATCCAATCCATTCCGAGTGTTTCGCCAAAGGGCGGAAGTTCTCTTAAATTCCCTTGAAACATTC
>CAJXDD010000258.1:0-3975 GCA_913052075.1 uncultured Gammaproteobacteria bacterium
GATACCGCGGTGGCCGTTCATCCTGAAGACGAGCGCTATGCTGCGCTCATCGGCCGGCACATTTCACTGCCATTAACAGAGCGCACCGTACCGATTATCGCTGATCGCTATGTGGATATGGAATTTGGTACTGGGTGCGTCAAGATCACCCCTGCACACGACTTTAACGATTACGACATGGGGAGTCGGCACGATCTCCCAATGATCAATGTCATGAATCCCAATGGCACTATGAATGAAGTAGCTGGCGCCAAGTTCGAGGGACTCGACCGATTTGAGGCTCGGGCAAAAATCGTCGACGCCCTCGAAGAATGCTCGTTGCTCGAGAAAATTGAGCCACACACACTCATGGTGCCACGTGGCGAGAAGAGTCATGCGGTCATCGAACCCCTTTTGAGCGATCAATGGTTTGTCCGGATAGACCCACTTGCCAAGCCCGCTATTCAAGCCGTCGAAGAAGGTTCTATCGAATTCATCCCCAAGCAAGCAGAAAATATATATTTTGCATGGATGCGAGAGCTCAAAGATTGGTGCATATCACGACAGCAGTGGTGGGGGCATCGAATTCCGGCGTTCTATGACGCAGAGGGGAATATTTTCGTTGCGGAAAGCGAGACAGCGGCACGAGCCAAGTACAACCTGGATGATGCCACTGCGCTTACCCAAGACGAGGATGTTTTAGACACCTGGTTCTCGTCTGCACTTTGGACGTTCTCAACCCTCGGCTGGCCCGACAAGACGTCGTCTCTTACGACATTCCATCCCACAAAAGTGATGGTTACAGGCCACGACATCATTAGTTTCTGGGTCTCAAGAATGATCATGATGACTTTGAAATTTATGGACGAGGTGCCGTTTGATAAGGTTTACGTCCACGGGTTGGTGACTGATTCCGAAGGTCAGAAGATGAGTAAGTCCAAAGGGAACGGACTGGATCCTATGGACATCATCGATGGAATAAGCGCCGAAGCTTTGGTCGAAAAGCGAACCAGCAATCTCCTACAAACCCGAATGCAGAACAAGATTGAGAAGGCGACTCGTAAGGAATTTCCTGAAGGCATCCCAGCCTATGGCACAGATGCCCTCAGGTTTACTTTTTACTCTCTAGCAAGCGGCGCGCGCGGACTTAGGTTCGATATGAAGCGCGTTGAGGGTTACCGGAACTTCTGCAACAAGCTCTGGAATGCGGCCAACTTTACTAACCTCAGCACACGATCGCTTACCGCGCATTCGACCGAGCCATCCAGCAACACCATAGACCGCTGGATTAATCAGGCTTTTGAGAACGCTGCTTTGGCGGTTAACCGAGCGATGGAGGATTACCGATTCGATCTAGCGGCCAAGGCGCTGTACGACTTTATTTGGAATGAATTCTGTGACTGGTATCTGGAACTCAGCAAACCGATTTTACAAACCGATCAGTTCAGCCAAGCAGAAAAATCGGCAACCCAAAGCAATTTATTGGAATTATTCGAGCGAATTCTTCGACTAGCGCACCCATTTATGCCGTTCATTACTGAAGAACTATGGCAGTCGTTGCCAGCGCATGCCCGAACCGGGGATTCAATTATGCTTGCCGCCTTCCCGCCGGGGCAGGACTCAGAAGACCGAGCAATCCTTGACGATGTTGCCTGGTTGAAGGAAATCGTGAGCGCCGTTAGAAACATCCGAGGTGAACAAAATATCCCGCCTGGAAAACCGATCCCCATCATTTTTCACTTAGGATCAGACGCCGATCGATCGCGCTACCAACAATTTCTCCCCATGCTAGAAGCGTTACTGAAGCCTTCATCCATTGGCTGGCATGAGAGCACGGAGAGCCCGCCGCCATCGGCTGCCCAGGTCATCGATGATCTTCAGATCCTCGTCCCTCTAGCTGGATTGATAGACAAAACCCGAGAATTAGAGCGGTTGGACAAAGAATTGACCAAGGTAGGGCAGGAGATTTCTCGGATCCAAACCAAGCTCGGCAACGAACAGTTCGTTGCTAATGCGCCCTCTCAAGTCGTGGACAAAGAGCGCGAGAAATTGAATGTTCAGCAGTACCGGGAGTCGGAGCTCACGGCGCAGCGACGCCGTATCGACAGGTTATAAGCACATAGAGGCTGGCTGGCAGAGCTTGGCCTACCCATCTAAAAATCAAGAAAAACTCGCGCCCCCCTAGCAACAAGCCCGCGCTGAAGAAAGGATAGCAGGCGTTCAACGAGTCCCAGCTGCCTAATATTAGCCGAAATGATCATAGTAAATTTGTTTGGACAATGCCCTCCGACTATGTATTATTGGAGATCGCGCATTGAACGCGCGTTTGCAATATATGAGGTAGGGGACATGTCTGATAGACAAATGGGGACTGTAAAGTGGTTCAATGACTCCAAAGGGTTTGGTTTCATCGAGCGCGAGTCGGGCGAAGACGTCTTTGTTCATTTCCGATCCATCCGAGGGGATGGCTTTAGGACACTGAAACAGGGCGCTCGCGTCGAGTTTTCAATTACGCAAACCGATAAGGGGTTTCAAGCTGAGGACGTCGACCAAAAGGACGATTAGTCCAGCGTAAGCGTAGTCTGAATTGATAAGAGGCCACATGATGGCCTCTTCATTTCTCAAAATTTCGTTGATGCATTGCAGGATGTTACTCCTACTAGAAGGGGAGAGCTCCTTTTGCTGTGCGCGACTGGTTTATACCTTTAGGACCACTTTGCCCTTCGTCTCATCCGATGCCATCAGCGCGTGAGCAGCATCGGCCTCGGCAATAGGAAACACTCGATCGACTTGGGGCGATAGACTGCCGTCGGCCAATTTTGGCCACACATAGCGCTCGAGCTCAGCCATCACGGTTTTTTTCTCAACCAATGGTCTGGCCCGTAAGGTCGAACCGATGACCCGAAGACGCTTCATCATCAACTTCCCCATATCCAGTTCGGTTCTAGCGCCGGACATGAGGCCAATCAATACAAGCCGCCCTCCAAGGCGCAATGAGTCTAAGTTGTCGCTCAGATAACCGGCACCGACTGGATCCAAAATGACATCCACACCCTCTGACTCACTCCAATTCATGACAGCTTCTTTGAAGGAGCCGTTTGTTCTAACATGCCCTGCCCCGGCACCCAGCGATCGGCAGTAGTCGCGCTTTTCATCACTTCCGATGGTTACAAAACACGAAACACCAAACGCCCCACAAAGCTGGATGGCGGCACTGCCGACGCCACTCGCTCCAGCATGAATTACACAGCGCTCACCTGGCTGCATCTCAGCCTCTATGAATAGGTTCAGCCATGCGGTTGCGTACACCTCCGGCAGCGCAGCCGCTTGAACAAAATCAAAACCATCAGGGATGGGAACGACACTGCCCTCATCGACCACCACCTGCTCCGCGTACCCACCCCCGGGAAGCAGCGCACAGACCGAATCACCAACCTGAAAACGGACCGTCTCATCACCAACGGCAGCTACTACCCCCGCACACTCGAGCCCCAGCACACTCGAGGCTCCTGGCGGCGGCGGATAGAGTCCTCTCCTCTGCATTAAGTCAGCGCGGTTAATGGCCGTCGCCTTAACAGCAATAGCAACCTCCTTAGGCCCAAGCGCTGGCACTGGCACCTCTTTCCATGCGAGCGTTTGATCGCTCTCAACTACAATCGCCCTCATCAGTTCAATCTCCTTCATCCGCTCTACCTCACACGCTCTACTTCACACACTCTACTGGGAGACCAACATCTCACCAATCTAATTGCATTCGGGCTTAGCAGCAGGGATATTTTGAAATAGTAGGGCAAGCCGTATGCGCCTAAGCCGCGCGAACAACAAGACCAAGAATCCCCCTCCTGCAAATTAACCGTAGTCTCAGAATGAGCGGCCCATCCGGGAGCGCCCTAGTCACTCAGTAATGGGGAGGCGGAGGCTCAACGCTCGCCTTGGCTTCACTATCACCCAGCAATCGCACCTGCTCCGAGAGCACCCGAAGCTGCTCTTTCAACA
>CAJXDD010000259.1:0-3953 GCA_913052075.1 uncultured Gammaproteobacteria bacterium
CCACAATGCATCCTTTGACGTTGGTTTTCTCAATGCGGAGTTGAAGCGGGCTCGCGAGCGCCGCCGTATTGCTGATTTCTCCACTGTGACAGACTCTCTCGCACTGGCGCGAACAAAATATCCCGGCCAAAAAAACAACCTGGATGCGTTGTGTAAGCGTCTTGGAATTGACAACACCGCTCGTACGCTCCACGGAGCATTGTTAGATGCCGAGATTCTTGCGGAAGTTTACTTGGCTATGACGGGAGGTCAGGCAAGCTTGGTGCTGGATGCGCCTGAATCCAGCAAGATTCACGCGGAACAGGGCCCAGCATCCGAGCAATACACTCGCCCCGAACGGTTGCGTGTCTTGGAACCTACGGATGCAGAGCGCGAGGCTCACCGAGCGATGTTGGCTCGTTTGACCGATACCAGTGAGCGCGAGGTTGATTGGGGTTGATCACTCCGCGAAAACGGGAGACCACCGCCTCCAGAACCGGACTCGAAGCCAGTGCGAAGGTCTTAGTCTGAGACTTCGTAAGCCAATGCTCTGTCCGAGGGTAGAAAGACATATAAGAGCAACTGGCTAAGCACAATATGCCCATCGCTACGATAATGTCCTGCGATGAAAGCATCCATACCGCTGGCGCGGCCGAGCAGTAATGCTTCAAGCAATTGCAGGTCTTTAACCCAAATCGTCAGCGTAATGCTGTTCGAGGGCTGACAGCTTAGTTCGAAGTTGTTTGGATTTAGCGTCAAAAAGAGTTCTGATTGATCATCGAAAACGACTCGATAGGTTACCAGGTCCAAAGGGATGAAGCCGGGCTTAAAAGAAGGCCTGAGCTGCGCGTCGAGGTCGTGGATCTTGAGTTCAGATGGCATGCAGCACTCTTACGCTTGCTTAGTACTTGTCGCTAGGATTAAGCCACCAGGGACAGCGTTAGACCCAAGGAGCTGTGATAGTATTTCAGAAAGTGTTTTTCCAAGGAAGGGTTGAGGATTGGAATTCCTAGCGGAGTATGGACTGTTTTTTGCCAAGATCGCGACTGTTCTGGTAGCGATGCTGGTGTTCTTTGGATTCCTTTTTGCGAATGCGCAGCGCGGCCGAGTTCAAGCCGATGGTCAAATTGAGGTGAAAAGTCTCAATGACCGCCTGGAGGATTTATCGCAGGGATTAGCTAATTCCTTATTGGATCCCGCAGCCCAAAAAATAGCGCTGAAAGCTGAAAAGAAGCGGCGAAAAGCCGAGCAAAAATCTGCAAAGAAAGCAGCCAAGCAAGCCGCAAAACAAGCTACCTCCGATCAAGAAGACGAGGACAACAGCGAGGTAAAACAAGAGAACGCCTACTGCTTCGTTCTTTCTTTTAATGGAGACCTGCAGGCTTCCGCAGTAGAGAATTTGAGAGAAGAGGTGACCGCGGTTCTCATGGTGGCCAAAGAGGGCGACGAAGTCGTCGTCAAGCTCGAGAGTCCAGGTGGCGTTGTTCACGGGTACGGATTGGCGGCGTCTCAATTGCGAAGGATCCGTGATCGTGGTTTGAAGCTGACTGTCGCTGTAGATATGGTCGCAGCCAGCGGCGGCTACATGATGGCATGCATCGCAGATCGAATCATTGCTGCCCCTTTTGCTCTGGTGGGATCAGTTGGTGTGCTGGCGCAGATCCCGAACTTTAGTCGGCTATTGAAGAAAAACGATGTTGATGTGGAACTCCATACGGCTGGAGAGTTCAAGCGTACGTTGACGATGTTTGGAGAGAACACAGATGCCGGTAGAGAAAAGTTTCGGCAGGAGCTTGAGGACGTGCATGGCCTGTTTAAGGAGTTCGTGGCTGAGAATCGACCAACAGTCGATATCGAGAGGATAGCGACTGGCGAAGCTTGGTATGGCAAGCGTGCCATTGAACTTCAATTGGTCGATGAGCTGATTACTAGCGATGAGTACCTCATGGAAGCCAGCGGCGATGCTAAGGTCTTCGAGGTTCGCTATAAGCGGCCAGAGAAACCCATCGATAGGTGGCTGAACAAGGCTGCTCTCTTGCTCTCAAGAACGGCACTTTCACAACAACCGTTATTCAGGTTTCACAGAGAATTAGGTGGCCAGTAAGGAGCTATCTTGCTCCGGCGCAAAACGTCGGAACAAAAAACAAAGGAAAGAACGATGACCACATTTTCCGCCTACCAGGTCGAAAAAGAGGGCGATACCATGAGCGCCCAGATTGTCACGCGAGATATTGAGGCGTTACCTCCGCACAATACGCTCATAGAAGTACGCTACTCTTCCGTTAATTATAAGGATGCGCTCTCAGCAAACGGGGCTCCTGGAGTGACTAGGTCCTATCCCCACACACCAGGCATTGACGCTGCGGGAATCGTTGTAAAAACCGAAGATCCCCAGTTAAAAGTAGGTGATGAAGTCATCGTGATCGGCTTTGACCTAGGAATGAACACTCCGGGCGGTTACGGGCAATATATCTCTGTCCCCGGAGAGTGGGTGACCCCATTGCCTGCTGGCCTATCGCTGAGAGAGAGCATGATTCTCGGCACGGCCGGCCTAACTGCGGCGCTTTGTGTCGAGAAGCTTCTTTGGATGAACGCCTCGCCAGAGCACGGCCCTGTGATTGTGACTGGTGCCACAGGAGGCGTCGGGTCGGTGGCGGTAGCCTTGCTCGCTAACCTTGGTTTTGAAGTGATCGCAAGCTCGGGAAAAGCCAACCAGACAGAATTCTTGACATCGCTGGGTGCGTGTCAGGTGATTCACAGAGATGAGCTGAGTGAACCCGCGAGCCGACCGCTCTTAGCGCCTCGCTTTGCTCATGGAATTGATGCGGTTGGTGGGGACACGCTGTCAAACGTGATCAAGCAACTGGAACCTCAAGGCAGTGTTGCGGTTTGCGGGCTAGTGGCATCGCCTGAATTCGCTGTCAACGTGTTCCCCTTCATTTTACGTGGGATCAATGTCTTGGGTGTGGACAGCGTTGAACTGCCGCTGGCTGATAAAACGCGCAACTGGGTCAAATTAGCCGAGGAGTGGCATCTCAGTAATCTTGACGAGCTAGCAAACGAGATCAATCTTGGCGATTTGGATGGGGCGTTAGCCTCGATCTATGCTGGAGGTGTTGTGGGTCGAACCTTGGTGAATGTTCAGACGGTTTAGCAGCCGACTGGCGTCGCCAACGGGTCAGTCGAGAGCCAGTTAATGATCGAGTCTGTTCGGGTGATGGACTTGGTGCCAGCGAACGCGGTTAGTCAAAGACTTCAGCGATTGGCAATGTTAAAGTGCCGGTCTGTGAATAAGTCGTCGAGCAGCACTCGCAACCTCGTGCTGAGAGTTTGAGGGGCGATGTAGCTCATCCACTCGAAGAAAGAATGAGTTTGTAAAATGGATCAACAAAGTAACCAGACAGACACTGAAACGTCAGCCGATGGAATGGCTGATGCGCTGTCAGCGGTCGCCATCGTTATTATTCCTGTAGTGGCCGTGGTCTATTGGCTGTCAGGGATGCCGTCCTAGCATTCCAGTTTCAGAAGCCAGTGAGAAGAAAAATTGCATGGAGCGATTTTTAGCGTTGCTCTAATAGCTTCTCGCTGCCCCCGTCGTGGATCAATTTTGGACTCATGGAGACATAGTTCGAGCAACTTTGCTGGTAGTCGAAGGTGCGGGCTGACAAACCGATAGTAATCGATTGGCGTCCTCGAACGCCTTGGTAAGCTTTTTCAATCGGTGAATCGGCGTGAACCCGGCGTTGCCTTGGCTTAACCAGGCCTCGCTAGTCAAATTTGTTCGGCACCTGCTCGAATACGGTTGCCTCTTGGTTGTCCTCTTGATTGGACGAAGAGGGGGCAATCGCCTGGGCTAGACCTAGCGCGTGGCGCTAGCTAGAGCTACAGAACCAGGTTAACAACAAGGATGAGGGTCGCTACGAACGCAATCGTAAAGAGAAGGCCCGCGAGTATGAAAGGCAGCGGGCTGTTGG
>CAJXDD010000260.1:0-3933 GCA_913052075.1 uncultured Gammaproteobacteria bacterium
GCGCAGGCTGCGCTGTCGCATCGTAAAGCGGCACTCGCTCATCAGGGGAAAAGATCAAGCGCTCATCGGGTGACAAATTATGATCATACTCTTTGAAATAACCACAGAGCCCAAACTGACCCGTTACATCTTCAGAGACACAAACAAACCCGAGTCGGGGATTGTTGAGACTCACACCATTTTGCGCATACCAGCCATGGAGGAAACCTCGACCAGCCTCGATGGGAATCCCACAAATCGCGGGTCCAGCATATATCCACCGAGGGTAGCGGAATCGCACCCATGCTTTGGTGTCTGACTCGGCTATATATTCAACAGCCACACCACCGATACCATTTGAAAGCACATGATATTTAGCGCAGGCAACCGCATCAGGCAAACCGTCTAAACCCAACTTTGAAAAACTAGAGAGGAATTTCTCTTCGTGTTGTTTCCTAAAGAGGCGGAACATCCAATCGAAAACTGTTTGCTTACTCTCTTCAACCGCGACCATTAACTGCAAACCAAGAAAGTATTGATGATGCAAATCAGCTTGCGCTTGAATGGTCTTCTTCTCTTCCGATATCACAATTTTCCTCCACCTATCCGTCTGATTAGCGACCAATCAACTTCTAGAGTAAACATCTAACTAATGTAACCTTTACTTAACATTATTGATATGTTACGTTTACGTTACATTTTATAGAGCACCTTTTATGAACGGATTTGAGATCCCACTAATGGGTATGGCCACAGGTATCATTATCCCGGTGGCTGTTTTCGTTTGGCTTTATTTTGAGGAAAAATTGAAAAAGGATGCCATGCTAGAAATCGCCAAACATATTGATGATCCGAAGCATCTCGAAGAGCTTTTAACCATCTTTGATGAGCGCAAAAAGGAACCAATCGACTACCGGCGAGGCGGCCTCATCACGTTTTTTGTGGGTTTAGGTATTTTTGGGCTTGGTTATTTATCGCTCGGTTCTCTCTTCGAAGGAGTTGGTGTTTTGGTCGGCGCAATCGGCGCGGGAACCTTGCTGGCGGGTTATCTCTACCCAAAAACCAGCGAAGAGATTACAAATGCTGTAGAGGAGTTTGAGCGAGAGTAAACCAATGTTCGCAACTAATTATTTGCCAGACCTTCCAGGGGGGTTTGGAGTAGTGACATTTTATGTGGTCTTCATCCCCTTACACAGCGCCGGGGTCAACTTCCTGGTCAATTTCGGGCTGTCCTTCGCTCTCTGCTATATCGCAATGTTTATCGTGAGAAAGTTCTTAGCAACCAAATGTGCCTTAGAGGATGAGTCAGAAGCTCGCGAATTAACATTGAAAACTGCGCAATTCGAAGAGCGCTAACTTGTGGGCAAACACCATAAGAACTTGACGAATGACCTTGAGGCTCGCAGAAAATTAGTTGGCCTGACCCAACAAGAGCTCTCAGTGCTTGCTGATGTATCGAGGAAGAGCATCAACGCCATAGAAAACGGGATCTACGTGCCATCTACCGTTTTGGCGCTAAAAATTGCCCGCACGCTCGACTGCCGTGTGGAGGATCTATTTCAATTACCCTCCTAGCGATCATCGTTTTCTCGCGCCCCAAAGCCTAGCGGGAAAGCACCATTTATCAATGAACTGCCACTCTCCATTCACTCTAAAAACTACAAAGGATCCCCGCCCAATACGGCTGGCGTCTCGCAATACGTTTTAAGAATGTAATGCTGGTGCTCCTCAATTCGAGGGGTGAGGACTTCTGCTATCGCAGGTACCTTCGCATTGCTCGCAAAGAACT
Organism: uncultured Gammaproteobacteria bacterium; assembly: GCA_913052075.1. Classification (GTDB taxonomy): domain Bacteria; phylum Pseudomonadota; class Gammaproteobacteria; order Pseudomonadales; family Azotimanducaceae; genus UBA9926. Next base: position 1,769 of record CAJXDD010000260.1, read on the forward strand.
TCAGCATGCCTTGGTTCTGTGCTGTCACAGGCATGATGTCTGGTGGCGTTGCAGTGACACACATGCTCATGGTCGCCCAGTAAATATCCGCGGCCGAAACAGCATCGCCAACGAGATAAGCAGAACCATTCTCTGCCTGAGTTTTAAGCCTGGCATCAATGAGTGCTATCACCTCGGCCACCTTGGCTGGCGCCGCAGCACTCGCAGTCTTGTTGTACCCATACTTACGGCTCAGCGGACCATCATTCATGATTCTCATATTCCAGACCATGCCATCTTCCCCGAGGATGACCGCACACAGACCGAACATTTCGACCCTCTGCGCGACGTCGTCTGGAATCAGTGCAGGGGCTGATGGGCTGCCCACCCGCTCAGCAAGCGCAAGTTGCTCAATCCATACATTGCGGGGCCGCTCGTCGTCATGAAACATCGTGGGCAGGCTCGTTTGGCTAGTAAGCTCAAAGAGCCGAGCCTGGCGATCCTCGCCCGTTTCTTTGTCGATACCCATTGGAGGATGCAGCGCGCGAGTGAGCGAAATGCCTTTCACGAAGCAAACGTTCTTTAATGCCTCGGAGTACAGCGCTTGAAGCCCCGGGATAAAGGTAACCCGCGTGCCCTCGGTCATTGCAGCAGCATCGTCAAGGGAAATGAAAGTCGGTGTTGATTGATCGCTCACGGCTCTTCTCACAGTCTCGATTTAAGCTTGAGTGAACCGACATTCACAGTGCCCGTCAAGTCGGACCTTTCGCCGTGAGATACTTCTGACTGACTCGGGCAAGTGCTACGCCTATCAGATGGACCAGCTTTTAAAAACCACCTATTGCCTGAATTGTGCGGTTACCGCTGAAGATTAATCTGGCAAGCGATGCTCGTAATGAAGGCAAGGAATGTTTTTCTGTTTCGACACGCTGAAAACCTCTCCTTCGCCTATTTGCTTAAACCCGACTTTTTCGAGGACGTTGGAGGAAGCCGAATTACCTTCGTACACATTCGCTCTAACTTGTCTAAAGCAAGTCTCTGCGCTCGCGTAATCAAGCAGCGCGTTACACGCCTCGGTTGCGTAGCCCTTACCCCAATAGTCAAACCCAAGCCAATAGCCGAGTTCACAACTGTCATCACCTTGAGGGGTTAAGCCGATCCCCCCTATCAGTAACCCATCGTGATAAATGTTGAGATTGACTTCACTGAAGTGAACGATCCCCATCCAATACTCGGCATCCTCGTCCGTATAAGGATAGGGCACATTACTCAACGTTTGGGAGACGCGTGGGTCACCAATCAGCTCAATTAGTCGCGCTTTATCCAGCGCGTTCATCTTCTTGATCGTTAAGCGCTCGGTGCTTATTTCTATCATCTATCTGTCGTCTTTCTATCGTTTTTTTATCGTGTTCGCTTTGCTCCAAAGAACGATAGGACGCGTCAGATTGTTCTGATTTACCAATCACTTCCCAAGACTAATGCTAGTCACACTCACGTTGACGCTAAAGACGCATTTTCAGTGGATTTATGCTTCAAGAAGTCTCTCACTCTCCCACCTCATCGTAGAGGACGCTGGAGGCGACTTGTAAAACCCACGCTTCTGCTATGAGCGACTCAACGGCTTTGCTACAGGAGCGACATTCTATTGAGTTAACCCCTCAGTAAACTTCATCGCCGCTGAGTAGCAACGAACAAGATCCTACCTACGGTTATCCGAGCGAAACTCTAGCATCCGTAGATCGCCGTCTTCACTGGCTGTTATGGCACCGCAGTTAAGTAACTGACTCTGGATGGGAATGGAGGCTACCGCCCGGCCGTGATGCACGAAGCTATGAAGCTCTGCTACGATCCTCCTATGACAAACATTAGCGCAAGCCAATACGAAGCGTCCCTCGGGACTTACATCGACCAAGGGATGCAAACCGCTGAATCACTCTGCAATCGAGGCCCAATACGATTCGACGCGGAGGGAAAGCTGGCACCCGATATTCTGGAAGCCTATTGGCGTACTGGCTTTTATGTCTTCGAGGGGCTAATCAACACGAGTGAGATACAGCTTCTAAGAGATGATATGGAATCACTGCTTGATCGCGCCCCGATCGACAACGGCGCAACGGTTGACCATCAAGGTAGACCCGCCTTCGGCCAACAATTTGCGCGTAGTGTTTACTCACTGATCAGGCCTT
>CAJXDD010000261.1:0-3932 GCA_913052075.1 uncultured Gammaproteobacteria bacterium
GATCCAGCTGCCAATCGGCCGCAACCGGAGCCGCTGCAAAAGACATGACCAACACATCGTAGCCGTCGAGCATATTGATCGCAGTGCAAAGGAGCACCACTTCCCATTGAGCACGGGACATCTCTCTGGAGTTTAGTTGCGCTCTAAGCGACGCGGCCTCAAGGCCTCCCCCAACCTCTGCCATCCAATTGCATTCCTCTTCGTCTTTCATAAAAATCATAAACAATGGTTCGATGCGATGCGACTGGCTATTCGCAACGCTCTCTCAACTGAGGCCGAAAATCAGGCCTGAGATTTTTGGGTAGCCTGTAAGCAGCAGGGCGTTCTAACCGGATAGTTTCAGCTGCCCGGCCAATCCAGGCTGACGCTGTCTTTAATATATCGCGGCCAAAACGTTTAATCTTCAGAGGCCCAGAGCGAGGATGAGAAACACACATGAACACGAGCGAATTGTGGATAGGCGGAAAAGAACATAAGCCCAGCTCAGGAGAGTATTTCGACGATCTCAATCCATCGAATGCCGATCTCATTGCCCGAGTCGCGAAAGGAAATATGGCAGACGTCAACGCGGCTGTTGCTGATGCCAAAAATACCTTTGAGCATTTTAAGGACAGTGAGGTACGCACAAGAGAGAAAATACTGTGCGACGCGGCATCGATAGTGGAGCGAGACCGAGATGTATATATGGACTTGCTCATCAACGAAGTAGGCTCACCGCAGATGAAAGCCGCTTTTGAAGTAGAGTATTGCATCAACGCATTCCGCGCAGCAGCGGGCGTACCTAGAAGACTGGTCGGCCAAACTATGCCATTGGATCGGCCCGGCGCGTTCGGCATGTCCGTTCGAGAGCCAGTGGGCGTCATCGGCTGCATTACCCCATTCAATGTGCCTCTTTTGAAAAATGTGAAGCAAATCGCGATGGTGATTGCGACTGGCAACACAGCGGTTCTGATGCCTTCAGAATTCGCAACACAGGTCACCGTCCAGTTCGCAAAAACCCTTCACGAAGCAGGCCTCCCCGGGGGCGTATTCAACTACGTTACGGGAGATCCTGCGGAGATAGGCGACTTCCTAACATCACACAGTGACATTGCCGCTATTAATTTTTGTGGTTCTCCAAGAGTCGGCCAACACGTCGCCAACATCGCGGCGAAGAGCCTGACACCTGTAACCCTTGAACTGGGCGGTAAAAACCCCTTGATCATCCTCGACGACGCTGACCTCGACAAGGCACTGGAGGCGGCAATGCTGGGCATATTTTTCTTTCAAGGCCAAGCTTGTATGGCCTCCAGCAGGATAATCGTGCAGTCTGAGATTGCGAAAAGGTTCATCCCTGCATTTGTCGAAATTGCTAAAGGAGTCAAAGTTGGCGACCTCTCAGATCCTGAAACCGCTATTGGGCCCATTATCAGCTCGCGACAAGCAAACAGGGTCAAGTCACACGTTGCAGACGCGCTCGAGAAAGGCGCAACGCTTCTCCACGGCGGAGAGTGGGTCGGCAACTGTTGCCCGCCGACAATACTGTCGGACGTGACCAGTGAGATGGTGGTCTTCGGAGAGGAAACATTTGGTCCTGTAACGTCGATTTACACCGTTGATGGTTTGGAACAGGCGATGCAGTTGGCAAACGATACGAGCTATGGGCTCAGCTGCGCGATTTTTACCTCAGATATCTCGAGCGCCATGAAGACCGCCACAAAATCCGACGCTGGAATGGTCCACATTAATGCGATGTCAATTCAGGACGAGCCACACATTCCGTTTGGCGGTAACGGCATGAGCGGTCTGGGTAGAGAAGGAACCGACGCTGATTTAGACATCATGACGCGATGGAAATGGATAACTATCCAAGTGGATTGATCGCGCGAGCACCTCTCAATCAATTGCCTCACCACGCAATCGGGTCTTGTTTGGAACTGTCAGCAGCCTGGCACCACGCGTATACGCGGTGCAGCCAGAATCCTGGGCGCGCAGCGAGGACAATTGCAATTACTAGTCTGGAATAACTGAGAGTCAACATGGCGAGAGTGGCGCTTCCCAAGCATGAGCAGATTACCGACCCCGCAGTTGAGGGCATTTTTGCCTGGGTAACCGAAATGGAGGGGAGCGTACCCAACCACTTTTACGTGGAGCTCAATTTCCCCGAGTTTTTCACTGCCAAGCTCGGTGCCACCAAAGTGCTGTGGGAGATGGGTGAGCTCACCATGGAAGAGATTCAGCACGTCGGCATTCTGGTCTCGCAAGCCAACGGCTGCCCCTACTGCACTGCTGCCTTTTGCACCATTCTGAACTACGGGCTGGGTACAGCAGAGGACTACGTCGGTAACCTATTGCAGCAGGGATTGGATGCCGTTGATGGGGACCGCTTGAAGTCTTTGCTCGCCTACGCGCTGCAGGTGAACAATGACCCGGGCGCCGTAACCGACGCCCAAGTCGTCGCGCTGCGTCAGCACGGCCTGACGGACAAGGGTATTGTGCAGCTGACCCACATCGTCAGCGACTTCTCGTCCTACAACACACTGAATCTGGCGCTCGATACCGACTACGACTATCGGGACTTCTGGAGAGAACTAGCGGGTTTCACCACCTCAAACTGAGATATTTCTGTAAGCACTTCACACGCTATGCTCAGGTGCTGGTATGGTGTCGCCCCTTAACGATGCCGGAAATAACACGTCGCAGTGACCTCCTCCCCCAACATTAAACACATCGACATGGTGATTGTTGGGGCGGGCTTTGCCGGCCTCTACATGATCTATCGCGCACGGCAGTGTGGTCTCAGCGTTCAATGTTATGAGATTGGAGCGCGCGAGGGTGGCACCTGGTACTGGAATCGCTACCCCGGTGCCCGCGTCGATATTGAATGCGTCGAGTACTCCTATTCGTTCTCCAAAGAGCTCGAACAGGAGTGGGACTGGAGCGAGCGCTACGCCAGTCAGCCGGAGATAGAGCGCTACGCCAACCACGTTGCAGAGCGCTTTGATTTACGACGCGACATTCAATTTAACACCCGCGTCACCGCCGCCCATTTTGATGAGAGCACCCAGCGCTGGCAGGTTGAAACGGATACCGGCGAGCGCGTATCTGCACGATTTTGCATCATGGCGACGGGCCTTATCTCGGCACCCATCGAACCTCGCTTCAAAGGGCTGGATGACTTCGCCGGCGAGCAGTACCTCACCAGCCGCTGGCCAGCGGAAGAGCCCACCTTCGCGGGTAAACGGGTCACGGTAATCGGCACGGGCTCCTCGGGCATTCAAGTGATCTCCGAAGTCGCGCAGGAGGCCGGACAGCTTTATGTGCTTCAGCGCACACCGTCCTTCACTATTCCGTTGCGCAATCGACCGGTAGAACCCGGGCACGCCAGTAAAATGAAACAGCAGTACGCCGAACTGCGGGACCGGCAGTTCAATTCTTTTTCAGGCTTCACGCTGGTGCACTCTGATCTGGCACCACCGCCATCCAAAGCAGCGCTTGAGGTGAGTGAGGAGGAGCGTTTGGCAGAGTATGAGAACCGCTGGGCATCAGGCGGTCTGTCTCCCTACTATGCTTTCACCGACAGCTTGCTCAGCATGGAATCCAACAAAACGCTGGCTGATTTCGCGCGCGCCAAAATCCGGGAGCGGGTCGATGATCCCACCATTGCCGAAAAGCTCTGCCCCGACTACCCCATCCTGACACGGCGCCTGTCGCCCGAGACCAACTACCTCGAGGCATTCAATCAAGCCAATGTGGAGTTGATCGATCTCCATGAGCAGCCGATCAGTCACTTCACGCGTGACGGCATTGTCGTCGGTGAAACAGAAATACAGCTCGACGCCGTGATTTTTGCCACGGGGTTTGATGTGATGACCGGCGCCATAGATCGCATCGATATTCGCGGTCGAGGCAATCAAGCATTAAAAGCGCGATGGGCCGAGAGCGTAACCAGC
>CAJXDD010000262.1:0-3923 GCA_913052075.1 uncultured Gammaproteobacteria bacterium
TTGAAGCCCTTGATTCGACACATACCGAGCCTGATAGCAGGCTGCGGCCTTGTCAGTGCATTGAGTTCGGTTGTTTTGCTATGTTCCTTTGCCGCAAATTCGAGCGATGATTCCCAATGACTTGTGAGCACGTTCACGGGAAGTACATTGATCCCGTGACGCTTTGCGTCTTGGATCAGCTGAGACGCTGAATAAAATCCCATGGGTAAACTGTTCAGTAGCCCACAGTAAAACGCTGCTGGCTCGTGCCGTTTAAGCCATGCCGAAAGATAGACGAGTAGCGCGAAGCTAGCGGCGTGTGACTCAGGAAATCCGTACTCGCCAAACCCTTTAATTTGCTCAAAGACACGTTCAGCAAATGATAAGTCATGGCCGTTTGATAGCATGCCTTGGATGAGTTTCTCACCAAAATGATCAAGTCCCCCTTTGCGCTTCCAGGCTGCCATCGCTCGCCTTAGTTGATCGGCCTCTCCAGGCGTGAAACCAGCGGCAACAACAGCCAGTTTAATTACTTGCTCTTGAAAGATGGGTACGCCGAGTGTTCGCTCAAGAACGCCCTTTACCGCATCGCTGGCGTAGGTCACCGCTTCAATGCCTTGCCTGCGCTTCAAGTAGGGATGAACCATTTTCCCTTGTATGGGGCCTGGCCGAACGATAGCCACTTGGACGACTAGGTCGTAGTAGCTCTGAGGTTTAAGGCGGGGAAGCATGGCCATTTGTGCTCTAGACTCTACTTGGAAAACACCGACGCTATCGCCCTGCTGGAGCATGTGATACGTGGCGGCGTCCTCCCTTGGAATATCAGCAATGCTCAGAGTTTCTTCTCGGATTAAGTTGATTAGATCAATGGCTTTTCGAATAGCGGTTAGCATCCCCAGCGCTAAAATGTCGACTTTAAGCAGGCCTAAGGCTTCTAAATCATCTTTGTCCCACTGAATAATGGTTCGCTCGGGCATCGCAGCGTTTTCTATAGGAGCCAATTCAGACAATGGGCCCTGAGAAATAACAAATCCTCCCACGTGCTGAGACAGATGCCTTGGAAACCCTAGGATTTGGTGGACGAGCTCGATATAGCGATGGATGAGGTTGTTTCGAGTGCTCACGCCTGCTTCTTCAAAGCGTTCAATAAGCGAGTCTTTTTTCTCCCACCAGGCCATATTTTTGGCCAGTTGCTCAACGACTAGTGAATCAATGCCTAAGGCTTTACCGATATCTCGGATTGCACTTTTGGGGCGATAGGTAATGACGGTCGCTGCAAGCGCCGCACGTTCTCTAGAGTATTTTTTATAGAGATATTGGATGACTTCTTCACGGCGTTGATGTTCAAAATCGACATCTATATCGGGGGGTTCATTGCGTTCCTTCGAAATGAAGCGTTCAAATAGCAAACTCACCTGTGTGGGATCGACCTCGGTGATCTCAAGGCAATAGCAAACAGCGCTGTTGGCCGCAGAGCCTCGACCCTGACATAAGATGCCTTGGTCCTTTGCGAATCTGACGATGTCAAAAACGGTGAGGAAATAATATTCATAGGCTAGTTCAGCTATGAGGTCGAGTTCTTTTTGAATCTGATCATGAATGTCGCGCGGAGTCCCCTTCGGCCAGCGCTTTTGCGCACCAGCCCAAGTCAGTGCTGCTAAATAACTACTTGGCGTTTCATTGCTTGGCACTAATTCTTGAGGGTACTCGTAGCGCAATTCATCAAGGGAAAAACGGCATTCATCGGCTAATTGAGTGGTCGCGGTGATCCAGGATTTAGGGATGGATTGCGCCAGCGCATGAACAGGCTTTAAGTGCCGTTCACCGTTTTGATGCAAATGTCTACCTGCAAGAGATAAAGGAATGCCCATCCGGATGGCATGCAGTACATCGAGTAAGGGCTTGCGACTTCGGTGATGCATGTAAATGTTACCGCAGGCAACAATGGGCCATTGGTAAATCGACATGAAACCATTGAGCAGTGTCTCCCTTATATGATCTAGACCGTCGACGCCAAGCTCTGAGCCTATATATAGATGGCGCCCGAAATGCCTGTTAAGCCGCTTAGCCATTGCCCACTGGTTATCGAGGGCATGAATATCTGGGAGCCATATGACGGCAACGTCATCGTCCGTGTTCGTGACATCGTCTAATCGTAGTTCGTACTCGCCCTTGCTTGCTCTACGCCGACCGATGCTAATGAGGTGGCAGATCGCTCCATATCCTTTGCGATTTTTAGCTAAAAGGACCAGTTTAATGTCATCGAGCAAATTAAATTCGCTGCCAATCAACAGTTTAATTTGGTGAGTCTTTGCAGCGACGTGAGCTTTGACTGCGCCTGCCATCGAACATTCGTCAGTGATCGCGATAGCGTGATACTTCAACGATTTTGCTGCAGCAATTAATTCCTCAGGGTGTGAGGCGCCTCGAAGGAAGGAGTAGTTTGATAAGCAATGCAACTCTGCATATTGCAAGTGGCCCGAATTAGCGGAATTTTGATTAGACGTCATCTCTGATTACTAGCTGTAGCTTTTAGTCGTTAACTGTTTGCTGCGTGCCTGAGGGCCAGTTCATAGCGTGAAACCTGCTTATGTTAGGTTTCGGCCGTGGGTTATCACGGCTGATGGCTCCTTACTCTGCTTGGTCAAATAACACGATATTGATCTATCCAAAGCAGAGGAGGTCTGACGACGAGTTGTCGTGTAATGGTGCAGCAGCACACAAGCAACGCATCTTGGCTGATGAGTATTCACGGACCAGACAAAATTGCGTGCAACTGGAAACAAACAGTTAAAAGATGGTACAGCAAATAACTGTATAAATATACAGTTATTTGCTGGTTCGTTTAAAGCGTTGTTGTGGAGTTGCGTCGAGCGCTCGAAGGAATGGCAACCGATTAGTAAAAAACGAGTGATACCATTACTGATTAAGATAACTGTCTGAAACCGACGCTGGAGATTTAAGGCTTTGGCAAAACTCTATTTCTATTACTCCTCGATGAACGCTGGAAAGTCAGCAGCTCTTTTGCAGTCGAGTTACAACTACCAAGAGCGAGGAATGAGCACGTTGCTGCTATGTCCGCAATTAGACAATCGGTTTGGCGCAGGCGTTATTACCTCCAGAATCGGTATTTCGGAGCCGGCAACGACATTCTCTCAAGACGATGACCTATTTTTGCTGATTGAGAGTGAACGCGCGAAGGGGCCACTACATTGTGTGATGGTCGATGAGGCTCAGTTTCTAACGCAAGCTCAAGTGAAGTCACTGGGCGACGTGTGCGACCAGTTCGATATTCCAGTGCTAACCTTTGGCATTCGCACCGACTTTCAGGGCGAGCCGTTTGAAGGCAGTCTTTACTTGCTCAGTTGGGCCGACAATTTGAGGGAGTTAAAAGCGATTTGTCACTGTGGTAGAAAGGCAACGATGGTGCTTAGAGTTGACGCTGATGGACACCCCATCAAGCAGGGTGCAAAAATCGCCATTGGCGGCAATGATGCTTATGTATCCGTCTGTCGTAAACACTTCCGTGAGTCCTTTGATAGTGGACACTAAGTCTTGGTGGAGAGGGATAGCTCGCCCTGAAAATCGTCTAGTGGCATCATTTGCCCGTAACTGGCCCAATTTCTAGAAAGTAACCTCACAGAAAGTACACTTCCCATTAGCGGATCATGTACAGCGGATTTTTTCATCCGCGATTTGTGTAGCATGCCCTATATCAAACTACTTGAATCACTCAATCAACCAGAGGAGATCATCGTGACCATCAACAGGCAATGGCGGTTAAAGACCCGTCCATCTGGGCTTATTGGACCGGAACATTTCGAATATGTTGAGACGGAGTTGGTCGACACAGCCGCCGAGGAGGTGTTGGTCAGAAATCTGTGTTTGTCATTCGATCCCACTCAGCGAGGGTGGGTCAATGACATGGAAAGTTACATGCCGCC
>CAJXDD010000263.1:0-3910 GCA_913052075.1 uncultured Gammaproteobacteria bacterium
ATTGGGCTAGCCAAAGACGGCATGCCCATTGGCATGCAGGTGATTGGCAGGCAGCGGGAGGATGAGACGGTGTTGGATGCGATGCTAGCCATGGAACGCGTTTTTGGATTTGATCGGCAGGCGTCATTTCCAATCTAACCTCCTCGAGTCGGCTTTCTCGAGTTAAATTTCTTGAGCAAATGAGGAAATTGAAAGAATGCCACTTCTCGAGAGAGCGAGGAAGCCTCGCTCTGCATCGGTGGTTGCAGAAATCAGCCAATAAGCCAAAAAAGGCAGAAGAGAGAAATCACTGACACAGTCCCTGTGGGCGCGCTTGCAGAGGGCCTGCGACTAGGAAATACAAGGCCGTTTCCACAAAAGAAGGAATAGAAATATGGGAATCGAAGCGAGAGTAGCGCTACTACCAAAAGAAGGATTCCTTTTAGATGTGGTTCATCTAACCCTGCCGGACCCAGGCCCTCATGAAGTGTTGATTAGGCAGTTCGCGTCTGGGGTCTGTCATAGCCAGCTGCATACGATGCACCGGCCGAGATCGCAGCCCACGGTGTTAGGGCACGAATCGACGGGAGAGGTTTTAGAGGTTGGCAGTGATGTCAGCCACGTGCGGCCAGGTGATCATGTCATGGTGACTTGGGTGCCGCGGGACGCTAAAGCCGGGGAGCGCTATGCTGGCGTACCGCAGTTGACGCTTGCTTCGGGTGAGGCAGTCGCTTGTTCCAACGTGTTCACGTGGGCTGATCATACGTTAGCCGATGAGCAATATGTCGTGAAGCTGGATGAAGATGTTGATCAACTCACGACATCCATCATTGGCTGTGCGGTGATGACGGGAGCGGGTGCGGTAGAAAATTCGGCCGATGTCCAACCGGGACAGAGTGTGGCTGTGATTGGGGTTGGTGGCGTCGGTTTATCGGCTGTAGTGGCCGCTAAAGCCCGTGGCGCGTCGCCGATCATTGCCATCGACCTAGATGATGAAAAACTACAGTTCGCCAAGGCCATGGGCGCGACCCACCTCGTAAACGCAGCCGAAGAGGATCCGGTCGAAGCGGTCAGGCGGCTGACAGCGCGAAGTGATGAGTGGGCGTTTCGAGGCGTCGAGGTCGCCGGCGCTGACTTTGTGTTCGACTGCATCGGTAGACGGGTGACTATGGAACAAGCCGTTCCTGCGGTACGGACCGGATTCTTTGGTGTGTCACAAGGAGGCACGGCCGTTTTGGTGGGCGTGCCGACGACCGAGATGACGCTGAACGCGACCGATCTTCTAATGCACGAGAAAAGGTTCATCGGGTCTTTGGGCGGCTCTTGTACGCCAGACGTTGACTTCCCCCGCTACGTTGATTGGGTTCGTAGAGGGCGTTTGGACCTTGATCAAATGATTACGGAACGATTCTCTCTTGATCAAATCAATGAGGCGACGCGTGCCCTCGACGCAGGTGAAATCAAGGGACGTGCGATTCTCGAGTTTGATCAGGTCGGATAACGTTATCGATTCGGTTCTTTGGTGTAATGATGGAATCAACTAACTGGAATTACCCCACCAATATCTGGCTTGGGGAGGGCCGCCACAAAGAAATCACACAGGCGTGCGACCGCTTTGGAATTAGCCGACTTCTTGTGGTCGTTGATTCTGGGTTGCTGAATCAGAGCTGGGTTGGCGAATTACTCGAACAGCTATCATCTGCATACGCCTGCACCATAAAAAGCGATGTGCCAGGAAATCCAACGGGTGATGATGTTGCAGCAGGCTGTGCCTTAGCCAGCGCGCTTTGCGCTGATGGCATTGTTGCAGTGGGTGGCGGCAGTGTGATTGATGCCGCCAAAGCAATGGCGCTCATGACCAACCAAACGGTGTCTTTGTGGGAGTTAGAAGACATTGGAGATCAATGGCAGCGCGCTGATCCAGACAAAATTCTGCCCGTTATCGCGATTCCTACCACGGCAGGAACGGGCTCAGAAGTCGGTCGAGTGTCTGTGATCACTAATCCAGATGAACAGCGCAAGGTTCTTATCTTTCACCCTGATATGCCAGCGAATCTGGTGATGCTGGATCCGGTTTGTATCGCGGGCTTGCCGCCCTCGATCACCGCTGCAACGGGTATGGATGCGCTGTCCCACTGTTTGGAAGCCTGGTGCGCGCCGGGATTTCATCCAATGGCCGACGGGATCGCCTTATCCGGGATCAAACTGATCAAACAGTCGCTAGCTAAGAGCGTCTTTGATGGAGGCGACCTCCTGGCGCGAACTCACATGCTGACGGCGTCGGTCATGGGTGCGACGGCGTTTCAAAAAGGCCTTGGGGCGATGCATGCGCTCGCGCACCCACTGGGGGCACGATATGGCCTGCATCATGGCTTACTGAACGCGATACTGATGCCATATGTCGTTGAGAAGAACGCGCCAGCCATTCAGGATCGACTGGCTGAGCTTGCTCGAACGCTGGAGCTCGGCGACCGTCCGGCTAATGTGTTGGATTGGATACTAGAACTGCGCGATCAATTGTCGATACCAACGCACCTCCAAGCACCCGCAGGCGACACTATCAATAGCCTGTGGGTATCAGAGCAGGCGGTACGAGATCCAAGTGCAGCGTCGAACCCCATCCCTTTCACCGCGCAAGACTATGAATCATTGCTGCGGTCCGCACTCGGTTAGCAGCTAAAGGAGCGAGCATTAATGCAAGACTTAGTACTCAGAGAAACGTCCGAGGGCGTTACAGTTGTGACGCTGAACCGACCGGACGCGCTGAATGCGCTCTCCGTCGCCATGCGCGATGCGATTGCAAATGCCTTTCTCGAACTGCGGGAAGATGAGGCAACCAAGGTCATTATTCTTACCGGAGCGGGCAGGGCATTCACAGCGGGATTGGACTTAAAGGAACTCGGTCAGCAAGGAATGCGCACAAAAGGGTCCGCCCAACCGACACTCGACCTTCAGGATGCAATTATGAATGTCGGCAAACCCTTGATAGGCGCGATTAACGGGTTCGCGATTACCGGCGGATTCGAGATCGCTTTAATGTGCGACATTTTAGTGGCATCAACGGCTGCTAAATTTGCTGATACCCATGTCCGGATGGGCGTGGTGCCCGGGTGGGGCCTGTCTCAGCGGCTTTCGACCCTCGTTGGGGCGTCTCGTGCTCGGCAGCTGAGTTTCACGGGGAACTACCTCGATGCTGAGACCGCCTGCCGCTGGGGGCTAGTGAACGATGTGCTCGAGCCTGAGGTGCTGTTGCCTCATTGCATGAAGATTGCTCGAGACATTTGCTCTGCTAACCCCGACACTCTCAAGGCGGTCAAGTATTTGATCGATTTCGGTGTACAGGAGGGCTTGGCATCAGGGCTTGCCGAAGAGGCGAGACTCAGCGGAGCGACTAATCGCGGTATCGATGCCCAAACGCTGGAAACGCGCCGCCAGGCTGTCCAGGCTCGTGGTAGGGATCAAACGCTTTAGTGACGGACGGAGAAGCGCTTGCTAGGACTCAGGCTTGGCGATGAAGACGGGGATTTTTCTCGTCGTCTTCTCTTGGTAGTCGGTGTAAGGAGGGTAGGCCTCGACCGCGGCATCCCATAGCTTTTGCCGGGTTGCGTCATCGGACACTTCCGTGACCGCATAGCGTGCAACATGCGTCTCATCTCGGATTTCCACATCGCCGTTGGCGCGCAGGTTATAAACCCAAGCTGGATTTTTGGGCTGGCCACCCATGGATCCAATCAGCACGTAATCATCATCAACCTTGACTCGCATCAATGGTATTTTCCGAATGCCGCCTGAGCGCTGCCCTTGATGGGTCACGATGATGCAGGGCATGCCGGTGTCCATGAGCGTTGTGTACTCAGTGCCATTACTGGCCTCATAGCGTTCCACGTGTTTTCGGACCCAATCGATGGTGGGCGGTATGTATTCGCTCATG
>CAJXDD010000264.1:0-3886 GCA_913052075.1 uncultured Gammaproteobacteria bacterium
CGTCTGCATGGTCTAAGAGCACCATGCAATGAAACCAGAGGTCTGCCATTTCCGCGACGATCGACTGTTGATCGCTGTCTGCATCCGAGGATGTTTTGGCTGCAAGGATGACTTCCGTCGCCTCTTCGCCTATTTTCGCTAATATTTTATCGAGTCCCTTGTGATTCAGCTGCGCAACATAGGAGGTACCTGGTTCGGCGTTCTTTCTTGACCGAATGGTATCTGCCAATGTTCGCAGTGTGTCAGTCATCCTTGTAAATCTCGCTTGGATCCTTAAGAACCTCGAGGTCATCCTGCCAGGTTTGGCCTTGCAACACTCTAAAAAAGCATGAGGATCTGCCTGTATGGCAGGCGATGCCGCCTACTTGATCGACGAGTAATAGTAGCACATCGGCATCGCAGTCAAGGCGGACCTCTTTGACGTGCTGTACATGCCCGCTTTGCTCTCCCTTGTGCCAGAGTGCTTGTCGTGATCTCGAGAAATAGTGGGCCTCACCGGTTCGGAGTGTTTCGGCTATCGCGTTTCGGTTCATCCACGCGACCATGAGCACTTCTTTGGTGGCTGCATCTTGGGCGATGGCAGGGAGTAGTCCTCGATCATCGAACTTGATTTCATCTAGATAAGCATCGGTTTGATTCATTTCGGTCTGATTCCTCGAATGAGAAGTGCGGCGATGATTGCGACCGAGCCGAGGGCGCTTCGCCAAACGCTAAGCGAACCAGGCTCACTTGTAAGCGCGGGTAAGAAACAGAGCAAAGACAAGCCTAACAGAAACATGGAATAGCGCCGATATCGATCGGTTTGGCGTGAGCGAGCAAGGGCCGCTTGCAGATTCGTCAATCGGTCCTCGAGTTGCCGATTTGCCATCAAGATCTGCTCAATGCGTCTTGGCGCTTTGATGATCTGTTCTGGAAGTTCGGGGCCCTCTGTCAATAAGAGCGGCACCAGACCCTTGATCCGCTCCAGATGTGCGCTGGGGCTTTTTCGGTCAGCCATCCATTGATCTAGAAACGGTTTTGCTGTTTGCCAAAGGTCGAGCTCGCCGTGGAGCTGCCTGCCAATCCCCTCGATGTTGAGTAATGTCTTTTGGAGGAGTACCAGTTGCGGCTGAATTGACATATTAAAGGTCTGGGCTGCTTGGAACAAAGCGACTAGTAGCTTGCCGAATTCAATCTCGGCCATGGGTTTACCAAAAAGGGGTGCACAAGTTTGCCTGATTACAGCCTCCATTTCGGTCGGGGAAGTGCTCTGAGGCACCCAGCCACTTTCGATATGAAGCGAGGCAACCGCGCTATAGTCCTCATTGAAAAAAGCAACTAGGTTTTTGGCGAGATAATTTCTGTCTTCACGAGTCAGTTGTCCAATGATGGCGCAATCAAGTGCGATGTAAGTTGGATTCTCGGGGTCCTGGTGGTTTACTAAAATGTTGCCGGGGTGCATGTCTGCGTGGAAGAAGTTGTCCTCGAATACTTGTGTGAAAAAAATTTCCACTCCTAATTGCGAAAGTTTGGACAGATTGACGTGGTTATCCTTCAGGGTGGTAAGGTTGGTGACGATGGTGCCGTGCACTCGCTCCATTACTAGAAGCGAGTCACTTGAATATTCTCGATACATCAAGGGGACATAGAGCTTGCCCCGAGGTAGCCAAAAGTCACGAAGACGCTCAGCATTATCAGCCTCTCTTGTAAGCGAGGTTTCGGCCAGGATGACTTGCCGGTAATCGCTAAGCACTTGGGTCAGTTTTAGTCGATAAGCATCCTTCCACGATGCATTGATCCAATTGAACATGGTTTCTATTCGATTCAGATCCTGTTCGACAGCCGCTTTGATATTTGGCCTGAGTACTTTGAGCACCACGGCCTCTCCGGTTTTGAGTGTCGCGCCATAGACCTGCGCAATGGAAGCCGACGCCATCGGCGTCGCATCAACCTGTGAGAATACGGATCCAACGGGCTGTCCGAGTGACGCTTCGATGAGGCTAATGGCGACCTCATGCTCAAAAGGCGGGACTTGGTCTTGAAGTGTGCTGAGCCCTTCAATGACCTCGTCAGGAAAGAGGTCTCTTCGAGTCGAAAGAAGCTGCCCGACTTTAATAAAGGCTGGCCCAAGCTCGACCAATGCAGACGCAAGGTCCTTACCAGCATTTAGTGAGGGTGCGGGCAATAGCCTCAAGGGGAAAATCAGAATGGTTATCCAAAGGGGCCTCGCATCAGTCGGAATGAGCCGATCGAGGCGGTGTTTAACCAGAACCCAAATCAGCTGAAAGACTTTAATCATGGGAGTCGTAGCCGCTTGCTAACGGCGCTCAGGGTCGGGATTTGAGGCAGACCCAGAAGCTGACTGAGCTTTACGCAAAGGAGCCTCTCCAAAGTGAATGGCTGCGGCCCCCCCCAACAGATTATTGAAACCGACATGGGTCAGTCCGGCATTGCGCATCATGTTGGCCAGAGTTTCTTGATTCGGATGCTTATCGATAGATTCGACCAGGTACTGATAGGGCGATCCATCGCCAGTGACCCACTTCCCCACTTTTGGCCAAAGGGACTGAAAAAATGTGTACGCCGGTTGGGCTACTTTCGAGGTCATCTTAGAGAACTCGAGCACAACAAGACGAGCTCCTGGTTTGAGTGCTTGTGTCATCGCAGCCAATGCAGCGGGTTTATCGGTGACGTTGCGAAGACCAAAGGCCATGGTGATGCCGTCTACGGTTCCGGACTGAATGGGTAGCTTTTCCGCATCCGCAATGACGAACTGCGTATCAGCGTGTCCTTGGTCTAGCAGTCGGTCACGGCCAACTCTGACCATTTCATCGTTGATGTCGAGCAATATGACTTGGCCGGTTGGTCCCACACGCTCCTTCAATAAGGCAGCAAGGTCGCCAGTTCCGCCCGCGATATCTAGGACGGTTTGTCCCTTTTTTGCTCGCACGAGCTCAACCGCCATACGTTTCATAATACGATGGGTGCCAAGAGACATGAGATCGTTCATGACGTCGTATTGCTCTGCCACTTGCCGAAAGACATCACCGACTAGTCCGGCCTTCTCAGAGGTTTTGACTTCTCGGTAACCAAAGTGTGTCGTGTCTTCGTTCATTTTCGGTGTCTAAATTGGTGGTTTTCTTTGTCGATTAGATTCTAACTATCGATGGCCGCTCTGACATACGAAACTGCTCGCGCGGGACCGAAGGTGCGAGGTTCTGAAGCTATCTACCGGTAGCGTTTCCAGCATTTCGACGATATCAAAAGGAAGGTTAGCGTCACTGCCTTATTGACCAAGTGGCATCGTTCTGAATGTTATCCCTTGAAGAGTACTGCTGGATCGCGCGATAGGCCCTGATCTTTCAGGGCCTCCAGATACCTTAACCAGTTCTCCTCATGATTGTCACATAGCTCCCGAAGATATGGCCAGCTGTAGATTCCTGTGTCATGGCCGTCTGAGAAAACAATTCGAATTGCATAATGCCCCATGGCCTGGATGTCATTGAATTGAACGTTGCGCTTCCCATACTGAAGGACGGCTTGACCTGGACCATGACCTTGGACCTCTGCCGAAGGCGAGTGTACTCGCAAATATTCTGCGGATAATCGAAAAGCGCCTTCACGGTAGACCAGTTCAAGATCGGCGCTCTTGCGGTGGATTTTGATAGATTCGGGGCGCATAACTTGGACGGCTCATTGAGTGAGGCAACAGGAAGCAAAAAACAGTGCTAAAGAATAAAGCGGTTAAGGTCCTCGTTCCCAGCGACATTGGCAAGCTTTTCATCGACGTAGGCGGCATCTACCCGAATGGTTTCGCTGGCTTGCTCGCCGGCGCTAAACGATACTGACTCGAGCAGTCGCTCAAGCAAGGTATGAAGGCGCCTAGCGCCAATATTTTCAACGGATT
>CAJXDD010000265.1:0-3847 GCA_913052075.1 uncultured Gammaproteobacteria bacterium
GGTCCGTCAGCATGAAATGCGTCCCGACGGTCGGTAAGCCCTCGTTCAATTTGTCCCGAAAAGTATTCCTGATCATGCCATGCCCTCTTTGCTGGTACTGCTCATTTCAAAGTCGATCAGCAGGCAACCAAACCCCGCGTCGGTCGCTCTGCCAGGACAGCTGCACACGTTAAAGAACGCTCCATCCATCTTTCATCGACGGTTGTGTGGATACTAGCAGACGCCCTACTCTTGTCTGGCACTTCTTTCTCACCACAAGAGGGGGCATGGCTATCACGAGAGCAGCAGCGAACGCGATCGATGTCGTCCTGGCATTCGGTCGCTTTTCAAGAAAGTTGAGCACACCACCAGGCACCGAACCCATACCCACAGGGGGCTGATTGAAGACAAGTAAACAACCTGTTGAGGCCTGGCGCCGCACCCAGAACTTCAGATCCAATTCGAGGCACGGCATAAGCCGGAACCGGCCCCGCGATTCAACGTTTGCTTGAAAAAGTTCGTTACGCCCACCTCAATCAATGGAGCTAGTTAATTGCGCTGACACCCCTAGCTCGCCGTTTCAACGAGAGATCCAATCCATCGATTTCGCCGAATATTCAGCATTCATTGTTCGGGCCGTACTATGCAAATCTGCCGAGCCGCCATCACGTTAATCGTTTTGGCTTGTCCTGACCCGCTACTCGCAAAATCCATGGATGAGTTAGTGCTTGAATGCGCTGAATATCGAAAACTCGAAACAAACCGATTATCGATAGGCGTGGACCATTACCTCATCGCCAGTTGCTTTGCGTACATCGAATCATTTTTGGACCAAGCAGTTACCAGCGATGGCTCATCTGGCATGTGCTTCAAGCAAGACTTACCGCTTGGAGACTTAGCGTTGCGGGTGAGCGAGCTTATCGAGGCCGATAGGGGCGCTTCATCCGCTGCTCGCGATCTGCCGTCGCTCCTTGCTGAGGAGCTCCCCTGCCCGAATTACAACCCCTGAACAAACTGATCAAGAGCAGCGTTTGTCTGCTCGGGGGCTTCCTGCTGTACCCAGTGACCCGCGCCGTCGATCAAAGTCGTGCCGCGATAATCGAGGCAGTCTGCCCCAGGCGCCTCGTACAAATCCTCTCCAGGTATGAAATGCCTGACGGCATCCCGGCTTCCCCCGATAAAGCAGCTCGGCTGAGCAAGCCGTTTACCGTGAAGCTCTGGCAATGCCAGCGCATCAAATGCTTGGGCTCGATAGCGGTTCGCGGGGCCCATCATTCCGCTTATTTTGAATGCTTCGATATACACCGCCCAGTCGCTTTCTTGCATCCAGTCAGGGAACGGGTCCGGGTCTACTAGCGAGTCAAGCATCCCCGCATCGGCAGGCTGGTGCCGAATCCAGTGATCGAGCGGCGCTTCTCCCGACAAGGCGTAATAGATCTTCCGCAATGCGGAAACCTGATCCTTCTCGAAAGCCGACTCAAAAACGCCAGGCTGCTCGATATAAAGCTGATAGAAAAACTGGTCTGGATAAAGTGCTCGCCACAGATCAAGTCCCGACATCCCGTTGGGTGCGCGGTAAGGAACCGACAGCCCAGCGATGGCCCGAACTCGGTCCTCAAACCGCAACGCTGTATGGTAGGCAATCGGCGCCCCCCAATCGTGGCCGAAGAGAATGACTGGCTCCTCAGATAAGGCCGCGATCACCGCCGCAATATCATCCGACAACGCTTCTAGGGTGTAAGCCTCAATCTCAGAGGGCGCGGAATTTTCCCCGTACCCTCTCACATTTATCGCAGCAACTTTAAAACCCTTTGCCGCGAAATATTCCATCTGGTGACGATAGCTGTACCACAGCTCAGGCCAACCATGGACGCAGACAATCACCGGACCATCGCCTAATGTCTTGACCTCCAAGCGAATATCGCCATTCGTGACCCACTGGGTTGCCACTTTGCTTTGAAACTGTTCCATAACCACCAACGTATCATCTTGAATAATTGAATGTTACCAATAGGAGAACGCTATGGGACCTGCTGCGCTATTACTCGCATTTTCACTGGTCGCACCGAGCGCACTTGCCATTGAAGAACCAAGCTATCAAGTCATCGAATCCGATGACGTGCTCCAAATCCGAGTCTACGAGGACACTGTGGTCGCTACCACCCACATCAAGTCGAATTTCAAAGATGCAGGCAACCAGGCGTTTAGACGGCTAGGCGGATATATCTTCGGCGATAACGCCCAAGATCAAAAAATCGCGATGACTGCGCCTGTTACACAATCAGGCAATCCGGACGACGGTTACTGGGTGAGCTTCTTTATGCCTGCAGAACACGCGCTGGAGGCACTGCCGACGCCATCCAACGGCACCGTCGAAATCAGAGCGCTTGAAGGGCAAACCTTCGCAGCGGTTCGATATCGCGGCGGCTGGCGAGAAAAACTGTATCAAAAGCATCTAGACCGCTTGATGACCGCATTGGCTGAAAGCGGAAATTGGAAACCGGCCGGCGAGCCCATTTGGGCGCGCTACAATCCGCCCATCACGCCGAGCTTTCTGCGAACCAATGAAATTTTAATTCCGGTTGAGAGGCTTGGCTCGTGAGCGACGACTTCGGTGCAGTTGTTGAGCAAGAACTCATTCTTCCGCTGAAAGGCCTGTGCGAGCTGTTTGCTGAGGAAGGCGCTTACGCAGAGCTCGCTTGGTTTTCAAACGTGCTCAACATGCTGGGAGAGCCAGAGGATGAAGCAGCCGTACTGCGCGGCGTCATCGAGCTATCTAAATGCGCGTTTCTTGGCTTTATGTATAGCTATGAGGCCTCGGCTCAAATCGATTCGCTACTCGAACGGGCGATTAATCTTTCACACACCATGAGCGCGGAAAGCCCAACCGGCATTGCTCATTAGTCTTTGCTGTCCCGCTTTTTCATCCCCTGGGACAGATCAGGCCAGGCCAGCTCTATGTATTGCGCCATCGAGTAAAGCGTTAGACCCGCTGCAACGTAAAGCAGCAAAAATCCCAAGATCACGAGCAAGTTATCCAGCGACGGCGGCTGCGATAGCAACACGATGATGGCAGCCATTTGGAATCCCGTTTTTACTTTCGCAATCATCGAAACCTTCACGCCGCCCAGATCGCTGTATTGGCTCATCCACTCTCGGAGCGCTGAGACGACGATTTCTCTGCCGACGATAACCAAGGCTGGGATAGCGAGCAGCGCACTCGCGTGCACCTCAACCAGCAGAATCAGCGCGACGGCCACCAATAATTTATCGGCAACAGGATCAAGAAACGCACCGAATGGCGTCGTCTGCTCCATTGAACGAGCCAAGTGCCCATCAAGCCAATCCGTCAGGCTCGCGATAGAAAAAACGAAGGCTGCGGCGAGGTAACGCACATCCATGGGCAGCAAGTAAAAGGCGAGCACCAGCACAGGAATCATCAAAATCCTGAAGCCCGTCAACAAATTCGGCAAACTGAGTGGCAAATTCATAACCCGTCGCGCTGGCTCGTTAGTTCCAGACTCGTCACGATGTTGAACGCTAAACGCTCTCTAACCGCGTTCAAACTAGCGTCGTTAAGGATGGAGCGTAGCATAGATCTCCCTGGCCAACCGCCGGCTAATCCCCTCCGCTTTCGCTAGTTCATCTGGGGTCGCATCAAGGATCTGTTTCAGGCCGCCAAAGTGCCGAAGCAGTTGCCGCCGCCGCGTTGGGCCTACCCCTGGGATTCCCTCAAGTGGCGATTGATTCCTCGCCTTTTGCCGCCGTTGCTGATGCCCAGTGATCGCAAAGCGATGGCTTTCGTCGCGAATATGCTGAATGAGGTGGAGCCCCGGATGATCCGGGGGCAGCACCAGTTCGCTACCAT
>CAJXDD010000266.1:0-3847 GCA_913052075.1 uncultured Gammaproteobacteria bacterium
TCCGCAATGCTGCTGCGCGCGCTGAACTTGAAGCCAAGGGTGTACAGGTCGTCGACGACCTCTGTACCAAGGTAGAGCATGCAAGATTGTTACGGGAGGGTGCGCTCGGTTGACTGGGTGCGGCCAAATCTTACGGCGCGAATGTGCATGACGGAGAGGATGGTTGCGAAATCGGGGTGAGCTCCTCGATCACCGAACGCAGCGCCTGATTTAAAGAGGTAATTGGGCCACTCGTAGGTTTAGAGGGGTGCGCAAGTAGAGCGAGGAGCACTCGGAGCGAGGAACAGCTAGCGGAATTTAGCGCCGCGAAAACCGGATAGGGGGGAAGATGACAACACCGCACGCATTTACGCCCGAGGGTGTTAAGGAAGCTCGGGGCGAGGGAAGACCGCTCTTTGGTGATTTCTTAAAGTCTAGAGAGCCGTTCGAAACGCTACTGCGAGATCATCCGTGGCTGCTACCGCCGAATCCGAAGGCCCCGCTTGATCTCGAGGGCGATCACTACTGGAACACGACCACGGGTGATCAGCATCCAGATTGGGAGGGGGTGCCGTTACCTCAGCCCACCCAAGACCTCAATCAGATGCGAGCGGATTTCAGACAATGGGGCTATACGCTCATCGAGGCGGGTCTATCAGAGGCTCAATCTGAGCGGTTTTTGACGCGGTTATTAGAGCAAGCTGACGCAGAAGCGGCGATTGGAGTCGATCTGCAAACGCCCACTGGCCAGTACGTACCTTGTTTAATCAATAAAGGGGACTGCTTCCGTGGCGCGATCGAGCATGATCCGGCGCACGTTCAGGCAGCACCGCTCATCGAGGCCTTTCTTAATGAAACGCTGGGCTACGGCTGGATTTGCCATAGCTTTCTTGCGAACGGCGCCTACCCTGGTCGATACCCCCAAGGGCTCCATCTAGACCAAGGGCCTTTGCTACCTTGGATGACGAGCGAGGCACCCGCGCTCGTGAATACCATGTTTATTCCCCAGGACGTGGACGAGGTAAACGGGGGAACGTTGATCGTCCCGGGTAGCCATCGACTATTCATAGAAGCAGGGAGCGCAGGCCAGATCGAGTGTATGCCGAGACCCATTAACCTGAAGGCGAAAGCGGGAACCATCATGGTGTTCGACGGCCGCGTCCTTCATGGCACGGGGGTCAATCGAACGGACAGGCGACGGTACGTTGCCACCATGAGCAATGTGAAGTCATGGATGCGCCAGCAAGAAAACTGGGTAGTTTCGACCCTACCTGAAATCATCAATGCTGCGTCACCAAAGCTTTTGCATCGTATGGGTATGCAATCCGTCACCTGGGGTGCCACGGTGGAGGGGTTTGGCCTCGCAGCCAGAGGTCGCGCGGGCGACCGACTGGGCAACATTCAAAAATTCCGCCAGGCGCAGGATCAAGGTAACTATCAACGGGTGGGTATGCTCACCCACGCCGATATCAAGCGCTATCAAGCCAGTGATTTCACGATTGCTGAAGTCAACGAATGGGTGAGAGCCGATAGTTCAAAGTCCTAGAGACCATCGGGCAGGAGGGTTTGGCTCCTTGAAATAAAGTGTTGCCACCTGCGGACGATTCGATGAGCTATTTTGCGCCCTAGCCCGACTGTTAGGTGCTTTACTGCTCGCTTTGAGCAAAGCTCAGGAGTTACTGTTCTAGGATTCCCCCTCGCTCTTCAGCATCCCAACGAATGTCTCGAGTATATGGGCAGCCGTTTTGACCTCAGCAATCGGCGATGTCAGACGGCGAGTGGTGCTGTCGATGATGTAATTGTTTACTAAAGGGTATTTGCTGCTGTGGAGCATGCTTGCAACCCACAACCCACAACCCACAACCCATGACCCTCGACCCTTAAACTGAAGAGGAGCATAGAGCTGACGCCTAGTGTCAGAATAAAGCCGTTTATAATGGGTCGATTAGGAAGAGAGAACGTCAATGAGAATTTTTCGACATAGCCTGACTACCATGGCGCTGGTAGGTGCCTCTATTGTCCAAGCGGACACCCGAATAGCAGGTGGAACGATTCATACCATGGATCCAACCAACCCTCATCCTGAGGCGATTTGCGTGGGGGATGACGGGCGCATTAAAGCGCTCTCAGGCTGTGACAATGAAAATCAATTAGACCTTGCTGGCGGCACGCTGATTCCTGGTTTCATTGAGGGTCATGGACATTTGATGAGCCTCGGCTTTTCAAAACTCAACTTAGATTTAAGTCAAACAAAGAGCCTTGATCAGTTGGTCGCAAACGTGGCCGAAGCGGTTGACGAGGCAGAGCCGGGCGAGTGGATTGTCGGGCGCGGCTGGCATCAGAGCAAATGGACCCCCAAACCTAAAATGGTCAAAGGGTTTCAGACTAATGAGACATTGAACGAAGTGTCTCCAGATAACCCGGTGTATTTGGTTCACGCGAGTGGCCACGCCGCGTTTGCCAATGATAAAGCGCTCGAAGTCGCCGGCATTGATGAGAACACTCAAGTGTCTGGCGACGGGGAAATCATTCGAGATGCCACGGGGCGGGCCACAGGTGCGTTGAATGAACGAGCCATGCGACTCGTATCCAAGCATATCCCCGATGTATCGGACGCGCAGCGACGGCGTGCACTGACATTAGCCCTCGAAGAATTGGCTTCGCACGGTATCACCAGTTTTCAGGAT
Source organism: uncultured Gammaproteobacteria bacterium (assembly GCA_913052075.1). Lineage (GTDB taxonomy): Bacteria > Pseudomonadota > Gammaproteobacteria > Pseudomonadales > Azotimanducaceae > UBA9926. Next base: position 2,667 of record CAJXDD010000266.1, read on the forward strand.
GCAGGCACGGGTCAAGCGGACATCGATTTGTATAAGGCGTATCTGGAAGAAGATAAGCTATCCGCAAGGGTCTACGTCATGATCACTGGGGGTAATCCTGACCTTTTGGCGAAGTGGTTAGATCAAGGCCCCGAGATTAACTTAGGTCAAGACGAACTGACGATTCGTAGCATTAAGCTCGTCGCGGACGGGGCGCTCGGCTCCAGAGGGGCTTGGCTACTGTCAGATTATGAAGATCGAGCCGATCACGCTGGGTTACCCACCATGCCCGTTGAGGACATGGAGGCGATCAGCCATGCCGCCTACCAGAATGGGTTCCAAGTTGGCATCCACGCGATTGGGGATCGAGCCAACCGAGAAGTCCTCGATATTTTCGATGCACTGTTTGATGGGCGTGACCGGGGCGTGCGCTACCGCATCGAGCATGCTCAACATATCGACCCTGCGGATATCCCGCGTTTCGGGCAACTCGGGGTAATCGCATCTATGCAGGGCATCCATATGAGTTCGGACCGACCTTGGGCGATTGATCGACTTGGCTTAAAGCGGATCAAAGAGGGCGCCTACATGTGGCGAAGCTTGTTAGACACCGGCGCGGTGATTAGTAACGGCACCGACGCGCCTGTCGAACCTGTGAGCGCAATTGCCTCATTCTATGCACTGGTGTCGAGAAAAACGTTGGCCGGCCAACCCGAAGGGGGATATGAGCCCGAGCAGCGACTGACTCGCTATGAGGCATTGAAATCTTACACGTTGGATGCGGCCTATTCGGCTTTTGAGGAAGGTATCAAAGGGAGTCTCACACCAGGCAAGTGGGCGGACATGGTTGTCCTTGACCGAGATATCCTCACTTGCCCGGAGGAGGAGATTCTTGGCGCAAGGGTGCTCCGCACTTTAAAGGGTGGCCAAACGGTCTTTGCAAGCGACATTTGAAGGAAAAAGGCGAGCGATGAGCAGCACGGTAGATGTTGAGATAGAGCAGGAGCGGGGTCTCAGCGTGGGTGAGGATGTAAGCATTCGACCGCGCGGGCAACTGGATGTGTTGTCCAAAAGGGAAGTTGCACAACTGCTCGATACCTCGAATACGGGACTCTACCAGCTCTATCGAAACTGCTCGCTCGCGGTGTTGAATAGCGGTGCTTACAGCGATGATGCACGGCAAATGATGGAGACCTTCAAGG
>CAJXDD010000267.1:0-3789 GCA_913052075.1 uncultured Gammaproteobacteria bacterium
AGGCAAGACGCAGACCAAACGCCATTGGCCAGTAATGATGTATGAGCAAACCCGCCCTTGCCGGTTCGTTCACGGCGTAACAGAGCGGTCACGATTGAGGCATACATGGAAACGGCGGTCGGATGGTCACCCATGCCAGCAATGGCTTGCACGGGTTCGTGTCCCGGCGGGCGCATCTTGTCCATTAGCCCTGACCGATTCCAATACGCCACCAAGTCGAAGGCTTCGTTATCCCGGTCAGATCCCTCCTCGCCGTAGGGCGTTAAGGATGCGTAGACCATGGATTCGTTCAGGTGCGCGATGTCGTCATAGCAGAGTTGCAACTGACGCCGCAGCGACAGCGGCATGTTGGTGATGTAAACATCGCAGGTCGCGATAAGTCGATGCAAAATGCTGATGCCTTCATCGGTTTTTAGATTCAGTGATAATGACCGCTTGTTGCGCGCGTCCATCGCCCAGGTGTAATTCACATCGGCATTTGGCGTGAAGGGAAAGCCGGCATACTGGCGATAGCCATCGCCCATCTCGGGCACCTCAACTTTGATCACTTCAGCACCGCGGTCGGCAAGCATGGTCCCTGCAACAGGGCCGGCAATCCAGCTCCCTACGTCTAGTACCTTTAGTCCCTCAAACAAAAGCGAATCATCTGTCATGGTTGCCCCCTCTTGATGATTCGAAGGTATCACAGTGTGGCTGTCTGCATGTAGCGCCAACGCGACCCTGGCTGGATTGATGGTTGGACTCGACAGGGAGCGTCAAGGTATGGGTTACTTGGTGAAAACGACCATGACTAGACGTCAACAAAAGGAGTGACTCGTGTCCTTGCAGGAGCAGATCGACAGCAGTAAGTGGCGAAGCTTAGAAGGGCTCGACGTGGCCTACATGCTTGAGCACTGGGCAAGTCGCGAACCTGATAAGGCGTTGATGGTCTGGGAGCCCTTCGAGGGTCCGCCTAGGCAATGGTCTTATAAGAGCGTCTCAGAGGATGCGAGACGGATTGCCCGGGGCCTGTCAGATCGCGGAGTGAAACCCGGCGATTTCGTGATCCTGCACCTGGAAAATAGCCCAGAGTTTCTGCTCGCGTGGTTCGCGTGTGCATATTTGGGCGCGGTCGCTGTGTCAACGAATACTCGGTCGGTTGCGCGGGATCTCAGTTACTTCGCCGAGCATACGGACGCCGTTTGTGCGATCACGCAGCCCCAGTTCGCTGAGTTGATCGCCTCGGCTTGCCCGAACCTTGGTTGGCTTGCTGCTACCGATAATGACGCCGGGGCACCAGCGGGTAACCCGTCTACAGAGTCGGTGCCTTTCGATGACTTGTATGCGGATGAACCGATTGCTCTCCGCACACCCGATCCCACAGCCAATCTGTCGGTTCAATTCACCAGCGGTACTACCTCTCGACCTAAAGCGGTTCTTTGGACCCATGCTAACGGACTGTGGGCGGCGAAGATTGGTGCTGCGCACTTGCGTCTTCGAGCCGATGACCGGACGCTGATCTTCATGCCGCTCTTTCACACGAACGCTCAAGGATGGTCGATGTTGCCTACGGTATGGAGTGGTGGCACGTTCGTCCTGCAGCCAAAATTTTCGGCCTCGAGGTTTTGGGATCTGTCGCTGAAATACGCGCTCACGTGGTTATCCATCATCCCCTTTGCGTCCAAGGCTATTTTGAATCAACCCGTGCCGGATCATTCTTATCGGGTCTGGGGTTTGGGCGCGCAGGCTGAATCGCTAGCGAAGCATTTCAAGGTAACGGTATTGGGCTGGTGGGGCATGACAGAAACCCTGACTCAGGGAATTATTTCCGACTGTGATCAACCCGGTCCGAACGGCTGCATGGGGCGAGTGGCACCCGAATACGACATCGAAATCCGTCATGAAGCGGGACGGCTGGCGCAGCCTGGCGAGCGCGGCGTACTCCACATCCGCGGCGTTCGGGGGGTGACGCTGTTCAAAGAGTACTACCGAAATATTGAAGCAAATGAGCGGGCCTTTGACGACAATGGTTGGTTTAACACTGGCGACATCGTCCGCATCGATGAGGCGGGGTACCTGTACTTCAGCGACCGTGATAAAGATATGCTCAAAGTGGGTGCTGAAAACGTGGCAGCCTCTGAAATAGAGGTCGTTATTATGCAAACCGGCCTTGCCAGCGAATGTGCGGTGGTTGCACAAAAGCACTATATGTTAGACGAGGTCCCTGTCGCTTTTGTGATTCCTGCGGGAGGGGGGAATGAGAAGGACAGAGATGCAATATTGGATCGCTGTCGATCGGATCTTGCAGACTTCAAGGTGCCTCGTGACGTCTTGTTTGTCGACGAGTTGCCAAGGTCGACGCTGGAAAAGGTTGCTAAAGCCGAGTTGCGGGCACGCCTTGCGCCGATTGAACACTGAGAGGGCTTTAAACGCATCGCATTAAGAAAAGCGTTCACTCGTGTGCATTGAGGCGGGCCTCAAGGATAGCTGTGGCTCTAACGAGAAGCCGTGAAGCGAAAGGAAGAGAAAGCGTCGTGAGAAGCCGGCAAATGTGAAGAAGGAAGCAAGGAATGAATAGAGAAAAAGAAGCTAGCGGCGAAGAACATAAACAAGAACAACAACCCAACAAAAGATAAAACTGCAGAGAGCAGAGAGCAGAGAGCAGAGAGCAGAGAGCGAATTAGGCCGACTGGACAACCTGTGGTGTAGTTTGCGCAGTAAAGCGCTGGTGACAATAGCGCTAGGAGCACGACACGGGCACGTGGCCTAGCCCCTAAATTATCTTGAGGTACAGAAAAGAGCGGAGGTTTTGCAACATGAGTTATGAACACGTACGGCTGGAATTTCGCAATCAGGTGGCGGTGCTCACGCTGAATGCGCCCCAATATATGAATGCTTTATCGGCAACCATGGTGCAGGAAGTGAATGCTGCGGTCATGGAGGCCGAGAAAAGCGACGCACGATGCCTCCTCATGACAGGGGAGGGCCGGGCGTTCAGCGCAGGTGCCAATCTTCAAGTGCGGCAGCAGGCTGACGCGCTACCACCCACGGGTTCAGTGCTTGAGACCCACTACCATCCGCTGATGACTCGACTTCGCCAGATGGATATGACATTTGTCACGGCGATCAACGGGCCAGCCGTGGGTGTCGGCATGAGCCTTGCCATTATGTCGGACTATGCCGTGGCTTCAGACAATGCGTATTTCTTGCAAGCATTCGCCAATATTGGGCTCGTCCCTGATGGTGGGGCGACCTATGTGCTCCCTCGGATTGTTGGCTGGCGGCGCGCGATGGAGCTCTCCATGATGGCAGAGCGGTTCCCTGCCAATCAGGCCCTCGAGTGGGGGTTAATCAACAAAGTGGTCGATGCTGATTCCCTGATGGATGAGGCAATGACGGTGGCCGAGCGGTTTGCGAGTGGTCCTAGGTCGCTCACGCTGATTCGTAAGGCGTATTGGGAGAGTTTGAATAACGGCTACGATGAGCAATTCAAATTAGAAGTCGCATTACAAAATATTGCTCACCAAAGTAACGACAACAAAGAGGGTGTGGCCGCGTTCTTAGAGAAGCGCGAGGCGAAGTTCACTGGAACCTAATCTCTGTATGGTGAAAGGATTTCTACGAACAAGTCGAGTCTCTATCGATGCTGCGTCGACAGGCTGGTATGACTAAGCATGTAACCCAGCGAGATTTGCGGATGCCACTGGAGATGGGCGTTGACAGCCGCGGCATCCTAGCCCTACTCGATGCCTTAGAAGCAGATCCTGCGATTGAGCCCCACGGCATCATTATTCAGCGAAGCGGCGCGCG
>CAJXDD010000268.1:0-3787 GCA_913052075.1 uncultured Gammaproteobacteria bacterium
TCATGGCCAACAAAAAGACTTTCCCGTTCGAAGCCACGCTCGAAAAACTTGAGGGTATTGTTGAGACCATGGAATCAGGCGATCTTTCGCTGGAGGAGTCGCTCCGCGCCTTCGAGGAAGGTATTCAACTCACCAGAGCCTGCCAGCAGGCACTCTCTGATGCCAAACAGCAAATTGATGTGCTGATCGAAAAAAATGGTGAACTAACGACGGAACCAATGCTCGACGGTACCGATGGGGAGTGAATTCCTCGCGCCGCTCCAAAATCGGATCGAGCAAGCGTTAACGACAAGTCTGTCGCAGCCTACAGCCTCTCATTACCTCACCGAGGCAATGCGCTACGCTACTCTAAACGGCGGTAAACGCTTACGCGCAGCCCTCGTTTATATGGGCTGTGAAGCCCTGGAACTTGACCTCGAATTGGGGGACAGCACAAGCCTTGCGATTGAGCTCGTTCACGCCTATTCGCTTGTTCATGACGACCTTCCCGCCATGGACGATGATGAGTTAAGGCGCGGCAAACCCACCACCCACATTCAGTTTGATGAGGCCACTGCTATCTTAGCTGGGGATGCCCTGCAGTCCTTGGCCTTCCAGCATCTGGCAACTGATGAGCAGCTCTCTACTGACGTCAGGCTTGAACTCATCGTAAAGCTAAGCGCTGCCATCGGCCCGGACGGCATGGTAGGCGGACAATCGCTCGATATGTTGGCTGAGGGCGCCGAGATCGAGCTTGATGCATTACAAAATATCCACGCCCGGAAGACCGGGGCGTTAATTCAATTCGCAGCTACGGCGCCTGGCATCATTGCTGGCCGGCATCAAGCGCCACTTGCTGCATTTGGATCTGCATTGGGCATTGCCTTCCAAATTCAGGACGACATTCTTGACGCCACAGGGGATGACCAAGCGCTTGGGAAGCGCTCGGGCGCCGATGCCAGGCAGTCAAAGTCCACCTATGTCAGTTTGCTCGGTATCGATCGAGCACAAGATGCCCTTCAAAGGATGCTGGAACAATCTCGCCAATCACTGGATGACGTCAATCTATTGACCCCATCTTTTGATCAACTGATCCATTTCGTCGCCCATCGCGACTACTAACGGTTAACCAATAGTCATCAAACTGAGAGCGTTTAAGTTAAACTGCGCGCTGCTAAGGCGGCTTTGAACGTCATGTTTTACACGATTCCGACAGAACGACCCGAGACCCCGTTGCTGAACGCAGTGGATTCTCCGAGTGATTTACGCGAGTTAACCACAGGCCAGCTGGAGACGCTCGCCGAAGAGCTCAGACACTTTCTGCTTTTTTCAGTCGGGCAAACGGGTGGTCACTTTGGCGCGGGCTTAGGGGTTGTCGAACTCACCATCGCCCTACACCACTGCCTCAATACGCCTCACGATCACCTGGTCTGGGATGTGGGTCACCAAACCTACCCGCATAAGATTCTAACGGGCCGTCGTGAGCGGATGCACACGTTGCGACAAGCAGGGGGAATCGCCCCCTTCCCAATGCGAGAAGAAAGCCCCTACGACACGTTTGGCGTCGGCCACTCCTCGACATCCATTAGCGCAGCGCTTGGGATGGCCATCGCCAAGCAAGCGAAGGGAGACCCGTCCCGCACGGTAGCCGTGATTGGCGATGGGGCAATGACCGCGGGTCTTGCTTTTGAAGCGCTAAACCACGCGGGCGCAACGAACGCGAACCTGCTTGTGATTCTCAACGACAACGCGATGTCGATTTCTGAAAATGTGGGGGGACTGTCTCGTTACTTTGCGCGAATCTTGAGCAGCCAGTTTTATTTAAGCGTTCGAGAAAGCGGTAAACGGATGTTGAAGGGTTTGCCGGGTGCCAAGGCACTTGCCAAACGGACCGAAGAGCACATGAAAGGCATGGTGGTCCCTGGGACGTTATTCGATGAACTTGGACTCAACTACATGGGGCCCATTGATGGCCACGACTTGCCCGCCCTTGTAGCAACGCTTAACAACATTAAAGACCTTCAAGGTCCTCAGTTTTTACATCTCGTCACTCGCAAAGGGAAAGGCTACTTGCCCGCTGAAGAGTCGCCCATTGGTTCTCATTCTCTCACTAAACTCGAAGCATCCAAGGGCCAGAACGAGAAGAAGAAAAGCTATTCCAATGTCTTTGGCGAGTGGTTGGTGTGGCAAGCAGGAAAAAGTCCTGAATTAATGGCGATCACGCCGGCGATGCGTGAGGGCTCTGATTTAATTGCCTTCTCCGAGCAATTTCCTGAGCGCTATTTCGATGTTGCCATTGCTGAGCAACACGCGGTGACGCTAGCAGCGGGCCTCGCTTGCGAAGGAGTGAAACCGGTCGTGGCGATCTATTCAACTTTTTTGCAACGCGCTTACGACCAAGTCATCCACGATGTCGCGCTTCAAAATCTGGACGTACTCTTTGCGATTGATCGTGCTGGCCTTCTAGAGGACGGCCCCACGCACTCAGGCGTCTTTGACCTTTCCTTCTTAAGACCAATCCCGAATCTCCTCCTGATGACGCCATCAGATGAAGCCGAGTTACACCGGATGCTCACTACCGGCTATTTGTTCACAGGGCCGGCAGCCGTACGCTATCCACGAGGGGCCGGGCCCGGGGCTTTGTTACCGAATGAACTCGAGCCCATGCCGATTGGCGAGGGCGTGACAAAAAGAGAAGGAAACGGCGTCGCGATCTTAGCCTTTGGCAGCATGGTTGTTCCTGCGCTACGCGCGGCCGAGACAATCGACGCTACCGTCGCCGACATGCGTTTTGTAAAACCCATCGACGTTGACCTCATTCTCGAGGCGGCGAAGACCCATTCCTTGCTGGTGACTGTCGAGGAGAACGCGCAGCAGGGCGGTGCGGGCTCGGCTGTGGGAGAAGTAATTCATGAGCATGGCATTCAAACACCGCTGCTTCGAATTGCCATTCCCGATGCGTTCATCGACCCGGATAAACCGGAGGCGATGCGCAAGCAATGCGCGCTAGACACCGAGTCGATTATCGCCGCCATTGATCGCTTTCAGCGAGATCACTAGACCGGCTTATTCTCTTCGGACAATCTCTCGACTGCTCGTAGCTCATTGCCCGCAAAATTAATCGGCCGGTTAAAGGTTCTGTTTCGTCCCACCCCGTACTGCGAAGGAGCACGGACGCCTTCCACCGTGCAAATGGGATTGCACGCATTTAAGTCAGGCGCTTAGGAAGATTCGCTAGTTTGTTCGAGCAAATGGCCCATTTTCCCCGCTTTGGTGTCGAGGTAGCGTGCATTGTGATCGTTACGCCCAGTTTCGATAGGGACTCGATCGGACACATCAATCCCCAACTTAGTTAACGCATTCACTTTGAGGGGGTTGTTAGTCAGTAGCTCGATGGAGCGAACCTGCAGGTGAGCGAACATGTTCCGGCAGACCGAATAGTCACGCAGGTCAGCATCGAACCCAAGCCGCTCGTTGGCTTCTACCGTATCCGCACCGGCGTCCTGCAGTTGATAAGCTCTGATCTTATTGATCAAGCCAATACCGCGACCTTCTTGCCGAAGATACAGCAATACCCCGGTTCCTCGCTCTGCAATCAATTGCAGCGCCATCTCTAATTGAGCCCCGCAATCGCACCGTTTGCTGAATAAACAATCACCGGTGAGGCACTCAGAGTGAACGCGGCACAGCACGTGCTCCGACTGGTGAACGTTACCCAGCGTTAACGCAATGTGTTCTTGACCGGTGTCCGGATCTTCAAACCCATGCATCTCAAACGTTCCGAACTGAGTCGGTAATTCGCAAGAAG
>CAJXDD010000269.1:0-3774 GCA_913052075.1 uncultured Gammaproteobacteria bacterium
CCTCGCTCATTAACCAAATCGAGAATGTGCAGCGAGGTAGGAACGAACGCGAAGCCGATCTCGAGCTCAGGGTGCCACTGAAAAATGGAACCACCAAGGCCCATCCACCCGATGAATCCCTCACGGCCCCGATTAAGCCCTATCTCTACGGGCGTCATCGCATCCATGACCCCAAATGACGCAACCCCACCCTGACTAAACGTCGTTCGCATCCCCATGTTTTCAGTCGTCTGCTTGTCATGGAGGGCCTGCCAGGCCTCGTCTGATAGATAGGCTTGGCCGTCAAAAGTGCCGCCAGCCGCCAACATCGCTGCAAGTTTGGCGTATCCTCTTGCTGATCCGTGAGAGTTAGCCGAACAGGTCTCTCCTCGGGCAATGGAATCTTCATTGAACGAGTCGATTCCTGTCATGCCGAGCATTGGCACGGGGAGTTGTCTATCAGGCTGCCCCCTCATCTGCTTAACCATGGGCCATAGGTTTCGAATCAACTGGAATGCACTATGCTGAACGGATCGCCCCATCCATTTGGGACGACAGCTACTCAGAAAGTGCTTCCGTGGATCAAGGGGTTGAAGCGGTGACCGTCTATTGAGCTCTTCGTCGTTCAGGCCCAGGTAAACGTCTGACCCGATCGGGCCCGTAATGTCCTCTCGCAGAAATTCCCCGATGGTACGACCCTTGGGATCCACCCGCCGGAAAATCTCATTCACAATCCACCCTCGGGTGATCGCGTGGTACTCCCTTCTTCCCCGCTCGGGAAAACTGTAGTGCAAGCCGTGGCTCTCTAGCTGTTGGCCGATCGCGTTCTCCTTGATCCGATCAGGAAGTAAGTCAGCCGGGTCGATACTGATCTCAAGCGAGGCCATGCCGCCCTCGTGCCGCATCACATCCGCGACGGTCAGATCCTGCTTGCCATTGCCACCGAACGCGGGCCAGTATTCGGTGACGAGGGCGCTGTAGTCGATCAAGCCTTGTCCGTAGAGCCAAGCCATGGCGATCGCCTCCAAATTCTTACTGCTGCTGAATGCGTTAACCAAACTGTCTGCGCCAAAATTTGGATCCCGGGTCTTTGACGACCAAAGATCAACAACGCACTCGCCACGATGGTAGACACAGAGCTGAACATTGGTTTCGGTGCTTCGCGCGGTTTCTTGTTCGAAAAGCGCTTTTAACGATTCAAACGGCGCCTTTACCGTGCCATCCACTATCAGATTCGACATCCTCTCGCCCCCTCATTGATTAGATTGTTCGACCGTTCAGCTGGGCATCCCAAAGACCAAATTGAGCGATCGTTCCTAAGCCTGCCTTTACCCAATCAGAGACCTTCCCCGAAAAGCCTCACGCGTCAGCCGAAATTCTAAATTGCCTTTCTTAAGACCTTGCTCACTTCGTTCTATTTCTTCAACCCCAAACTTCTTGAGCGCTTTTTGAGAACGAATATTGTTTTCCCCAATCTCAAAATACACAGCAGCGACATGACCGAACAAAAATGCCAGTTGGCTTTGCTTAATTTCCGTATTCGCTCCCCCACCCCAATATGATCGTGCCAAAAAGGTATACCCCAGCCACACACTGGGCTCGCGATGATCGAATCTATAACATCGAGTTGATCCGATCACCTGTTCAGTATCTTTGTCAGTGATCACAAAACACCCCTCAGGGTTCGCCAAGCCCGCGGCAAAAAAACGCCTAAACATCGCTTCTTGCCAACGGTTGGATTCAGGATGTTGTGCCCAGATCGCTGGATCTTTCGCGACGGCATACAGGGCATCAAAATCAGTGCTGTGCATCTGGGTTAGCCGGAAGTGCTCACTCTCTAGCGACGCCCGAAAGATTGAGCTTTCCATCACACTCGTCTCCTTTTAACTTGAAATCGAATGTTCGTTTGAACTCGTTCGATGGTCACACGCTTGCGATGCGCTCAATCTCATGGAGCAACTGCTCTGGCAGTGCAAAGGCTGATCTCTCAAGTGTCCACACTTGATTGGCGTATTCGACACTTAACTCCCCATAGTAATGGGGAAAATGGCCTGCCCTGTCTGATCCAACGGCGGTTTCGAACCGCAGCTTCTCCGCCAACACCTTTGAATCCACCGCTATCAGCATGACCTGCTCCGCATGGCTGAAGTATCGAGCCAGGGTCAACGGGAGTTGTGCTGTTGTCGAAAGGTGAACAAACCCGTCAGCTCGGTCAACCGCAGTATGAAACATTCCAGATGCCTGCGCGGCTTGCCAATCCTCGGCGGTCAGCACTTTATATACCGTGGCGACTAGTCTGGTGTCAGTCATTGATCCCTCTCTTTTTTGTCCTTCAGCGCCCCGGACCAACCCGCAGGCAGACACTATTTGAAAGGCCTAAAATCCCTCGAGCCGCACCCCTCGCCTCTCAGTCTCTCAGTCTCTCAGTCTCTCAGTCTCTCAGTCTCTCAGTCTCTCAGAGATAGAATCACAAGCTCGGCCAGCTAACGCGGTCAAAGACATTCGCTGGTTACTTTTAAACAGCACCATTGGCAATTGGTTGAGGATCGGACACGATGGCGATATGACAGATCCTCCTACCCTATTCAGTCTGGGCCCCATTGTCCTAGCCTTGATCATTTCTGTCTGGACCAGACAAGTGATTCTTGGTCTCTTTGTGGGCCTTTATGCAGGCGTCATGATGCTGACTGGGCCCGCCCCGCTCGAGAGCTTAACGCGATTAATGAGCGAACATCTCGTCCCCCAGCTAACCGATGAATACAACGCGGCTGTCCTGATATTGCTCGCAGTCATTGGGGGATTTGTTGCGCTCATGGAGCAAAGCGGTGGCGGGTATGCCTTTGCCAAACGCCTCGCCAGCGCGCTGAGTTCAAAAAGCCGAACCCAGATCTCCGCGTGGAGCGCTGGCATCGTGATTTTTTTCTCAGACCTTGGCACACCACTGATCGTAGGCCCCGCGTTTAGAGCCTTATTCGATCGCATCGGCCTCTCGCGTCAAAAGCTGGCCTACATCATTGATGCCACTGCCGCTCCGGTGGCTATCCTCATTCCTTTTATTGGGTGGGGGGTATACATCATGAGTTTGCTCAATCAACAAGTTGAGCATCTCAATCTACCGGAAAGCGATTATGCGCTTCTCTTAAGCGCACTCCCCTATCAATTCTATGCTTGGCTCACGCTCGCGGCGATTCCGCTGACCGCAGTCATCGGCTATGACTTTCGACTCATGCGAGAGGCCGACGCCCATGCGGAATTGAGGTCTACCGGCGACGAAACGACTGACACCACTCCAACGAGCGATCAGCAGTCTGCGCGAGCGTCCTTTATCTGGTTGCCACTTCTCGTTTTAGGCGCGACCCTTGTATGGACCCTTGCACCACTTGGCTTCCCGTTTGAAAGAGTCAGCGGCAGTCAATTTAGGGCTGGGCTCTCGGCTGCTTACCTTGTGGCTACGCTCTCCCTCGTTGGTTTACTTCTCGTCTACAGAGCGGAGAGATTCCTTTCGAGCGTTTCGATTTATATCCAGGGAATGGGGCGAATGATGCCCGTTGCCGTGATGCTGCTTCTCGCTTGGGCGATGGGCGATATCCTGAGTCTTCTGGGCACCGATGCCTACGTCGCAAAATGGGTGGCCGGTTCAATCAGTGCGACGCATTTGCCACTCTTGATCTTTATCGTCGCTTGCCTGGTTTCCTTTGCAACCGGATCTTCTTGGGGCACCTTTGCACTGTTGTTCCCCTTAGCTCTGCCGGCCGCTGTCACTGTCGATGCCTCTCTTGCGCTCAGCGTTGCCGC
>CAJXDD010000270.1:0-3769 GCA_913052075.1 uncultured Gammaproteobacteria bacterium
TCGATTTGGCTGGGGTCGTACTTGTCCATCGCTGGCTCTGCGGCTTGAAAGCGGCTGAGTATACTAGAAGAACATTAGCGTGTCGGTGGGATAGATGTGCCACAGCTTGCGCTTGCTCGGTCAGTCGAGAGCTTCGAGCAATGCCTCCAGCTCATTTATCATAGAGCCCCGAATCGCTTGCACAGCTTTTTTTCTATGTTCCGAGACAATCTGTTCAATGCATTGAATGATCTGCGCTTCGCTTTTAATCGAGTCATCTAAAACAGTTGCCTCGATTTCATCGAAAAGATCGAGGGTGTCAGGATCGTAGGCCGGATCAGTCGATTCTCGAATGGACCGGGTGGATCGAACCCGCTTTGGAGAGGTCTTCTTTCTCGCTCCAACGTAGCTCGCTAGTTCCTCAATCAGCGAGAGCTGAGCGCTTTGAGTTGCCTCGCCAAAGGCAGGCTTGCGATTCATAACCTCTGTCAGTCCCTCATCCTCGGTTTGCTTGGTCATTGCTACGATGAGAGTTTGTGATAGTGAAGGGGATATCCCTTGGATTTGTACTGCCTAAAGTTCTCCCTGGCATTCTCCCTCGTGCTTTCCGCTTCAGGGACGATCTCTGCTACCCGATCAAATCGACTAAAAAAAGATGGGATCGTACCGCTTAGATTGACCAGCACGTCCTGGTGCATAACTGGTTCGCTGTAATGGCAAATGCGAATAGGTGCCGGTGTCGAACTGTCGTATCGGCTGTGGGGAACAAAACGCTCGGTCTTGAAGGTCCAAAGAAGGTCATCGAGTGCAGATGTATCTTGCTCACTAGCAGTATGGACATGAATCTGATGTCCTAGTCGATAGATTTTATCGATCAGCCGGCAAGCAAAAAGGAGGGGGTTGACCTTGCTTTCAATCTGGTAGAAATCGATTCGTGTCAAACGAACCTCCCCTATGCATCAGGTCTGTTTAGGCGCGTTCAGGCGCAGTGCCTCACTTCTGACTCAGTAAGTAGTCCGTCAGGAGTCCAACTGGGCGTGCAGTGGCACCTTTGTTCAGGCCTGCCCACTTAAATGAAGTACCGGCGATATCCATATGCGCCCACGGATACTTTTTCGCAAACCGCGCAAGGAAGCAAGCAGCGGTAATACTTCCCGCCTCTTTGCCGCCAATATTTTGCATGTCTGCGAAAGCGCTATTGATCTGCTTCTGATAGCCATCCCAAATGGGAAGTTGCCAGGCCCGATCACGGGTGCGTTCGCCTGCGTCTATAAGCGACTTAGCGAGCGCATCATCATTGGCAAAGACGGCTGATGCTTGACTCCCGAGCGCCACGATGCAAGCACCTGTTAAAGTTGCAATGTCTACTACGGAGGCCGGTTTGAATCGCTCCACGTAGGTGAGGGCATCGCAAAGCACGAGTCTTCCCTCAGCGTCAGTATTGAGGATCTCAACCGTTTGACCAGACATGGTGGTGACTATATCGCCGGGTTTTGAGGCGCCGCCAGATGGCATATTCTCCGCAGCTGCCATGACGCCGATGACGTTGAGTTTGGGTGCTAGTTCGCAGAGCGTCTGCATGGTTCCAAATACCGTCGCGGCACCGCACATGTCGTAGATCATTTCCCACATTCCGCCACCAGGTTTCAAACTGATGCCGCCCGTGTCAAACGTAATACCTTTACCTACGATGACATGTGGTTGCTTCGATGCACTTGCTCCTTTGTAATGCATGATCACCATTTTTCCTGGTTCGTCGCTGCCTTTTGACACCGACAAAAACGCGCCCATGCCTAGCTTGGCCATTTGTTTTTCTTCGAGCACGGTCGTCGTTAATGATGGATAAGCCCGAGCCAACTTCTTGGCTTGATTGGCGAGGAATGTGGGAGTGCAAACGTTAGATGGTGCATTGCCGAGATCTCGGGTGGCATTTTTGCCTTTGGAGAGCGCAACACCGAGTTTAACGCCCGCTCTTATGGCTTTCGCGTCCTCTGAGTGGGCCGCGAATTGAATTTTGCTGAGTGCAGGTGCTTTCGGCTTCCCAGTGCCTTTCATCTCCACATACTGATAAAGCGCGTCTTCGATACACTCAATGAACTTGGCAGTTACCCACTTCGCGTCTCGATCCGATGAAGTGATATTTTCCATGACAACCAGTGCAGACTTGGCGGCGATTTTCTTCAACTGTGTAGCCGCTGATTGGAAACTTGCTGTCAGCTGATCTGGTGATCCGTCGCCTAGACCAACCACAAGAAGGCGCTCGATTTTGGTGCCGGCAAGATCAGTGATAAGCGTCGTTGTGCCTGAAGCTGTGCTGATATCGCCGCGTTTAATTAAACGCTCAATCGCTCCCTTGCTCGCCTTTTCGATGGCTTTGAGCACAGGGCCATCTGTTTGTTTGTCGCTAATGCCGATGACTGCGCACGGGATAGATGCTTTGCCTAACTCGCCTGCTTTAACGGTGTATGTGCGCATAGGTGCTCCCATTGACTTGAGATGGCTCTCTCATTGCTCTTTGAAGGTGTGCGACAGCAATGTTCTATTGCTAATCAGTCTTGAACTATTATACGGCAATGGCAGCTAGAGATTGGCGGGCGATTTGATTCTTTTTCGATATATCTCTCTTGAGGTGTTCAAGGCGATGGGTGTGATCGCCCTGGTCGTGCTGGTGATCGCCACTGGATCTCGGTTAAGCGCGTATTTGGGCGAAGCAGCAGCCGGCAAGATGAATAGCGAGTTGCTGGGATTAATTCTTTTCTATCGATTGCCTGGACTGCTTGAGCTAATTATCCCTGTCTCTTTTTTTCTTGCGATTATGATCGCTCATGGGCGGCTAGCCGTTGACAATGAATTGACCGTGCTTAAAAGCATGGGATTTGGTGAACCCAGACTGCTTAAGATGACGTTGTTGCAAGGGTTAGCCATCATGATTGTGACGGCTATCTTGGCATTGTGGCTGAGGCCGCTTGCGGAGATCGGTACGCAAGCGATCAAGGCGGATCAGAAGACTATGACGGAATTTGATTTGTTGATCCCTGGCCGCTTTCAGACCATGAGTCAGGGGGAGAGAGTGACCTATGTCCGCGACATTGCCGATTCGAATGAGTTGTCAGACGTCTTTATCACTGAGCTCGAGCAGGAAGAGGGTGACGAACTCGGAACCACTGTCGTCATGGTGGCGGACGAGGGAGAAACAAGGATCGATGAGCAGGGCAATCGCTTGCTCATTCTGCGCAGTGGAAAGCGCTATCGCATGAAGCCAGGTGCGTTAGAACATCAGGTGATCGAGTTTGAGACGTATGGCCAGGTGCTAGCAAGAGATCCCTCTAAGCTGGATCGATCCGAGGTAAAACAGCTGGCGACTTGGGATTTGCTCAAGGCAGAATCGAATGCAGGTGTCGCGGAACTCCAGTGGCGTTTATCACTGGTCTTGATGGTGCCGATCTTGGTGTTTTTGGCAGTGCCGCTCGCGAGGGTCAATCCAAGAGAAGGTCGATTCGCTCGAATTGCACCGGCGTTGCTCCTTTGTTTTCTCTATCTTGTGTTGCTATCTGCAGCGAGATCGAACGTAGAGTCGGGTTCGCTGGACCCTGCGCTGGGGCTTTTTTGGGTACATGCAGGCTTTGCTATCCTGGCGCTCATTTTTTACCGAGGCGGCGAGCAACTCTTCGATTGGTCGTGGATCAAGCTTAAGGCGAACCAATGATGCCGATCGTAGCAAGATTGATTGGGATTTCCGTTTTCGGGTCTATCGTGCTCGTAGCGGTTGCCTTGACAGGGTTGCTCGCTG
>CAJXDD010000271.1:0-3754 GCA_913052075.1 uncultured Gammaproteobacteria bacterium
ATTGGCGCGGGCACGGTCGAGTTTATTTTTGATGTGCCGAGCCAGGCGGTGTACTTCATGGAGATGAACACCCGACTTCAAGTAGAACACCCGGTGACAGAGGCAACAACGGGAATCGATATTGTTGCTGAACAGTTCAAGATTGCGTCTGGTGAGTCCATTGAGGCCATGGTGCCGCAAGAAATAGGTTATGCGATTGAGGCTAGAATCAATGCGGAGCGAGCGTCGATTGACGCGATGGGGCAGGTCACCTTCCAGCCAACCCCAGGTCGAATCACGCGATGTGAGCTGCCTGAACGAGAGGGCATTACGCTTATCTCCATGGCGGCTGCTGACAAGATGGTGTCACCGTTTTACGATAGTTTGATTATCCAGGTGATCGCGGAAGGATCAGACAGAAATGACGCGGTCGCCAATCTCGCGAACTATTTAGACGACGTCGTGATTGAAGGGATTAACACGAATATCGCTCTCATTAAACGCATTTTGCGAGATGAAGTGTTCTTAGGCGGAGACTATGACACGACCTACTTACCAGGCTTTTTGGGCAGAACCGATGTCCATTCATTGATTGAAGAGATCGACCAAGCCGCCGGCTCTCGTGCTTCGGATCTGACGCTTGAGTCCCTAACGATTGAAGATAGCGGGGAAATTAGAGTGTTGGCGCCATCTACTGGCGTCTTTTTCAGAACGCCTTCCCCCTCTGAGCCAGAGTATGTGAATCTAGGCGACGTAGTGTCAGTGGATGATGTGCTTTGTGTGCTAGAAGCGATGAAAATGTTTGCACCGTTTCGATTATCAGCTTATGCGAGTGCCGCAGGAGAGCTCTATCCCTCCAGTCAGAAGTACCGAGTGACGCGAATTAATGTGACGAGCGGACAAGCCGTCAACGAAGGGGATTTGCTCTTCGTTGTGGAGCCTGTACCCGACGTCTAAGGGTCAAGGAGTGATGGCTTGAGAGCAGCGACTGATCGCGCATCGGGTGGAGATCACTAAATGGTTGAAAATCTGGAAACATTGCTGGCTCTCGCCCGTGCTGGAACCATGATAGAAGCCAGTACGGAACTCCGCATTTCGCAATCTGCGGTGAGTAAGCGGATCGCGGCACTCGAGAAATACTACAACCGTCCACTCATTCAAAAGAAAGGTCGCAGAGTAGAGCTCACCAGGCACGGTCAAAAACTGGTTGATAAGATCTCGCCTTTTTTGTCTGAACTGCGTGACTTATTTGTAGAGGACTCGGCCGCTTCCCGTGGGGAGCTGATGATCGGGGTGTCTGATGCAATTTTGTCTTCGTGGGGGGCAAGTGCGTTCCATACGGTTAGAGCAACCATGCCTGATGTCCAGTTCACCTTTCACGCCCACCGAACCTCTGTGGTGCTGGATCGAATTCGTTCTGGCGAATTTATGTTGGGCGTTTGCACCGGTCTTGATTCACACGACACCGATCTGCAATCAGAGATTCTCGCGCACGAACCAATGGTCATCATCCCTTCAGGACTAAAAAAGCTGAAATGGTCAGAGGGGCAACCGCTGAGTGTGATTAGCATCGAGGATTATTCCGGAGCATGGCGGTCTTTTGGAGAGTTGGTGTCAAAGCTCGGCATCAAGCGGGAGATTGCACTGGAATCCTTCTTCTCAGTCGCGCAGATGGGGGTCGCAGGATTTGGGCATGCTCTGGTGCCCGTCGGCGTTGCTCGAGCACTGGGGATCGACGACAAATTACTGGTCAGCCTAGGACGGCATGGATTGATGCGCCCCGTGCGCTTTGTCGCACGTAAATCAACTTACTCACTGCCGGTAGTGTCAAACTTCTTTGTGGCACTCAAGTCACACCTTCAGACGACAGAATTGCGTGGCTAGGTCTTGGATGAGCGTTCGCTCGGCGACTCAGTTGCCAAGATTATCTAGTTGTCTCTGATTAACCAGTCTTGCGAAGTGTTAGTGGTCCAGATCTACCAACGACACCCCATCGTGAGATAGCGAGGTTCATCTCTAGAACCTCGGAAAACTTCTCTTTATGCACGTCCTCCTTGATGTCCTGGGCGATCAGGTCAATTTCTCCTGGTTTCATGATTTCGTCAGACAAGGGCTCGAGCTTGCCAAAGATTTTGGCGCTAGGCGGGACGCCGGTAGAGTTGTAGAGGTGGATCCCTCGCGCTCGGACAGCGCTTTAAACGCATCTTCGAAGCTGATTTGGGCTATGGAGGTGCTCCTTCATTGAAGATGGATAGACTGGGGTTCAGCGATGGTAATGGATAGCAAAACCCTAAATGAAATGTCTCAGTAAACAATAGTCTCCCCAGAAGGGGTGATCAACGTCAGGCGGTTAGCCTCGGCGGGTTCGGTGCGGCCAATGATTTTTGCAGGAATTCCATAGCTATCCGCGATAGCAATGACGGCGTCAGCGGTGGCTGCGTCGGTATAAACCTCCATTCGATGTCCCATGTTGAAGACTTGATACATTTCATTTTGTGGAGTTCTGCTCGCAGTTTCGATAGCGGTAAAGATGGGGGGTGGGTCAAAGAGGTTGTCCTTTATGATGTGAGTATCGTAAGCAAACTTTAGACATTTTGTTTGTCCGCCGCCGCTGCAGTGGATGAGCGCTGTAATCTTTGGACGGTGCGCTTTTAGAATCGCGTCAATCAGAGGAGCATAAGTCCTTGTTGGACTTAATAAAGCCTCACCAACTTTAAGATGTTCCGAACCCGGGAGAGCGTCCTCCAATCGATAGGGCCCGCTGTAACACAAATTTTCGGGCATTGATGGATCAAACGTTTCTGGATACGCAGATCGATAATAATCTGCTAGTAAGTCGTGTCGAGCACTAGTGAGACCATTGCTGCCAATGCCCGAGTTCTCAAATGTTTCATAGGAGGCTTGTCCACTGGACGCTAGCCCTACGATACAAAGTTCGCCCTCGATGTGATTGCCGATAACCTCGTCGCGTTTTAGTCGAGCAACCGCGTTACTGTCTACTGTAATCGTGCCCGTTAGGTCGCCTACATCTGCCGTTTCTCCACCTCCCGAGACGATATTGATGCCCTGGTCCCTTAAATGCTGAATGAAAGCCTCGCTGCCATGGATCAAGGCACGAATGACTTCACCTGGGCAGTTTCGCGCATTCCTATTCAATGTGTTGGATAAAACTACTTGACCCGTCGCTCCAACGCAAAGTAGGTCATCTAAGTTCATGACAATGGAATCTTGACTGATCCCCTCAAATACTCCGGGATCGCCGAATTCACGGTAGTGAAGATAGGCAAGGATGGACTTGGTGCCGCTACCGTCCGCATGGATGATGTTGCAATGTTGCTCACTGCCGCCCAGTGCGTCAGGTATCACTTTACAAAAGCTACCTGGGAACAAGCCAGGGTCTAGCCGGTTCACGACTTGATGCACGTCGTGCTTCTCGGCGCTCACTCCCCTGGCGCTGTATCTTGGAGAAGAAGCATCCTGCAAAGAATCTTCGGGCATAATGAATTCCACATGGGTTAAAGACAGTATACCGTCTGCGAAGGATTTTTCGGTGGAGAGTGTTCCAATTTATGAGGTAATTTAGCCAGCTGAGCCTCGTCAATTGTCCCCTTACCGAGAGATTAGCGCCGATAAACTGACAGCCCGGGTATAATCGGAAGTCGGGAAAGACGGAAAAACAAATGGCGACCAGCCAAGCAATTATAGTTGACTATCAAGCAGGGAATGTTGAAAGCGTTCAGAGAGCTTGTCATGCGGTTGGCATTGACGCGCTGAT
>CAJXDD010000272.1:0-3727 GCA_913052075.1 uncultured Gammaproteobacteria bacterium
GGGCCACCTTATTGTCATGGCTCGGGCAACTGCTCGATCGTGTTCTGTAGCGCCTCTGTCAATCTTGATCTAGTGCAAATCACGGGATGAGACCACAATAGTCTTGATAGGATAGTCAGCGCCTTGTTGCGGCCGAGTGCCGGTTTCAAAAGATGATAAAACGGTTTTTTAAAGCAAGTTGATGAAGCTGCATCACGAACGTTTTTTTGATTAGTTGTTGTGAGCAGGCTTTGTGAATGGGCTTTGTAAAACAGGTTGATTTTAGACATTGGCTGATCGGTTAACTGGCTAATCGAATAAGAGATGATGTGAGACGCTGTGGGTGAGGGCCTTTTTAGGGGCCACTATTCAGGTGTTATTTTGCAGCTTTGCATGGGGGCTTTGTACCAGGCGCTTTGTTCGAAAAGCTTAATTGGCTAGCTTTGTTTGAAAAGCTTTGGGTGAAGCGTTTTGTTCGACCCGCTTTTCACTTTTTATGCAAAGTGTGAACAGACTTCTTCGGCAGCCCTAATCAGTCTTGCGATCGCTGTTCATAGTAAGACCCCATTGTTCCCAGTCCCTCGACCTGCTAAACCTTGCAGTGAGGAAAGATAGGAGTCCGTCATGTATCCCGGAGATTACGCCAAGCAGCATCCTGACCGACCCGCCGTGATTATGGCGCAATCGGGAGAAGTCCTAACTTACGCCGCCCTCGAGGCTCGCGCGAATCAGCTCTCGCATTTACTTAGGTCCCAGTCGCTGGCTGCTTACGACCATTACTCCATTTTCATGGAAAACAACCGTGAATATATGGAAACGTGTGCCGCTGGAGAGCGGACGGGCCTTTATTACACCTGCATCAACTCTTATCTCACAGCACCAGAGCTCGCCTACATCCTTCAAAATTCCGAGTCACAGGTGCTGATAACATCGAAGGCAAAGTTAGACATTGCCCTTCAGGCGGTTGCCGATTGCCCAATGGTGCAACTGGTACTAGTCGTAGGGGCGTCCAGCGATGATCTGCCTACCGGCGGTCAGTTCGCATCCTATGAGGATGTCATCGCTGGTTATCCCTCACACGCCATCGAGGATGAAGTGCTGGGTACCTCGATGTTGTACTCATCCGGGACGACAGGTCGGCCCAAGGGAATCATCCGGCCGCTCCCGCCGCAAGCGCCAGCAGAGCCCTTGCCGCTCTATAGTTTTCTGCTGAACTTGTGGCAGTACCGCGAAGATATGATTTATCTGTCGCCAGCACCGCTGTACCACTCTGCACCCCAGGCGGCTGTCAACTTAACGCTTCGTATCGGCGGCACCGTCGTGATCATGGAGCGCTTTGATGCGGAACAGTACCTCTCGCTGATCGGTCAGTACCAAGTCACACACTCGCAATTGGTGCCAACGATGTTCTCTCGAATGTTAAAGCTCCCTGAAACCGTTCGCGAACAATATGACCTGTCGACCCTTGAGATAGCGATCCACGCGGCAGCACCTTGCCCGGTACTCGTCAAGCAACAAATGATTGAATGGTGGGGCCCGATTATCCATGAATACTACGGTGCTACTGAGGGGTTAGGATTCGCAGCTTGCAACTCGGAAGAGTGGCTCTCGCACCCGGGCACAGTGGGCAAAGTAGTGCTGGGAGAACTATCGGTTCTAGATGACGACATGCAGCCGCTACCGCTTGGAGAACCGGGAACCCTATGGTTTAAGTCTGCAACCGAGTTTCAGTATCACCGCGATGAGGAAAAGACGCGAGAAGCAACTAGCAGCGATGGATCTATGACAACGGTAGGCGATGTGGGTTACGTGGATGCCGACGGGTTTCTCTATCTAACTGACCGTAAGACATTCATGATTATCTCAGGCGGCGTGAACATCTACCCGCAGGAGACTGAGGACCTGCTCATTTCACATCCCAAAGTGGCGGACGCTGCCGTGATTGGAGTGCCCAACCAAGACCTAGGCGAAGAAGTCAAAGCGGTGGTGCAACCCATTGCTGGCTTAGCAGGTGATGATTCGCTCACGGAGGAATTGCTTCAGTACCTGTCGGAGCGTGTATCGCGACAGAAGCTGCCTCGCTCAATTGACTACCGTGATGAACTTCCTCGATTACCAACGGGCAAGCTCTATAAGCGCCTATTGCGCGATGAATACTGGGGTGAGGGGACCTCTCGAATCGTTTGATAGGCTCGAGCTCCTCCCTCATCGCTCAAGCGCCGATCAATCCGGCAAGGAATTGAACGGGCGGGGCTAGGTTGGTTAAAACCTAGCTGCTAGCCGATCCTCGCGAGCAGGTGCTCTCGCACTTATGGCCCGTTCACCTTGCCGTCTATCAGTTCGCAGTCTTGCGATTTGCAGTATGGGGTTAGCGGAACTGGCCGCGTCTATCCTGGGCTTGCTGCTAGATGATTCCGCCGATGGCCGGATTTGTACCGGTCGTGATTTCGTTCGCGCGCTCTAGGATGCGCTCGTTGAAATCCGTGTGGGTCAAAATGTACAGCTGCCGATTTCTGATGGCTTGAAAAACAATATCGGCGACTTGAGAGGGCGCCATTCCCTCTTCAAGCATGGCCTGGAACATGGCTCGACCGGCTTCCTGCTCGGGCGTCAGCGCAACCGGCGCGTCCATCAGGGTGTTCGGGCGGTTGCGATCACTCGACATGATGTTGGTGTTAATTAAACCCGGGCACAGCACCGAACATCCGATCTGGTCTGCTCCTTCATTACCGAGATCCCGATACAACTGCTCAGTCAAGGCAACGACGCCATGCTTGGTCACTGAATAGGGCGCGTTGGTCACTCCGCCGAGCAATCCAGCCACTGAGGCGGTATTCACGATATGGCAGGCATCGCCCTGGTCGAGCATTTGGGGAACGAAGACCCTGAGGCCGTGAATGACGCTATAAAGATTTACTCCGATGGTCCAAGTCCAGTCGTTCACTGATCCCCGCCATGCGTTCCCAGCACCGCCTACCCCCGCATTGTTGAATAAGAGATGGACGGCGCCAAAGGTGTCGATAGCGCGCGCTTTTAAGTGTTCGAGCGCCTCGAGTTGAGCGACGTCCGTTTGCACGGTGAGCACATCATTGTGGCCTGCCTGTTTGAACTCGGCCGCTGTCTTCTCAAGCGCAGCTTCCTCAATATCTGCCATCACGACATGCATGCCCTCAGCTAAGCAGCGCTCAGCGAGCGCCCGGCCGATGCCGCTGGCTGACCCGGTAATGACCGCTACCTTTCCTTCGAATTGATCCATGTCTTGCGCCCCTTGTTAAGTCACTCAAATACTCGCGCAGCATATCGTGATTCTCGCGAGCGGGCGATGCTGCTCGCAGTGATTAGATCAGGCTCGCTCACGCCGATGCCTTGAGGACGCACGAGGATGAGTCAGGGGCTCAAGCGTGGCATGGTCCTTACGGCAGACTTAAAACCGTCAGTCTTGATTGGAATAGCGGGCTTGGATGTATACTTTCGACATAAAGGTCTTCGGCGAAGAAATGAGAGGTCGACATGCAAATGGATTCGAGATCAGATGCAGACGTGCTGGAAGAGGCTAAAGGCTGCCCGATTCATCAGTTAAATCCGATGCATCCAGCATTGCTCAAACAGCCCTGGGGTATGAATAGCCGGCTTCGGCAGGAAGCACCTATCTTTCAGGACTCTGGTTCAGGTATTTTTTTCGTATCGCGCTATGAGGACGTGGTCAAAATGGCGATGGACCACAAAACCTTCTCGAGCGTCATGTTGA
>CAJXDD010000273.1:0-3722 GCA_913052075.1 uncultured Gammaproteobacteria bacterium
GCACTTGGGTTTGACACGGTGTGGCACGATATGAGCGCCGTGAACCGATCGGGCCATCTGTTCGCAACCATTGGATCGGGCAACGTCTGTCAATTATTGATCGGACACCTAGATACCGTTTTCGAACCGTCAAGCGCCTTTCAGCAGTTTCGTCGCAGAGGCGATGAGGCAATCGGCCCTGGAGTGAACGACATGAAGGGGGGCGATGTGGTCATGGTCTATGCACTGAAAGCGCTGAAGGAGGCTGGGGTGCTCGATCAGGGCAAGTACATCGTGGCGCTTATCGGTGATGAGGAAAAGTCGGGATCACCAAAGTCGATCTCACGTCATCATTTAATAGAGGCAGCAAAGCAGTGCGACATTGCTCTCGGTTTTGAAATTGCGACGAGTCTTGATGCTGCAACCATCGCCAGACGAGGATCCAGCGGTTGGATGCTGAAGGTTGAGGGACAACAGGCGCATTCATCACTCATTTTTAGTGAAGCTGTTGGTAGTGGTGCGATTTTTGAGGCCGCGAGAATCTTGGCGGCTTTTCACGAAACGCTCGTCGGCGAGCCCTATCTCAGTTTCAATCCTGGCGTCATTCTCGGAGGTACGGCCGTTCAATATGATCCCTCGCAAAACAAAGGTGATACCTTCGGCAAAACCAATGTCGTTGCGGGCCAAGTCGTGGTCCATGGCGGGCTTCGGACACTCTCGAAGGAGCAAGAGCAATCCGCTCGGCAGCGGATGAGTGCCATTGTAGCGAGTCATTCCCTGCCTAAAACCAAAGCAACGATCACGTTTACGGACGGATATCCACCCATGGCGCCCACCCCAGGTAACGAAGCGTTACTCCAAGCGTTGAGTGAAGTCAGCGAGGATTTGGGGTACGGACCAGTCAGTGCCTACGATCCCGGCAAGCGCGGCGCTGCCGATGTGTCTTTCGTGGCGGATTACGTCGATGCCATTGACGGCATTGGCGCCGAAGGGACAGGCGCTCACTCGACAGAGGAGCGGATCGATTTATCGACGCTGCCGATGCTAATCGAACGCGCCGCCGTCTTGATGTACCGGTTGTCGAGAAAAGATAGTCTGCGCTGATGCTTTTCCTGCTCGCCTGGGTAGCGTAGGCCGCCTATTCGGGCATGGCGCCAAGATAAGCGTACCTGAGACGCTAAACGCTACCCTAGACGCGCTAATCCAAGAATCCACGCGACGACTTTTCCAACCGCCGTTAGCTTCGATGCGCGATGGGGGTTGGATCGAGCTGCTTAGCGCAGGTAGACGGGGGAAAGAGCTAGACCCAAAAATCGCCTGATGCAAAGTGGACGTCTGCGACCGTCCGTGTTATTCCCCAAGCACCTTCAGTGCTTGAAGGACAGAAGGACTCGGCTCGACCGCAGCGTAGGATGCCCGCAAGGGCGATACCGTAATAAAGCCCGCTTGCAGGGCAGCCCTATCTTCGCTGGGTGTTGGTTCGCTGCTCGGTGCATCACCCGCTAAGGCGTAGTTCGCCCGCCACTCCCCACTCGCCGTTTGGGTATAGCCACGACCAATGATGGAAGTTGGGGACAGCGAGGTAGTTAAAACCCCTTTGGGACGATCGATGGAAGGATAGTTGACGTTGATCAACATTGCTTTGTCTTCGAGCGGCAGATCGCGCAATCGCTTCGCTAGGAAAGCAGCAGCCTTGGGCATGGCTTTTAGCGTGGACGGGAATGCTTCGCTCGCCTCTTTGAAGTCGATGGAGGCCGATATCGCGATGGCCGGTATACCGAGTCGTACTGCAGTGGTTGCCGCGCCCACCGTGCCCGAAATCATGAAATCGGCACCTACGTTCTGGCCGAAATTGATACCCGAGATCACCAAGTCTGGTGGTTGATCAGCCATTAACTGACCGAGACCGAAGCGAACTGCATCTGCTGGACGCCCCTCAACACTCCACACGTTAAGCCCGTGATCCGTAACGGTGATGCCATCCGGTGAAATACTCGCTGAGCTACCGCTTTGGTTTTCGGCGGGCGCCACCATAAACACTTCGTGACCTTGATCGAGCAGCGCTTGACGCATCGCCCTGATCCCCGGCGACAAATAACCATCATCATTGGTCAATAGGATCGTCAGCGAGTTCTCCGAAGCGAAAGCCGGGGCAATGGATGCGAGGGAGATAAAAAAGGCAGTTATCAGTCGGTATCGACGTGTCAAGGATTTGTCAGTCATTCGCTTGTCTCGATGAAGGGGTCGTCGCATGATGATAGCAATAACAAAAGGGGATGAGCATGAACGAATACCAAACGCTGGATATCGCAAACGATAGGGGAGTGTGTCATGTGACCATTAGCAATCCTCCGGTCAACGTGATGACCACCGCGCTGTATCAGGACTTGGTTGCGGTGACAGAGGAGCTCGCATCCGATGAATCGATCAAAGTGGTCGTGTTTCAAAGTGCGGATCCTGATTTTTTTATCGCCCACTTTGACGTGAGTTTGATTCTGACTTTCCCGGCAGAGGGCGAGGCGGAGCGTGCGGAAAAACTGTCGCCCTTTCACCAAATGTGTGAGCGGGTACGAACCATGCCAAAGGCGACGATCGTGAAAATGGCCGGGCGTGCCGGCGGTGGTGGCAATGAATTCGCTGCCTCTTGCGATATGCGTTTTGGAGTGCAGGGGAAAACGATCATTAATCAAATGGAGGTGCCGCTTGGCATCTTGCCAGGGGGGTCTGGAACGCAGCGGTTACCGCGATTAGTGGGCCGTGGACGGGCCATGGAGATTTGTCTTGCGGGTGACGACATTGATGCTGAAACCTGCGAGCGGTGGGGCTATTTGAATCGGATCTTTGATTGTGCGGAATCCATGAGCGATCACGTTGACGCGCTTGCCAGACGCATCGCGGGCTGGCCGAGCGAAGCGATCGCGCTTTGTAAGGCATCGATTAACAACGCGGAATTACCTATCGAAGAGGGGCTCCTGGAAGAGGCCTACTTATTTCAGCAAACGCTTCGCACAGAGGGTGCACAGCGCAATATGCGCCGTGCGCTTGAAGTGGGTTTGCAAACGCGTGAAGGTGAGTCGCGGATGGGTCAACTAGCGCTCGACTTTATCGAAGCTGCTGATTGAGCATCCCGTCATGCGGTTTGAAACAGGTGTCGAATCAGTGGATTTGCTCCTCAATCGGGCGAGTAGCGTGAGTGCCGCGTTTGATGTCGCGGACGGTACCGGCACGTTGCATCTGAGGCACTGGAAGGGTCCCGTCTCGGCGCCCAGGGTGCTCTTGCTCCATGGGGGATCTGGATCTTGGCTCCACTGGATCCGTAATGTGGAAGCTTTATCAAAGCGCTATGATGTTTGGACGTTGGATTTGCCAGCGCTTGGCTGGTCTTCCGATCAAGAGCGGCCCTACGATGTCGAGCTTGCTATTCGCAGGATTGAAAACATCCTAGGTGAGGATGCAAAGCTTCGAGAGGTTCATCTCGTTGCCTTTTCGTGGGGTTGTGTTGCAGCGACGCTCCTCGCGGCTCGCCACCCTGACTGGGTGCAATCGGTTTGTTTGGTAGGGCCAGCGTCCCTTGGCGTTCGGCCAAGGCCTGCGGAGCGTGTGAGACTGATCCGAAGGACCAAAGCTATGACCCGCCAAGCAGTCTTGGATGCACAACGTCATAATCTCAGGCAACTGATGATCTCTCGGGATGATCGAATTGATCAATGCGCATTGCACGTGCATGAGATCAACCACCAACT
>CAJXDD010000274.1:0-3614 GCA_913052075.1 uncultured Gammaproteobacteria bacterium
AAAGCAAAACCCGCGTCCGCGAAAGGGGTTTATGTGAAGAAAATCACCCTGTCCACCACGATGGGCGCAGGGATTGCGATTGATCAAGGCTCGTTGGAAGCCTAGCAAGAGAAATGATGAGTTCTTTGGAGTGGCTGGCCATCGGTCACCGCTCGTCAAAGACCGTAGGTTCGGTGTCGGCCGAATAAATTGTGAAAGCAGGCCTACGCAGACGGTGGAGGGCGATTCATAGCCATGAATCCTGTCGCCGTAGAAACGCCCGAGGAGTGCAAGTCCTAGGGTCATTTGGGTGAGTCAAGGAGTACGCACGTGCCGATTGGACTTAAAGAAAAACAGGCGATTGTTGCAGAAGCGCACGAAACTGCTCAGGCCGCATTGTCAGCAGTGATGGCTGATTACCGAGGAGTCACTGTAGACGCAATGACTAAACTCCGGCAGTCAGCCAGAGAGTCAGGCGTCCAGGTTCGCGTGATCCGAAATACGCTAGCAAAACGAGCGTTTGAGGGTACCGATCTTGAATGTATGAATGAGGTGCTGACAGGGCCTTGCATAGTAGCCTTTGCGATGGAAGATCCCGGGGCATCCGCAAGGTTGTTCAAGGATTTTGCTAAAGAGCAAGAAGCGTTTGAGATCAAGGCGCTGAGCGTTGGAGGCAAGTTGCTTCCTGCTGAGCAGATTGATGCGCTTGCTAAGTTGCCTACCCGAGATGAAGCGCTCGCAATGCTTATGGCGGTCATGCAAGCACCAGTAACCAAGCTGGTTCGCACAATGAACGACATTCCAGGTCGAGTAACTCGAGTAGTCGCAGCAGTTCGCGATCAAAAACAAGCAGCCTGATTAGTCTGAAACAAACGGAGATAGGACAAATGTCATTATCAAAAGAAGAAATCTTAGATGCAATCGCTGAAATGAGCGTGATGGATGTCGTCGCGTTAGTTGAAGCGATGGAAGAAAAGTTCGGTGTATCTGCAGCAGCAGCTGTTGCAGCCGCGCCGGCAGCGGCTGGTAGCGACGCTGGCGGTGAAGCAGAGCAGGATGAGTTTGAAATCATTTTGGTATCTGGAGGTGAGAAGAAAGTGAATGCGATTAAGGTCGTTCGCTCAATCACAGGGCTTGGCCTGAAGGAAGCGAAAGACATGGTCGATTCAGCGCCCTCCTCAATCAAGCAAGGTGTCAGCAAAGACGAAGCCGCAGATATCAAGAATCAGCTTGAAGAAGCTGGTGCCACTGTGGAGCTGAAGTAAGCGCATCATCATTGATCGACGGGTGTCGTTGATACCCGTCGATTCTTTGTGGTGAAGCAGTAGAGATTCAAGCGGAAATTTAAGACACAAATTGGAGGCACGAATGGCCTATTCGTACACAGAGAAAAAGCGGATTAGGAAAGACTTCAGCAAGTTGCCAACGGTCATGGATATCCCATACTTGCTCGGGATACAGGTTGATTCCTACATGCAATTCTTGCAAGAGGGCATCGACGTAAACGAGCGCACTCATTCGGGTCTTCATGCTGCTTTTTGCTCCGTGTTCCCTATTGCCTCTTACTCGGGTAACGCAGCACTAGAATATGTTGATTATCGGTTAGGTAAGCCGGTGTTTGATGTTAAGGAGTGCCAATCTCGAAGCGTAACCTATGCTGCCCCGCTGCGGGTCAAAGTACGCCTTATTATTTACGACAAAGACTCGTCAAATAAGGCGATCAAAGATATTAAAGAGCAAGAAGTGTACATGGGCGAGATTCCGCTCATGACCGAAAACGGCACATTTGTGATCAACGGGATTGAGCGAGTTATCGTATCGCAATTGCATCGTTCCCCAGGCGTATTTTTCGATCACGATAAAGGAAAAACCCACTCATCTGGAAAACTTTTATATTCCGCCCGCGTCATCCCGATGCGTGGTTCATGGCTCGACTTTGAGTTTGATCCCAAAGATCTCGTTTATGTGCGCATTGATCGGAGGCGCAAGCTGCCTGTAACTATTTTGCTGCGAGCACTTGGCTTATCGGCAGAACAGATTCTCGATACCTTCTTTGACACGGATACATTTCAAATCACCGAAGACGGGTATCGGCTTAACCTTATTGCCAATCGTCTTCGGGGAGAAACCGCCCAGTTCGAGATCAAAGATGACAAGGGTGAAGTGCTTGTACCAGAAGGCTCACGAGTCACCGCCCGACATATCCGCGAAATGGAAAAGCGCAATCTAAAAGCGCTCGAAGTGCCAGCGGAATATGTGTGCGGCCACAGACTTGCCAAAGATCAGTTGGATGAAGAAACAGGCGAAGTGGTAATCGGCTGTAACACCATTATCACTGAAGAAGTCCTTGAGCAAATGAAGGCGCTGGGTATCGGAGAGTTTGAAACGATCTATACCAATGACCTAGATTGCGGGCCTTTTGTCTCCGATACATTGACAGCAGATCCAACAGGCAATCGCCTTGAAGCCCTTGTTGAAATCTACCGAATGATGCGCCCCGGTGAGCCACCGACCAAGGACGCGGCAGAGAATCTTTTCAATAATTTGTTTTTTAGCGATGACCGCTATGACCTGACAGCAGTAGGTCGAATGAAGTTTAACCGCCGTCTGGGGCGCGAAGAGGAGTCGGGGATTGGAACGCTAGACAACGACGACATCGTCGACGTGATCAAGCAGCTGATCGCGATTCGAAATGGTTATGATGTGGTTGATGATATTGATCATCTCGGTAACAGGCGCGTCCGCTCGGTCGGAGAAATGGCCGAGAACGCCTTCCGTCTTGGTTTGATTCGCGTTGAGCGCGCAGTAAAAGAACGACTCAGCCTTGCTGAGTCAGAAGGACTAATGCCTCAGGATTTGATTAACGCGAAACCTGTGGCTGCGGCTGTCAAGGAATTTTTTGGCTCCGCGCAGCTATCGCAGTTCATGGACCAGAATAATCCGCTATCCGAAGTTACCCACAAGCGACGAGTGTCTGCGCTCGGCCCTGGTGGATTAACAAGAGAGCGTGCTGGATTCGAGGTAAGAGACGTTCACCCAACGCACTACGGTCGCGTATGCCCGATTGAGACGCCAGAGGGGCCAAATATCGGTTTGATCAACTCACTTGCGACCTACGCTCGGACTAATGATTTCGGGTTCCTTGAAAGCCCGTATCGCCGGGTAGTAGATGGAAAAGTGACTGACGACATCGAGTTTTTGTCTGCGATTGTTGAATCAGATTACGTGATTGCTCAGGCCAGCGCTGAACTCGATAAGTCGGGGCGGTTGGCAGAGGATTTGGTTGATGTCCGCCACCAAGGCGAGTTTTCGAAGATGGCCCGCGAGCACGTCAACTTCATGGATGTGTCACCTAAGCAGGTGGTTTCTGTTGCCGCAGCACTGATCCCGTTCCTCGAGCATGACGACGCTAACAGGGCTCTCATGGGCTCGAACATG
This sequence comes from uncultured Gammaproteobacteria bacterium, assembly GCA_913052075.1. Taxonomy (GTDB): domain Bacteria; phylum Pseudomonadota; class Gammaproteobacteria; order Pseudomonadales; family Azotimanducaceae; genus UBA9926. The sequence goes on from CAJXDD010000274.1 coordinate 3,418, forward strand.
CAGCGGCAAGCGGTACCTACACTGGCGGCTGAAAAGCCATTGGTTGGTACAGGACTCGAGCGGGTAGTAGCAAGAGACTCAGGGGTCTGTGTCACGGCTCTTCGAGGAGGCGTCATTGAAACGGTTGACGCGGCGCGAATCGTGGTTCGTGTCAACAAAAATGAGACTGAAAGTGGTGAAGCGGGGGTTGATATCTA
>CAJXDD010000275.1:0-3580 GCA_913052075.1 uncultured Gammaproteobacteria bacterium
ACAAGCGCCTTGGCCGTCAACCACCCGTTCATCGGGCGCAGGGCTGAGTCTGCCCCTTTCGGTGATCAGTCCGCCATCAATCCTTAAGTCTGAGGGCTCGGTCTCGGGGTAGCAGGCGGCCTCTTTGATCAGCCAGCGCGCGGAGGGTGCAGTTGTTAGAACCACTCCCTGACGACTCTTCTGAGCAACTTGCCTGTTTCGTTGTAGGGCAATTCATCAACGAAACGAATAGCCTCGGGTACCCTCGAAGATCGTAAGCTCGAGCGAATGAAGTCTTGAATCGCTGCTTCGGTCACTTGCGTTTTCATGACCAGTGCTAGGGCAACGGCTTCTCCCCACTCTTCGGACGCCATGCCAACAGCAGCCGCGTCCACGACATCGTCCCGGTCCAGTAGCAGGTCCTCTATTTCTCCTGGAGAGATATTTTCTCCTCCTCGGACAATAACGTCGTCTGCTCGTCCTGAGAGAAAGAGATAGCCGCCGTCGTCAAGATAACCCGCATCCCGCGTAGGGAACCAACCCTCACTGTCCAGCACGCTTCGACCGTCGTACTCACCGGAAACTTGAGGTCCGCGTACGTAGATTTCTCCGGGAATACCGGCTGAGACTGCCTGGCCATCCTCGTCTCGAATTTCAAGTTCGATGCTAGGCAGCGCTTTGCCCACTGAACCGAGTCTCTGCCGCAAGTGAGTATCAGAGATGGCCTCGCGGTGATCAGTCGGGTCAAGCAGGGTAATCGTTGAACTTGTCTCGGTAAGCCCGTAGGCATTGGTGAAGTTCACGTCAGGCAGAAGCTTCAACGCCCGCTCGATGACTGGAACGGGCATCTTGCCACCGCCATAAGCGATTGCTGCCAATTGAGGGAAGGCGGCCTGGGCATCGTCTTGCTCATCGAGCACATCGATGATGCGAGTCAGCATCGTGGGAACGACAAAGGCGTTTGTGACCCCTTCGTCTTTACATAACTGAACCCATGTGTCGGCATCGAAGTTAGCGAGTTGTACCTGTCGGCGACACGCATAAATCGAGCTCATAACCGCTGAAATGCCCGCGATGTGGTAGGGCGGCACCGATACCAGCGTTGCTTCCTCCGGCATGGCGCCCATGAACTCAACCGAACCCAAAATGTAGGACACGAGATGCTCATGCCTCAGAAGCGCTGCTTTGGGCGTTCCAGTGGTGCCGCTCGTGAAGAGTTGCACGGCAACCGCACTTGGATCTTCGTGCCATGTCTCGATGCTGGGGCCGTCTGCCATTGCCGCGCGAAGGAACGCTTCTCGGCTCATGTGGGTCTCAACATCAAACTGACAGTCACCGCCCCCTGTGATGAGGAAAGCAGGCTCGATGCGTTCAATTAGCGCTGAAAGTTGATCATCAGTTAGGCGGTAATTTAACGGCACATAAGGCAAACCGGCCATAGCGGCGCCCATCAACGCAATTGGTGCAGCCGGGCTTGAAGTATCAAGCACAGAGACAAATCGGCAACCACTTTCGCTGAAGGTTTTTGCGGCTCGGCTCGCCGCGTCAAACAGCGTTTGGTAGTCGTAATGCTCGCCTTCAAACGTGATTGCAGTTCGATCCGGGCAGGCCTCCGCGGCCATCTGTAACAGCAATGCAATATTCATTGGTTAATCAGACGAGGGCAGTTTTTTCGTGTCTTTGGTCATCAGCTCTTCGCCATTGCAGTAGAGCGAGCCATCACCACTTTTCACGCACAGCAGCTCAATAGAATCGCCTTGGTTGACATAGCGTTTGCCGATGAGGCAGCCGTGCATATGTGCATCATCTCCTGCAGATTTTTCTGAGACGTCGGTAGCCATGACGGCGCCGCCGCAGGTGACCTCGTCGTCAGCTCCCGCCTTAATGACCATAACCTCGGCGTCACAAACGGCGCTCTTTAACCGGCTTCCTGGTTTTAACATCCCTTTCCTCCCAGACTTGGTGTCGTTGCTCAAGCCCCGAGTATAAGCGCGTCCATGAAGGTTTGTCTCCCAGGTCGGGGCGATGAGTGGCCTATCAATGCTTGGTCGGGTCATTGCCTTTTACAGCGCATTGGTTCTTGGATGGCCATCTTTCTGCGTCTTCCCTCTCATCCCCGATTCTTGGTTGGAGCGCCGCCGTCTTCATTGCGAGGCTTGGAAGTGCGCTTGGCGATCATAAACTAAGAATTCTGGGCCATGGCCAATGCATTGGAGCAGCTGGCGGGAGAGCGAGGGGAAGCGCTTGAGCGGCGGATACGCTATCGTCGGCACTGCGTTTGACGGCAAGTGAGCAGCGGCAAGATGGACCACGCGGCCTTTGGTGGGATTCGAGCGTTGTGAGCCTGGTCTTTTTTGTGAACCAGCGGGAAGACTATGACAAAACGAGTGATCATCAGTGGCGGACAGTCAGCATCATCGATGATGCACGAGCTCCTGGGTTCAGCAGTGCAGGCCTATCCAGCAGCGTTTAGGGGTTTCCAACTGCCGATTGCCAAGGCGTTCCGCTCGGCCTATCAAAACTATCTGCCAGCGTTTGAACAGTGTCGCCTGAGTGCTGATGAACGCGTTCAGATAGCCGGTACGCTCGCAAGCGGTTTGCACGACAAGCTCGTCGTCACTGACGAATCGAGCCAGGTGTCGCTTAGCGAGTATCTTGCAGTGCCCAGTGTTAAACCAGCGCTGTCTATCTCAAAGGCAACGCCGTTTTCTCCCTGGACCCCTTCATTGCCCTATGGAGGTCGGCATTGGCAGGGGAGTGATATAGAGGCGTTAATTGATGACTTATTGGCGCGGCACTGGTTGTCGGGTGAGGCCGCGGGCTCTTTGCGCGCGGTGGCTAGCTCCTCTATCGACGCGGGTGTCGATCTTCGAGGCCACCGCATTGCTGTGATCGGCGCCTCTGCCGAAATGGCGCCCACAGCTTATTGGCTTAAAGCTGGCGCAGATGTGCTGTGGATCGATAAAGTAGCGCCGCCTCTCGATTGGCAAAGAGGTCATTTCCCGGGTCGGCTGGTTTGGCCTGCTCAGCCGATTGATTTGTTAACTGAGCCCGAGTCCGCATTGGCAGCGATGATGGCGTTTGCCGATTCGGTTCCCATGCACCTCGGGCTTTACGCATACGCACCAGGCGCGATGCGAGAGGTGTTGTTAACGGGTGTCATGAACGCGATTGTTGATGCCCTGCCGGCTGGTGCGGTCGAAACAGTGAGTATGGTGCTGTCGCCAACAACGCCCACCGCGCTCGTGGCCGATGATCAAGTTGCTAGCCAAGACTGGTGGTCAAAGCGTCCCGCTTGGGGCAGTGGGCTGCGCGCACTCGGTCAGCTCAAGCCTCCGAGATACTTTAATCATGCGTGTCCTGTCTCTGATTCTGTCGTCGCGATTCAAGGGGCAAGCTATCAGGCGGCTCAGTACTTCGGTAAAACGATGATGGCCGAAGTCTGGCAATCCAAAGCGTGGTTTCGAGTGTCGCTTGTGACGGCTCCGATCACGCAAACAAGATCCCTCGAACACCCGATTTTCGCGGCCGCTTTTGAGGGCGCTAAAGCGCTAGGGGTGGAGACCTTTGCGCCGAGTTTTTCGCAGCAAGCAGGGGCGAT
>CAJXDD010000276.1:0-3522 GCA_913052075.1 uncultured Gammaproteobacteria bacterium
ACCCGCACGCGAGCGGCCGTCTCTTCAGTTGAATTAACCACCTTGACAACGTAGTCCGTCAGCCTCAACTCGCTTGCCTCTGGGAAGTGAGGCGTGAGCGCCTCTCTCAACGCAAGGTTTAACGCGTCCACGGGGCCGCTACCCTCAGCGGCCCTCAACTCAACCTGATCTCCAATGCGTAACTTGACCGACGCCTCAATTGCTCCAGCAATATGAAGGTCATTTTGATCAGCTGCATTTTCATTACCCGGCGAATAGATGCGGTAGAACTGGGGTTCGAACAGAGGCTGAAACTGCCCCAAATGGCGACGCACAATCAGATCGAAGCTACCATCTGCTTTCTCAAAGCTATAACCGGCGTGCTCTTTATCCTGAATTTCTTCAAGAATCGCTCTGGTGCGCGCTGGATCCTCAAGGTCAGCATATCGGTTAGCAAGTTTAGCCCGGACGTTGGAGCCCCCCGCCAACTCACTAATCAATACTTTCCTTGCATTACCGATACTGTCTGGAGACACGTGCTCGTAGGTTTCTGGATTGCGCAACACAGCCGAGACATGAACACCACCCTTATGAGAGAAAGCAGAGGGTCCAACAAAAGGCTGTCCGAGCGGGCCGTCATAACCGAGCAATTCCCAGACTCGCCTCGATACCCACGTGAGGTGTGCAAGGTTGCCGGAAGGTAAGCACAGGCGACCATATTTAAGCTCGAGGTTCGCAATCACAGCCGTTAAATCAACGTTGCCGCAACGTTCGCCGATCCCGTTCATGGTTCCTTGGACCTGGGTCACCCCAGCCTCAACGGCTGCAAGCGAATTAGCGACCGCTAGTCCACCGTCGTTATGAACATGTATACCGAGGACTGCATCAGGCAATTGGGACGCAACGCGACCAACCGCGTCGGTAATCTGACTTGGCAGCATTCCTCCGTTGGTGTCGCACAATATTAACCGGTCGGCCCCAGCCTCATGGGCGGCTCTAAGCGTGTCCAGCGCGTATCCCTCATCCGAAACAAATCCATCAAAGAAGTGCTCCGCATCGTAAAACACTGGCTTACCGGTTTCGGTTCGCAGGTATTGGATAGAGCCAGCGATCATTTCGAGGTTGCGAGCCGCAGACACTCGTAAAGCTTGGTCGACATGGAGCAACCAACTTTTACCAAAAATACAGCTTATGTCAGCGCGAGCATCGACTAGCTGTTTTAAGAAGTGATCGTCCTCAGGAAGGCAGTCCGCACGATGCGTGGAGCCAAACGCCGAGATTTTGATGGTGTTGTACCCCTCACTTCTCGCCGCTGAGAAAAATTCACTATCTTTGGGGTTGGATCCAGGCCAGCCGCCCTCAGTGAACGGAACGCCGAGCCGATCGAGAACGCCTGCGATCTCGAGTTTATCGGCAAGACTGAGGTTGACTCCCTCGCCCTGGTTGCCGTCACGCAAGGAGGTGTCGTAGATCTCTATCGGCGTGACGTCAAGGTCGGTCATGCGCTTAACCGGGCATCCACAGCCGAGATAGCCTCTCGACTAGCCAACAACTCATCTAATGGGTCAAAGGTTCCTGCCAAGAAGGCCTCTCGCGCACTCGGCTTCATGGAGAACGGAAAAGATTGGTTCAGATACACCACTTGGAGGGCCTCTAAATCGACCATCAGTTCCTCGCCAGGCTCGGCTTCAATCAACCTCGCGAGTTCCGATCGAGGTTCGGCAGCCATTTGCAAGCAGGGTATACCTAACGTCGTGCAATTGCCGTGGAAAATTTCTGCAAAGCTTTCAGCGATGACCACGTTGATACCAAACTTCTGGATCGCCTGCGGGGCATGCTCGCGACTGGAGCCACAACCAAAATTGGCGTCCGAGATAAGAATAGAAGCACCCTTGTGCCGAGCGGCGTCCAAGGGGTGATCCTTCGATTCGCCGCTGGCGTCAAATCGCTCATCAAAGAAAAGTGATGGACCTAATTCATCAAACGTCACGCACTTTAGAAATCGCGCCGGGATAATGCGATCCGTATCGATGTCGTTACCAGCAACATACACGCCCCGACCAGCAATCTTGCTCAGTTCGCTCATACTGCCTCCAATTCAAATATCTCTCGAGCATCTGCAACAGCGCCTTCCACCGCAGCCGCGGCAACCATGATCGGACTCATCAAGATTGTCCGACCTGTGCTCGACCCCTGCCTTCCCATGAAATTTCGGTTAGAGCTTGACGCACACACTTCGTCTCCAACCAACTTATCAGGGTTCATAGCAAGACACATCGAACAGCCCGGCTTTCTCCATTCGAAGCCAGCCGCTTTGAACACCTCGTGCAATCCAAGCGCTCTAGCTGCGGCATCCACTTTTTCGGAGCCAGGAACAGCAATGGCTCGAACGTGAGACGCAACCTGATGTCCTTTGATCACCTCCGCTACCGCCTCAAAGTCACTGAGGCGTCCGTTGGTGCAACTCCCTATAAAAGCAACTTGAATAGGTGTCCCTTTAATCGGTGCATCTGAGCGAAGCTTCATATAGTCGAGCGCGCTGGTAACCAATTCTTGATCAAGCTCGGAACCGGTATCTGCAGCCGGAATCCTCTCCCCTACGCCAATCGCCTGTGCTGGGGTAACGCCCCAAGTGACTGTGGGCTCAATGTCTGATGCATCAAAGTCAACCACGTCATCGTAGTGGGCATCTTCGTCCGACGCGAAGCTAGCCCACCTGGCTTTCATGGCATCAAATTCGGCGCCAGTTGGAACACGCTCTTTTCCACTCAAGTAATCGAAGGTGGTTTGATCAGGGTTGATATATCCGCAGCGAGCCCCCCCTTCGATACTCATGTTACAAACGGTCATTCGCTCTTCCATGGTCATATTCGTGATTGTGCTGCCGGCGTATTCGTACGCGTACCCGACACCACCGTTGACCCCTAAAACCCGAATAACGTGCAATATGACGTCCTTTGCTGTGACTCCCTTTTTCAGTGCACCGTTGATATTAATCTTTCTCACTTTCAACGGATCCATGGCCAGCGTTTGACTTGCCAACACATCACGGACCTGAGACGTCCCAATACCAAGCGCAATGCAGCCGAAAGCTCCATGCGTCGCGGTGTGGCTGTCACCACAACAAATTGTCATCCCAGGCTGGGTCAATCCAAGCTCTGGACCCACCACATGCACAATGCCCTGCGAGCCAGTCTCTGGGGCGAAAAACTCGATGCCATGTTCAGTGGTTGATGACTCGAGCTCCTGCAACATTCTCTCCGCCATATCGTCCGCGAGTGGTCGTGCCTGGGTATCGGTTGGAATAATGTGATCGACAGTAGCAAATGTCCGCCCTGGATAGGCGACCTTCAGGCCTTTATCTTTTAGCATCCCGAACGCTTGAGGACTGGTCACTTCATGAATTAGATGCAGCGCCATAAATACTTGATACTGCCCGTTAGCGAGACTACCCACTACGTGACTGTTCCAGACCTTTTGGTATAAGTTTTTGCCCAACGTTCACACCCCCGCCAGAAAGCGGCCAAGTTTACCAAAACTATC
>CAJXDD010000277.1:0-3438 GCA_913052075.1 uncultured Gammaproteobacteria bacterium
TCTCGGTGCTGGCGATACTTTTCGCACATCGCGGCTACCATCTTGTGGCCCTCCTGTGGATGGTCGGTTATGTGGGCTTTGGCACGGTGCAGCGGGAAAGAGCGGAAGATGCGGGCCTCGCCCTCGCCATTGCTCGAGGCCATCAAATCACGGACATCAGTGCGAAACCCGGCTTCGCCTCGCTTCTGTTGTGGAAAACGGTTTACGAGTGGAATGGCCGTTATTTTGTCGATGGTCTCCGGATGGGAACCCGCACGCGATATTTCCCTGGTGAATCCGTTCCCAAAGTTGATGAGCAATGGTTGGCCACGCGAATTGACCCCACGAGCAGACAATGGTCGGATTTTGAACGCTTCAAATGGTTTTCCCAGGGCTACGTTGGTATGACGCCTGAGCGCCCTAATGACATCATGGACGTTCGCTACTCGATGCTGATTGATTCAGCAAAACCGCTCTGGCTCATTCGCCTTGATCCCGATAACCCTAATGATCATGTGGCGTTCATCTCCTCTCGAGACACGAGCCAGGAAACCATTGATCGATGGTGGTGCATGGTGACGGATTGCTCTACGCCCAACCGGTTGATGCCTTAACCGGGCGGGCCTTCTCGGGCGATTGCTTGCGCCAAGCTTTACAAGCGTTTTGCCAGAAGTTTCGGAAGCCGTCACTTGTACAACGGTGCCAGTACCCGCTCACTTCGACCTCTACTTATGGCTTCGCTCTTCAAATAGCCTCGTAAGACACTCTGGCATTGAATCGTTATGCACACTGAGATGGAAGTGGGCTTTTGTATCTCTTACCACCTAGCGTTACGCGTCTCCCGGTAGACGGATACCTAATTGGTGGCCATTGAAGCTTGGTAAATATTCCTAACAGAGACGCTCTCACTCACTCTCCCATTCAACCCGTTAGGGATGCATGGATGGTTTTGCAAAGCGCGTTTCAGGCAACGATGTAAATCCTTGGTAAAGACTCATCGCAATCCGTTATCCGTGCAAGATCTCTGGTAAGCACTGAGTCGAGCGTTCGAGCGCGAGCAACCCAACCACCAGCATCATGTCCCGTTAAGCGAGGACCGCTTGCCGCCCCTCGCTACTAGCGATAGATTGCAGTCATGTTACTTGCAAGGGGTTACGCCCCTTTGTTAACACAACTGATCAACCCGCGGACGCGCCAAGGAGAACACCATGACCTACGAGACGATCACCACTGAGCTACGAGGCGAGATCCTGCTCATCACCCTGAACCGTCCCGAACGATTAAACGCATGGACCTATCAGATGGGCGCCGAGCTAGGAGATGCGATTAGCCAAGCGAACCACTCGGATGATGTGACAGCGATGGTCCTCACAGGAGCTGGACGCGGCTTTTGCGCGGGCGCAGATATTCGCGACTTGTTCAAAGCGCAAGCTGAAGGTGGTAAGGAAGCCGGAGGATCCCGTCCTACACGGAATTGGGTTGAGCTGATTCGCGAATCCAAACCTATTGTTGCCGCAGTCAACGGCGCCGCTATAGGTGTTGGGCTCACCCAGATCCTGCCCTGCGATTACATTATCGCGAGTTCTGCGGCGAAGCTGAGCGCTAGGTTTATCAAAATGGGGTTGGTCCCCGAACTTGCAAGCTCTCGTTTGTTAGTCGCGCGAATGGGGCTTGGCCAGGCAAGCAGAATAATGCTGACCGGCGAAACGCTCTCAGCTGAGCAGGCTCTAGAGACGAGGCTAATCGATGAGATGACCGATGAGGCGAGCCTTGTCGATACGGCCATCGACATGGCAGCCGCAATGGGCGCAAATCCTCAGCGAGCATTGACGATGGTCAAGCAGCTCATCACAGACAACATGGCGGAGGCAGACCTCTCATCGGTGCAGGCGCGGGAAATGGTGGCGCTCAACCAATGCTACGAGAGTGCGGAGCATCATGAGGCCATTAACGCATTTCTTGAGAAGCGGGAACCCGACTTCAAAGCGGCGAGAGCCAAGGCTAGCGCTGAGTGATCGAGCGTTTGCATCATGCGGCTTACCGATGCCAAGACTCAGAGGCCACTCGATCTTTTTACGAGGATTTTTTGGGTTTACCCCTGACCGATGCGTTCGTTATTTCGGAAACGCAGACCGGTAGGCAAACGTCCGTGCTGCACTTTTTCTTTGGGCTGCCGGACGGCAGCTCAATCGCTTTTTTTGAGGCACCTGAACAGTCTTTCGAATTTGTAGATCAACATGATTTTGATCTCCACATTGCGTTGAAAGTGCCTCTGGCAAGTTTAACGCCCATGCTGGATCTTGCCGCTCGTCAGGGTATCGAGCATCGCGGCATTAGTGATCACGGCTTTATTCACTCCGTCTACTTCAGGGACCCAAACGGCTACGTGGTAGAGCTCGCAGCAGACGTTGCGGCGGCGAAGGATTTGAGTCGCAAAAACGACCCACATGACGTCCTCGCTGACTGGGGTCGCAATTAGCTAAGGCCGAATCGAGCGAAGATACTGGTTCAAAAAGACACCGCCTGGGTCCAGTCGATCACGAGCCGCCCACCAATCTGCCCATTTCGGGTAAGCCTGTTCGAAATCCTGGCCATCGAAGTAATTGACCTTACCCCAATGGGGTCGCCCGCCGAATGAACGAAAAATACGCTCACAGGCAGCGTAATAATCTGACTCATCGAGCCTGACATCTTGGTGAACTGAGATGGTGACGGTTTCTCTTTCGAATGCGTTAGACATCCAGATCAGATCTTCGCGGAGCAACCGATACTCCACTGGCCAGACAACGTCAGGAAAGTCCTTTTGCAGCAATTGGCGAACCTCAAGAAAACAGGCCAAGCCATCTGTCGCCGACACCGAGAACTCCATTTCGGTATGCCGGTGCGGTCGATCATTGGGCAACACCTCGAAGCTTAATGCCCGCCGACTGCCCTCGCTGGCTAAGGGGTAAACGGGCGGCTCACTCGACTCCCTCATGGTTTTAATCTGTGCCCGATCGGTCGATGGATACCAGAAGAACTCCAATCGGTCACTCGCGGCCACCCACTCATCCAGCGAAGCTGCTAATTCGCCGCCCTCGACTTCCCAAGTATGCTCTTCAAGCACAAACGTATCGCGGGCTTGTAGCTGAATAGCAGTCACAAGACCTAGCGCGCCCAAATGGACAGGATAAGCAGAGAAATCATCACCCAGCTCGGACTGCTCCAATTGACGCAGATTACCCTCACCATCGATCAAGCGAAGCGCTGTGACCGCCGACGATAAATTCATGAGCGATCGTCCTGTTCCATGAGTGCCCGTCGCTGTAGCTCCCGAAATAAACTGTCGATCGATATCCCCTTGGTTATGAAGCGCGAGCCCGTGCTGGTTGAGGACTGGCCCCAGCATGTAGATTGGTGTGCCCGCTCCAACCCAGACCTGTTTTCGGGATTCGTCAACGCTCAGCACGCCTGCCATCG
>CAJXDD010000278.1:0-3409 GCA_913052075.1 uncultured Gammaproteobacteria bacterium
TTTTACGATGATGAAAACTTCAGCGACGAGTTCGTCGAGGCGGATGGCAGCGTTGACCTCAGTATCTGGCGTCAGCTCTTGGACTACGCGCTTGCCTATCCACGAGACTTATCTGTGCTCGCGGGGTGCGCGGTTTTGGTTGCGTTGTGCGAGATATCCTTTCCGCTGATCACTAAAGAGGTGGTCGATGGCGTGTACGAGCAAGGCCGCGACTATCCCCTTTTCTCCGCTGGGCTCGCATACTTTGGACTATGCGTCGCCCTTGGCGTCTCCGTACTAGGGTTCATCTGGTATGGCGGCAAGCTCAGAGCTCACATTAGCCATGATATTCGAGAGGACGGATTTGCAAATCTGCAGCGTCTGCCCTTTGAGTACTACGACTTCCGTCCTGTTGGCTGGCTCATGGCCCGCATGACCTCTGATTGTGAGCGCTTGTCCAACATTCTTGCCTGGGGGATCTTGGATCTCATCTGGTCTTTCAGCATCATGGTCGGCGTTGTCATTGCCATGTTGGTCATGGAGTGGCGTTTAGCACTGCTGATACTCACCACCATCCCCGTATTAGTTGTTATTAGTCTTTACTTTCAAAAGCGGATTCTAAAAAGCGCTCGGCTTGTTCGTAAGACCAACTCGCAAATCACCGGTTCTTACAACGAGAACATCATGGGCGTGCTCACGAGCAAGGTCTTCGTGAAGGAAGCGGATAACGTCAGGCGCTTTGGAGCCATGACAGAAACCATGCACGGGGCATCGGTTCAGAATGCCGTGCAGGCAGCGATTTACTTACCCATTGTAATCACGCTCGGATCGCTTGCAACTGGCCTCGCGCTTGTCCTGGGCGGCGTCGAATCACTCTGGGGCATCATCACGACTGGCACTCTCATCGCTTTCCTAACCTACACTCGACATTTTTTCGAGCCCGTCGAGCAGATGGCACATTGGTTTGCCGAACTTCAAATGGCCCAAGCCTCAGCAGAGCGAATTCTTAGTCTGATAAACGAGACGCCAACCATTAGAGACTCTGACTCGGTAAAGGCAAACCTAGCATTACCGCCCGTTTCTGGCCGCGCGGCCGATGGGGGCTCGCCCACCATTGATCGCATCGAATTCCAGAATGTTTCATTTCAATATGCCACCGGGCGCCCGGTTTTAAACAACATCAACCTAACCTTAGAGCGAGGTCGGAGTCTCGCCATTGTGGGCGCAACTGGCGGCGGAAAGACAACCCTTGTCAATCTCCTGGCCCGTTTTTACGAGCCGACGAGTGGTGTCATCGCGCTTGATGGCATCGATTACCGAGAGAGGAGCCTGAACTTCTTGCAGTCGAACCTTGGGGTGGTCCTGCAAACGTCACATATTTTCGCGGGAACCGTTCGAGAGAATATTAGATATGGGCAATTGTCCGCGACCGACGACGCGATCCGCGCTGCAGCCGAAGCAGCTGGCGCTGCGCAAATGATCGAGCAACTTGATCAGGGATACGACACCAAGATCGAGGAAGGCGGAGCCAGCTTGTCTTCTGGGCAAAAGCAGCTCATTGCCTTTACACGGGCTCTCTTAAAGGACCCTCAAATACTCATCATGGATGAAGCCACCTCATCAGTAGACACATTGACTGAGAAGAGAATAGAGCAAGGGTTGCGGGCACTGCTCAAAGATAGGATCAGCGTCATCATCGCACATCGGCTCTCAACCATCCGACACGCAGATCAGATTTGCGTCTTGGATCAGGGTCAGATCATTGAGATGGGTCGCCACGAAGACCTGATTGCCATCGAGGGCAAATATCATGCGCTCTTTATGCAGCAAAGTTTAAGTAATTTATGGCAGCATCAGTCCTAGTTTGATGGACGACGAGCAGACCAAGCCGAATGACATTCGATTACACACAACCTTACGCCAGTGCCCGATCGCCTGTGTTTGCGAAGAACGTGGTCGCAACCTCTCAACCCCTTGCAACCCAGGCAGGTATTGATGCACTTCGCAAAGGGGGTAACGCCTGTGATGCGGCACTCGCCTCAGCCATCACCCTCACGGTCGTAGAACCCAACAATAACGGCCTCGGTAGCGACGCATTCGCACTGATCTGGAACGGGAAGTCCTTGCAGGGCCTTAACGCGTCAGGCCGAACCCCAAGCAAGCTTGGTCCATCCTACTTTGAGGGCCAGACGAGCATGCCTCAGCGAGGTTGGCCGTCCACTACGATCCCGGGCGCGGTAAGCGCTTGGGTAGCGCTATCCGAATGTTTGGGGCGGCTACCTTTTCAGAGCTTATTCGAACATGCGATTCACTATGCTCGGGAAGGCTTCATGGTTGGCCCGAAAACAGCGCCCTACTGGCATCACGCCGCCCATCAGTTTCGTGACTATGCGTCTTTTCAATCAACGTTTGTGGGACCAAAGGGACCTCCAAATCCAGGCGACTTGAAGCGGTTACCCGACCACGCGGCCTCACTCACTGACATTGCTGCGACGAAAGGAGAAAGTTTCTATCGCGGCGCTTTGGCGGAGGCCATGGTTCGTGACGCGTCAGCCCATGACTACCCGCTAACCATGGATGACTTAGCGAATCACCAGCCCGAATGGGTAACCCCTATCAGCGCGACCCTTGGCTCATCGGAGCTATTTGAGATCCCCCCTAATTCCCAAGGGCTCATGGCACTAATTGCACTCAGAATTTTAGATCGGTTGGGCATCCTTGATTATCAATTGGACTCGGCTGACAGTATCCATCTGCAAGCCGAAGCTATTCGACTAGCGTACGATACCGTTAGCCGCGAGCTAGCTGATCCTTCCTCGATGCGCGTGACGCCGGAGGACCTACTCACTGACCGGTCCATTCGAACGCTCAGCGATCAGGTATCGCTCGAGCAAGCAGGTCAGCCTTTATCTCCTTTGCCGGCATCGGATACCGTCTATCTGTGCGCTGCAGATGAGCATGGGATGATGGTCTCATTCATTCAATCTAATTTCCGTGGCTTTGGTTCTGGAATCGTTGTGCCGGACACAGGCATTGCCGTGCAAAATAGAGGCTCGGGCTTTGTGCTAAGCGATGGTCATCCAAACCAAGTCGCGGGCGGCAAGCGCCCGTTTCACACTATCATCCCAGGATTCGCGCGGAGCGGAGACCATGCGCTGGCTTACGGAGTTATGGGAGGCCATATGCAAGCCCAAGGGCACGTCCAGATGTTAATTCGCGTATTTGGCTTTGGTCAAAACCCTCAGTCCGCATCTGATGCCCCAAGATGGCATCTCACAGAACGTGGCGATCTTGCGCTCGAGAATGGGATGCATCCTGAGGTTGTAACAGCGTTAGAAGCCAAGGGGCATACCCTTAAACTCGACCAACCCGAGCACCTCTTCGGCGGCGCGCAACTGATTCTCCAGCTCGATCAGGGATACTGTGCAGC
>CAJXDD010000279.1:0-3406 GCA_913052075.1 uncultured Gammaproteobacteria bacterium
GCTCCAGACTCCCAGAGCATGATGTCTCCATCTTCAAGGACAGGGATCCTTCCCAGCGGGTGTCGCGCACGATGCGCATCAGACTTGAGGTCCTCGGGATGGAAGCGCATGCCATTCAGCGTGTATTCCAAGCCAAGTTCCTCGAGTAGCCAGACAATGCGTCCAGCCCGTGAATTGGGTGCGTGATGCAGGGTAAGCATGTTGTTCTCCTGATGTTTGCTATGCCGGTTGCTCCTCGAGTGTATCAGCTGCAGTTGATCCAACAACCGTTGCTTGAACCTTCCTTTCGTTTTCTATTCATCGCTCGCGCTCGAGCATGAGTATCCCACCTAATCGGTTGTGGATTGTCGGTTGGGATTGCAGAGAGTGTTCCTTGAGGCGGACGAGCAGGAGCCGCGACTAATGCATGCTAGAACTTGGATTCATTGAGAAAGTGACGAGAGTGCCGCTAGACCCAGTCTTTTCTTATGCTTTGAGAGAGTTCCTTCTTGAAGCTGTACAGAACAATTAGAACTACCCCCAGGGGACAAGATCAGCGGAGGGAAATGTCCAAAAGGTGGGAGTGTTTTTCGCGGTAGGCGCGCCAAGATCGTCTCATCGATGCGCCAATCTGGGGCAAGTTAATCGACTTGTCGCGAATTGGTGCGTTTTGGACTGGATATTAGCGGCGTTCAACGAGAATTAAAGAAATTCGCGCGCTTTCCTAGTGAAGTGCGAGCGATAAACGCTGAAAAAAGTTTGCTACAAGCGTTGCTAGACCTACGAAACATCCCCACTTAACGTAAAAAGTAGAGGGTTAGTCAAAGTTGGCCTGCAGATTGCTTCAAGGTGTGCGAGGTCACAGCACAGTTCTACCGCCGTGCTTTGTCCGTCTTGATAAAGCACGGGGACTACCCCAAACAACGGAGAGACAATCATGAATAGCTTGAAGCGAATGATGGCAGTGCTAGCAGTGGTGGGCGCAGGGTTTTCTGCTTCTCACGCAAATGCGGAAGTGTCATACAACATTGGATATGCGAGTGAGTACTACTACAGAGGAATCCTCCAGAAGTCGTCGAGCGGGAGCGCTGGGGTAGACTTCGAGCAAGGTGGTTTTTACCTAGGCACATGGGCGGCAGATGTCGGTGACGGGTTAGAGGTCGACTTGTATGGTGGATATGGCGTCGAAACCGATGCTGGGCTCAGTATGAGTGTAGGATTTACCGGGTACTACTACACCGGTGACTTCGATGACACGTATGAAGAAATTAACCTGGGAGTAGGTTATGGAATGTTCAGCTTGGGTTACTCGATAGGCGAATGGGACGGGTTTGGCGCGCCAGAAGACTACAGCTTCCTTGAGGCAACCCTCGAGGCGGACTCCGGCATTTACGCTACTTACGGAAGCTTCGGCAAAGATTTCGACGGTGATTACATTGAGTTGGGATACGGTACGACAGTATCTGATATCGACTTGGGCGTGGCCCTCATTGTCTCAGATGATTTGGGAGATCAAGAAGGTGGCGAAGGGGAGGCTCTAGTTTTTTCCATCGGCAAGAGCTTCTAACCGAAATTTCGATAATGAATTTGAGCCGGGCATTGCCCGGCTTTTTTTTGTCGTTAATCAGTCTTCAGAGTGAGGGGTTAGGGGGGCGGAGAGGATAGAGATTTTATCGTGGTCAGAAATAGTAGGAGCGGGTATCGCGCACCCTTAACTGTTAGTCGTAATTTGAGTGGCTGGACCCTGACAAACCTCCAAAGCCAAGGGGGCTTCAGTGGGTTTAGCGATGGTCTCTCTAGTTGCTGCGGGCTTTTGAGGCTGCGCAGGTCGGGTGTAAACCCTAAGGAGTGGTATCTCCTCGGTATGCGGCGAGCCAACTGCGCCAACCGAAAGCGATCATCACGATATACAGCCCAAAGAGTAGGGCAGTGAAATACAGACTACGGTCGATGAAGAGTGCAATGGAGATGGCGTCGATGATGAGCCAATAGAGCCAGTTTTCGAGCACTCGCTGAGCAACCATCCAGGTTGCGAATAAACTAGCCGTGGTAGTAAAAGCGTCGACTAATGGCCAAGCGGCATCTGTCAATTTGAGTATAGCGCCCAGCAGCGCCGTTCCCAGGCCAATCGCGGCTAGTGCGAGGACATGGCTACGATAGGACCAGCGGATGACGGGTACTAGCTCGTTCATTTTGGCAGTGCGCCAGCGAAGAAACCCATAAGCGGCCATACCCAGATAGAACACCTGAAGCATGGATTCAGCGTAGAGCTTTACGTCGATAAAAATGACTAAGTAGAGACTGGTGGATACCGCTGCTGCGGCCCAGCACCAAATATTCCGCTGTATCGCAAGCGTCAGGTAAATCACTGCAAAGATCACGGCGACCGTCTCGAGTATCGACGTTGATTGAATCGCAGCTTGCATGGCAGAAACTAAATCACCCATTTTGATGTGATCGGTCGCCGCTCAACACTTTGATAGTAAACACACTATCGTCATGAATCGCCATGTGGTCGCCCATTGCCTTGGCGAGTAGTTCCATCACGGTCTCGTATTCGCCGTATAGCTGAGTGCTCAGTGCATTGGTGACCACTTGAACGTCAGGTTCTTGATTCAACAAAGCGATAAACGCGTCAATCTGTGGGATGTAATCCTGATGTAGGGGATACAGACTGATATCAACGCTTACTTGCATGTCATCATTGCCCTGCCAACTGTGCGGTCAGCGTCATGCCCCATACCCTTGGCTCTCCAAATTGGAAGTAAGGCTCGGTTGCGTAGTCTTTTCGTGGGTCGTTGCCGAAGCTGCCGAAGCCGCGGGTGTAAATGGTTTCATCTGTTAAATTTCTACCCCAAATTGAAAGGTCAAATGCATCAAAGTGAAGGGTGCTGCTTACATTGACGACGAGATAGTCTGAACTCCGCACGTTATGGCGATCGGAGAAATAAAAATCATCCTTGCCCTCTATCCCAATTTGAACCTCGAAACGATCAGCCGAGTAATTCAGGGTTCCTTGGGCAGTATAGCGAGGGGCGTGCGCCTGCTCTCGACCGCCGTAATCCTCACCAAACTCGTTGATAAAGCGATCAAATTTGGTATCCAGTAATCCCAGCGCAAATCGCCCTTGCCAGCGTTCGCTAATCAAAAATCTCGCTTCTAATTCAAGGCCCTGGTTGACGCCCTCCGCGGCGTTGCCTAGATAATCGATGAACTCAGTGCTTCCGTCCTCTCGTTGCGTCACCCTAGAACTCTTAATTTGTTGGTCGGTGCGGTCCGCCCGAAAGAGAGCTGCTTTAAGCTGCAATCGGTCATCAACAAGCTTGGCACGAAGCCCACCTTCGACCTCGATCAGGGATTCGGGATCGAAACGACGAAGCATGGCGGGCAGCGTGCCGTCGGTATTAAAGCCGCCAGACTTTACGCC
>CAJXDD010000280.1:0-3366 GCA_913052075.1 uncultured Gammaproteobacteria bacterium
TCAAAGACACCTCTTCCGGGTGTAAAAATTGTAATGAACTCATTAGCAATTAATCCAGATATTGAGATTCCTACTGACCAATAGAGTCTATTTTTGAATAAAGATGAATTAGGTTTGGATAATTCTGGAATCACTACACATAACAGAGCAGGCAATCCAATTCCTGGCAGAAAATTTGGAGCAACTCCAAGAAGATAAATGAGTACTTCATTAGCACCATCATAATTTGGTCTTATGTAATCTTGGACTATGGGAAACAGCAAAAAAGAGACGATAAAAATTATGTAATAAACGTATTTATTTTCCATGTAAGTCCCGATGTTACAGAAGCAGTCCAGATGTTTTCTCTTCACTCCCACTCGATAGTCGCAGGCGGCTTGCTAGAAATATCTAAAGTCACTCGAGATATTTCATTGATCTCGTTGATGATGCGGGACGAGACGCGCTCGAGAAATTCATAAGGCAAACGAGCAGCCCGCGCTGTCATAAAGTCGATGGTTTCTACCGCTCGGAGCGCTACAACATACTCATATCGTCTCGCATCACCCACTACCCCCACCGACTTAACTGGCAAAAATACCGTAAAGGCTTGGCTGACGCTGTCATAGAGATTAGCGGCCCTTAACTCTTCAATGTAAATTGCATCAGCTCGCCTAAGGATATCGGCGTATTCGCGCTTCACCTCTCCTAAAATACGGACACCGAGACCAGGGCCCGGAAACGGGTGCCTAAACACCATCTCACTCGGTAAACCTAACGCTAACCCAATTTTCCTGACTTCATCCTTGAAGAGTTCGCGCAGAGGCTCAACTAACTCAAGCTTCATATCCTCCGGCAGCCCACCCACATTATGGTGCGACTTAATCACATGAGCCTTGCCACCCGATGCCCCGCCCGACTCGATAAGATCCGGATAAATCGTGCCTTGAGCAAGAAAACTAACATTGTTTATTTTTTCCGCTTCGGCGTCGAAAACTTCGATAAAGGTATTGCCGATGACCTTGCGCTTCGCTTCAGGATCAGTCACTCCTTCCAAGCCGCGCAGGAAAGTCTCACTCGCGTCGACCTTGACGACGTTGATATCAAGGGCATTGTTTGAAGCATGGGCCATCATGTTCATGACCTGATTGGCCTCTTCAAACCGCAGCAAACCGTTATCGACAAAGACACACGTCAATTGATCGCCGATGGCTCTTGCGAGCAGTGCCGCCACAACAGAAGAGTCTACCCCTCCGGAAAGACCCAGTATGACGTTTTGATCGCCCACCTGGGCACGCACTCGACTGACAATGTCCTCGACAATTTGATCGGGCGTCCAAAGCCCTTGGCAGCGACAGACATCTTTTAGGAAAGCGTCGATGATTTCAGCGCCACGAGGCGTATGCTGCACTTCTGGGTGAAATTGCACGCCATAAAGGTGACGGTCCGGGTCCGCCATTGCCGCAATGGGGCAGGTCTCAGTACTGGCAACGCGGCTAAACCCTTCGGGCAATGCCTCCACCTGATCACCATGGCTCATCCATACATCCAGCGCGTCAACAGGGTTACCCTCATCGTCGATGAGTGATGAGAAAATCGTGGGCGCCGCATGAAACTGAACCGCGGCATGACCAAACTCATGTTTGGCAACCGAGGCGACGCGGCCACCCAGTTGCTCGGCCATGGTTTGCATGCCGTAACAAATCCCGAGCACTGGTACGGTTTTGGTGAACAAATAGGCAGGCGCGCGAGGGGTATGCTCCTCAGTCACTGATTCAGGCCCGCCAGATAACACAACGCCATTGGGTTTGAACTCCTCGAACTGAGATTCAGTGATTTCGCTCGAATGAATCTCGCAATAGACGCCAAGCTCCCGGATACGCCGCGCGATCAATTGGGTGTATTGGGATCCGAAATCAAGAATAAGGATACGGTCTTGATGGATATCAACCGAGCTTGGAGACATGATGGGCTCTGCTTACAAAATCAAATTATAAGCGAGCGCATCGTAGGCGCAACGCTTGAGGCTGCTCGAGCCCAACCTATCCCCCACTTCGCCCTCTTCAATCCTTATCGCTGTTTGAGCCTGCATTCGCTATCATTTTCGAGAGCCCCTAGTAGATCAACCCATGACACAAACAACCGGATTCGTTTGGCACGAGAAGAGCATGTGGCACGATAACGGAGCCGCCGCCGGCACTTATCCAGCATCGGGCGAGTTCCAGCCGGGAATTCATGTGGAAAATCCGGAAACCAAACGCCGGTTGAAAAATCTGCTAGACGCCTACAACGTCACGCCCGAGCTGACTGCTATCAATCCCATTCCTATGGATGAGTCAGCGCTGCTTAACTTTCACACGCCTCAATACGTCGACCTTGTTAAGTCGCAATCTAGAACCACGGGGGGTCCGGTAGGAGATGCTGCCTGGGCAGGTCCAGGAACCTTTGATGTTGCAAGGCTAGCCGCAGGCGGAACTTACTCGGCAATATCGGCTGTGCTGGAGGGAACCTGTCGAAACGCTTACGCCCTCATGCGCCCACCCGGGCATCACGCCGAGCGGGATCGCGGGCGCGGGTTTTGTATCTTCAACAACATTGCGCTCGGGATACTCGCAGCTCGGCAGTCCCACCAAATAGAAAGGGTGGCGGTCGTGGACTGGGACGTCCATCACGGCAATGGCACACAGCAGGCGTTCTACTCAGACCCGAATGTGCTCACTATCAGCATCCACCAAGAGATGCTCTATCCGGTGAATCTAGGCACCCTTTCAGAAATTGGCGCCGATGCCGGTGAAGGGACTAACCTCAATATCCCCCTGCCTGCAGGGTGCGGTGGCGAGGCCTATCTATCGGTACTTGATGAGATCGTCGTACCGAGCCTTCACGCTTTCAAGCCCGACCTAATCGTAGTCGCGTGTGGATTTGATGCCAGCTATTTTGACCCAATGAGTCACATGCTCCTGGTGGCTTCACACTTTAAAACGATGACAGAGCGGATGATGCAAGCGGCCGACGATCTATGCGCCGGCAGGATCGTGCTAAACCATGAGGGCGGCTACTCGGAATTTTATGTTCCTTTCTGCGGAATGGCCGCTATTGAGGCTCTCTCAGGTATTGAATCCGGCGTCAAAGACCCTTACCGCGGTACCGAAAAGGTCGACAATCAGCGCCTAAAGCCTCACCAGCGTGCGGCGATTGATGCAGCTAGGGACGGTCCACTTGCCCACTTAATGACTAAGATCGAGGCATCATCGTAGTGAACAATGGATTTGGCCAAGATGCTGAAATTTATAGCGTCAGTGAACTCAACCGAGCAGCAAAATCACTGCTAGAGGGGCAATTCCCGGCAGTGTTTGTTGAGGGGGAGATCTCTAATTTTTCTCGCCC
>CAJXDD010000281.1:0-3356 GCA_913052075.1 uncultured Gammaproteobacteria bacterium
GGCTGGATCTTGGGTGGTGCCAGCGGGTCCTTGCTCTCAATGAGCATGGTCCCTCGACTGGATGGTCTTAGATTGCAAACCGAAGGGGTAATGGCGTTAAAGGAATGCAGCGGCGATCCGAATTGGTCTAATGATAGAGGCTGGACGTGCCACTCAATATTCGCCGACGGCTGGTTCTCATCACTCTTTGCGAACGCGCCAAGTTGTGACGGCGGCATGGTCAGCGGCCCCGTCTTAAAGAAAAGGTATTCCAAACCCATCATCGCCTTGCCCCAGAGGGAGTTGACGCGCTGATTGAGCGTGACCGTATTTTGAACCTTATAAATGGTTCGGATCTGCAGATGATCCTGAAGGCCATGCCCGACCCCTTGGCTGTCCACATGACAAGGGATGTCATAGTCGCTGAGATGATCGCCTGGGCCGATCCCAGAATGTTGAAGAATTTGCGGTGATGCTACAGAGCCTGCGGCAAGGATGACTTCACGCCGCGCCGAAATGAGGCGGGGTGCTCCGCCCTTTTCCCCTACCCAAACGCCTTCAATGCTAAAACCCTCGGGGCCTGCTTTGCCCTCCAGCCGATGCACTTCAGCGTGGGTCATGACGGTTAGATTAGGGCGATGTGTCACGGGTCTTAAAAAGGCTTTGCTTGCGCTCCATCGAACCCCTTTGCGCTGGTTCATTTGGAAATACGCGCAACCGAAATTGTCGCCCCGATTGAACTCATCGATCGTGGGTATACCGCACTCAGCGGCGGCTTTTTGCCAGGCATCGAGAATGTCCCAGCTGACCCGTCGCTCTTCGACCCGAAGCTCCCCGTCACCCCCGTGGAACTCGTCAGCACCGTGTTGGTAGCGCTCCATGGATTTGAATAGCGGTAGCACGTCATCCCAGCTCCAGCCTCGGTTCCCGAGTTGGGCCCATTGGTCATAATCGCTCTGCTGGCCGCGCATATAAATCATCGCGTTGATAGAGGAGGATCCGCCTAGCCCTTTGCCTCGGGCGTATCCGATTTGGCGGCCATTGAGGTAAGGTTCTGGCGCAGTCTGAAGGCACCAGTCTGTCCTTGGGTTATTGATGGTGTAAAGGTAGCCAACTGGAATGTCGATCCAGAAGTAATCATCTACGCCGCCCGCCTCGAGCAGCAGTACATTGAAGTTAGGGTTGGCCGAGAGTCGGTTGGCGAGCACGCACCCTGCGCTACCCGCACCCACAATAATGAAGTCGAATGTTTGCATGGCTCCATGATAGTGAAGTTGTCGTGGGCTGGGAATTGAATTAGCGTCGTGGGTAGCAATGCACCTAAGACGGAAGGCCGGCCCATGATCGAGTCGTACGAGGAAATCGCGTTTAACCAAGCGCCTGATTCCGATAACGAAATCCATAGCGATGAAATGGCTCAGCGATTTGGGTTTGAAGGCGGACTCGTTCCGGGAGTAACCGTATCGGCTTACCTTGTGCAGCCTGGAGTCGAGGCCTGGGGTGAGGCTTTCTTTGCTGGCGGCGGCGCGCATGTTCAGATCCTGAAGCCGACCTACCATGATGAGCCTTTTCGCTGCGAGATTACCGCTCAGACCTACGCGCGGTTTGAATCACAGATTGTGAATAGCACTGGCCGGGTTAACGCAGTCGCAACGGTGACTAGGCAGGTGGATGAACAGCAACAACCCTTACCCATCTTTCGTGGAGACCCGCTTGCGCCCACGGATTACGTGCCGCCGAGCGCAACACCCGAGCGGTTTGAAGCACTCAAAGAAAAAGGCTGCTTAGCAACCGAATATCTGTTTGACGCTGCTAACCCGAGAACCTGGTATTTCCATAGAGCGCCCCAGATGCCGAAGATCCATCAACCAGGCGGCGAAGATGCTGAGGCAGTGGCGCCTACCTCTTTTTTGTTGGGATGCGGGAATTGGATTTTCTCAGCCAATGCGCGGATGAACCCCTGGGTGCATTTAGAGACGCATCATCGATCGATTGCTCCGATTCGGCAGGGTGAAACGGTGCGCTGTGAGATGTTGGTCGAGGAGTGGTTTGAAAGAAGGGGGCATTTGTTTGCCGATGTCACGGTATCCCTCTTTGAAGCACGATCGAGGGCGCCCCGTGGGGTCATCCATCAGCGTGCCATCTATCGACTCCGTGGTTCAGACGCGCCTGCTTAGATCTCGACCATTAGGCTAGTTGTCTTCCGGCTGGGATGAGGATCGCAGCGGCCTCTTGCCCCAGCCTAACGGTTTCTCAAATTAGGAAGGGTAGCTAGGAAGGTTAGCGCTGCAGCCTTCCAGACTCGCGTGTCGCGCCTCTTTCCACTGCGGACGCAAAACGCCCCGCACCATTCGCGTAGGTGACCCGTCACGGGTCAAAGCCAGAAAGCGTCTGGAGGTTGTAGATTGTGATCGGTGTGAGCGATACCGCTCTTTTCGGCAGTGGCGGCTGCCGTCGACTTCGTTGTCCGGCCTGGCCCTTAATCACCCCTCCTTTGGTCAGTTGTTAATGCTGCCTGTGTTGGGGTAGGTTTCGGTTATCAAGAAGCATCATTCGAATGATCACCGGAACCAAACAGATGCCAATACAAGACATTTTTGCCTATACCACGTCGCTGAAGTCAGAGATTGAAAATTTGAGTGTGGAATCGCTGAAGGAAGAGCTTGCCCAAAACCCTGAGCTCTTGTTGATCGATATTCGCGAGATTCAGGAAGTCGTTGACCTTGGCACTATCCCGGG
The DNA here is from genome assembly GCA_913052075.1 of uncultured Gammaproteobacteria bacterium. Taxonomy (GTDB): domain Bacteria; phylum Pseudomonadota; class Gammaproteobacteria; order Pseudomonadales; family Azotimanducaceae; genus UBA9926. The sequence continues at coordinate 2,719 of CAJXDD010000281.1, forward strand.
GGCGATCCACTGTCCGAGGGGGATGCTTGAATTTTGGGCGAGTCCAGCGAGCCCCTACTTTAGGGACTACTTCCAGGAAAACCGCCGAACGGTCGTCTTTTGTGCCGGCGGTGGCAGGAGTGTGCTTGCGGTCAAGTCGATGGAAGCCATGGGATTTAATGACGTTGCTCATCTAGAAGCGGGGTTTGGCGGCTGGCAAAAGGCGGGCGAAGCCATCGAGGACGCGAGTCAAACCAGCCGCTGGATGCGAAAGCCCAAGGATGCTTCGTGAGCGAGGCGGCTTTGCATGATGCATTGCTGACGGAAATCTTCGCATCGAGTCGGCGAATTGCGGTGGTTGGGCTCTCGCCCGATCCATCAAAGGCAAGTTACGGTGTCGCGAAATACCTCAGCCAGTATTACGAAGTGGTGCCTGTCAATCCTAACTACGAGGATATCGAAGGCCTTCGGTGTTATTGCTCGGTTGCATCGATTCCAGGTTCCGTTGATCTTATCGATGTGTTTCAAAGAAGTGAGCGCGTGCCAGATTTTATAGACGACGCACTCGCGGCGGGTTCTCCTTATTTCTGGATGCAGTTGGGTATCCGCAATGCTGCTGCGCGCGCTGAACTTGAAGCCAAGGGTGTACAGGTCGTCGA
>CAJXDD010000282.1:0-3346 GCA_913052075.1 uncultured Gammaproteobacteria bacterium
GTGTTGCTGCCACTTCGTCGTAACGAGCATTCACTTGGATGAGATTGCTCTGAACATTATTGAACGCGACGGTCAGAAATCGCGCCAAATACACCAAGATAAGCCCACCGAGCGATCCAGTCAGCAGCAGACCGATGTTGGTTTCAAACGATTCCAAAATAAACGTCGCCAGGCTGCGATCAAATGTGGCCAAAGGCTGGAGCAACCCGACAGCTAGTACCATTCCGGGAATGGCGTACCCCAGCGTTGCTAGCCGTATACCCGAGCGAATGAGCGGCTGCTCAGTGCGGCGCGCCGCATAGGCCAACCAAACCGCCGCTGCCACGCAGATGCCAGCAGCGATCAACGCGACTAGCAGTGTATTGCTGATCAAGGACACTAACCTTGCAACGTCGAGCGCGTCCCCTTCAGCCACCGCATCAAGGAGCAGCGCCGTCACCGGCACGATAAAACCGATCATCACCGGGACTAAACAGATCAAGCTTGCCATCCACGATCGCCATCCAGACAACGCCTCAAGCGCTGCAGGAACTGGGGCCACAGGGTTGGCCAGCTGACCCCTCCGGCTCATCTCCTCGAGCGTCACGAGTAAAGCGACAATCACAAAAAGACAGGCGGCTAATTGGAGGGCGCCACTCGGTGATCCCATGGCAAACCACGTTCTAAAGATGCCAGTCGTAAACGTTTGCACGCCGTAATGTTCAACGACGCCGTAATCGGCAACCGTCTCCATCAGTACCAACGCGAGCCCGCCGACGATGGCGGGCCTTGCTACCGGGAGCACGACTTTCCAAAAAACACGACCTGAATCAGCGCCTAACGTTTTCGCTACCAAAATGTGATTGGCAGCTTGCTGCGAGAAGCTAACCCTCGCCAGTAGAAAAATGTAGGGATATACCGCGAAGGCAATGACCAGCGCTGCGCCAGGCAATGACCGAATGGGCGGCAAGGACGACAAACCCCACAACGCTCGAAGACTCGTTTGCACTAGGCCGGTGTAATCAAGCAGATCCGCATAAACATAGCCAAGCACATAGGCCGGTGCCGCGAGCGGCAGCACCAGTAATAAAGGAAACACGCGACTACCCGGGAAACGGTACCTTGCAGTCAACCAAGCGGTGGGCACACCAACCATCAACGCAATGACGCCGACGAGGAGCATCAGTAAGACAGTATTGAGCAGATAATCAGGCAGTACCGTCGTGGCCAAATGGCCAAAGGTGTCGCCACTTCCCCCAAAAAAACTGATCAAAATCGCCAATACCGGCAATGCCACCGGGACCGCCAACAATACGGCGCTTGCGTCCCACAAGGTGAGCTTGCTTTTCATGACCTCGACTGCCTGAACGGTATTGATGGATCCATTATAGCCTTGCACTGGATGGTTTCCTCGACTCGCTTCGCAGTTTTGTTTCCTCTATGCCCGACGTACTTGCTACTGCCAGTCACCGACTCAGTAGGCTGCGATCAGTATTGAGTGCGGTTCACCCCTCGCGCGGCGCTCAAGCCCCATCCTTCCAAAGCGACTTAAATGATCACGGAGTTCATCCATCGATCGAATTGGCACCCGTCTTTCCAGGGCCCTATTTGCAAGCCGTTCAAGGAGTCAAGGTTTATGTTGTCCCAGATCGAATGACTGCGCCCGGCCTAATCGATTCAATCAACACTAGGACTTGGTCGACGAATTCACTATATTCGCACAGTCAATCCTCCCTAACCCATCCTGAAATGACTATTGAAATCGAGTCGCTCAACCACGCATACGGTAACCAAGCCATCCTCCAGGAAATCAGCCTCGCCGTTGCGCCTGGAGAGGTGCTTTGCGTGCTAGGCCCATCAGGCAGCGGCAAAAGCACGCTGCTTCGATTAATCGCAGGGCTTGAGCCTATCCAAGCGGGCCGGCTTCGCATTGGGGACAGCGAGATCACCGTCAGTCAAACCGTGCCCACCGAAACACGCAGAGTTGGCCTCGTCTTCCAGGACCATGCGCTCTTCCCTCACATGACCGTAGCAGAAAATATTCGATTTGGTTTGAAGGGTGGGAGTGAGGAACGGATCAATTCCTTGCTCGCATTGGTTGAGCTCGCTCACTTTCAGGATCGATACCCCCATACGCTCTCTGGCGGTCAACAACAGCGAGTGGCGCTGATCCGCGCGCTGGCTAATGATCCCATCGCGATGCTCCTCGATGAACCGTTTGCCAATGTCGATGTCTCGCTACGGACGGCACTGCGAGATGACGCGCTGGGGGCGCTAAGGAAGACAGGCACCGCAACCGTGCTCGTGACCCACGACCCTGTTGAGGCAATGCTGATGGCGGACCGCATCGCCTGCCTAGTAGACGGCCGCATCGTTCAGCTAGGCACTCCCGAGGGCTTGTGGCGCGACCCTGCCCACCCATTTGTAGCTTTGTCGCTGACTGGCGCGCAGTTAATTTCCGGCAAAGCAATAGATGGTCGAGTAGAAACTTCTTTTGGCACCGTGGTTTCATCAACCCCACTCAAAGGGGATGTCATCGTCTGTGTGCGGCAAAGTGACGCAACGATTATTCCAGGCGAACAAGCCGTCGTCAGCGACGTTAGGTTCGGCGCAGGAAGTATCATCGCTAGTCTTCGATCAGGCAACGATCGATTACTGATAGAGACAGACAGAACCGATCTCGCTACTGGTATGCGCGTGGGTGTAGACTTCGGTGCGCATAAATTTAATATTTTTCCTGCGGTGTGAGGGCCCGCTCAACCTTTATCCACTTTGGAGAGACACATGAAACACCTAATATCCCTCAGTTTTATAATAATTGGATTGCCCTTCGCCTTTGCGGATGACGTCGTCAACGTTTATTCCGCCAGGCACTATGACACTGACATGGCCATGTACGAGCGCTTCACGGAAGAAACCGGGATCAAGGTCAACCTCATCGAAGGAAGCAGCGATGCGTTAATCGAGCGAATTAAGAGTGAGGATCAATTCTCTCCCGCCGATATGCTGATTACTGTCGATTCAGGACGGCTTTGGCGAGCGGAAAAAGAGGGTATCTTCCAGCCAGTTGACTCGGCGTTGTTGTCAGAGCGAATCCCTGCTCACCTGCGACACCCAGAGGGCGAGTGGTTCGGTTTATCGACACGCGCAAGGGTAATCGCACACAAAAAAGATATGGCGCTGCCTGCCGGCTTTGGCACATACGAAGCCCTTGCCGACGAGGCGTTTCGTGGGCAAGTGTGCATGCGGAGCTCGGGAAACATTTACAACTTATCGCTGATGGCATCGCTCATTGACGCGCACGGCGTTGAAGCTGCCGAAGCTTGGGCCAAAGGCGTCGTCGCAAACTTTGCAAGAACGCCCCAAT
>CAJXDD010000283.1:0-3337 GCA_913052075.1 uncultured Gammaproteobacteria bacterium
CCAATAGGGCGCTCGCGCATGGCCTCATCGCCGTCAATGATGAACTCGCTCTGTGTCAGCGATAAAGCAGCCGTCAGTGGACGTATCGCCGTACCCGCATTTCCCAGAAATAGTGCTCGCGTATTGTTTGAGGGCGGAAATCGTCCGCCGAGCCCATGGATCGTGCATGTTTTGTCGGTCGCCGATAGCTCATGATTCACGCCGAGTGCCGACAAAGCGGTCAGCATATGTTCGGTGTCTTCGCTGAGCAGTAGGTTCGTAAGTTTTGTGGAACCCTCAGCCAATGCTGAGAGGAGGAGCAAGCGATTAGTCAGGCTCTTGGATCCTGGCAGGGTAATCTCGCCCTCGATTGAAGAGATTGGCTCCATTTTGTGCACGATCTTAGTCACGCGTGTAACTCTCCTTGGCCTTCTGGCTGAAGGCGCGCTAAAAATTCGGCGAGATCGCTAGCGACGATCGTGCGTCTGCCGCTGGGCCCGGGTACTTCTTCCAATACTTGTCCCGACACATTATCGATGCTGTAGGTGATCTCAGAAGAGAGTTCTGCAACCGCGAAGAAAAAAGTGAATGACTGCTTGAAACGCCGTTGCTGCAAAAAATGACCAACCACGTTTTCGATGAGGTGCTCGAATTCTTCTGGGTTCCACAACTGAATTAACTCCACCGGCTTGCCATTGAATGTGCAGTAAAGTGGTCCCGCCCAATAGGACCGAAAGTAAGACTGTATGGTCGGATGAATCGGTCGTTCCAGAGCAGCTTCAATTCGTTCGAAATTGACTACTGGCGATTGTTCGGTCGGCTGCCACCAAATGTGATTTTGGTCCCGACGGCGCTCTGAGGGAGAGGTCTGATCCGTAAAAACAGGTGAAGCGACGAGCCCCTCAGGAAACATGGCGAGATAGCGATCGAAGAGCTTGGTGAGTGCAGGAAAAGCCATCCGACAATGATACGCTAATGAGGACTGAGAAACCCTAGCAGCCTGCTTTAGCCGCCGTGCCCTCCAACAAAATTAAAATAAGAAGGCGGCTTTCTTGGAGATAACGAATGATTTAGTCGTGGTGCGGGGGCTCTCCAAAGCGAGTCGCACGCCTCAGACGCTTCATGATATGTTGCCGATCCTCGGCAGGCATGGACGTGATCGTATCGACAAGCGCGCGTTGCGACGCGCTCTTATACGCATTGGATAGCTCGATATGTTTCGATAGCGCCGCCTCAACTCTGCTTGGGTCGATATCCGTTTCATTGAGCGCGTCCCTAAGCGCTTGGCGACTGGCACCTACCGCTTGCCTGAGGCTTTTGAGCGACTGTTCACTTTCTTTGAAGCTTTGGGCGATTATTGGCGGTAATCGCCTTTCCCCTCGCATGAACGTGTCTCGATGGAAGTCTTTCAGCATCGGGGGTGGTGACCATTTGGGTCGCTGCTTGGATGTCGCCCCTCCGATGATATATCCGATGAGCAGGGTGTTTACGATCAGAGAAGTAATCAGTAGTGCACGAAGGGTTTTATAGCTCATGGTGCGGAGTCTCCAAGATATTGTTCGACCCAAGCGACAGCGTCCTGGCTGTCCATGCTCATGGGTTCATTGGCGTAAGTCATTAGATCATTTGCGACAATGCCAATACCCAATACCAGCCCGTACGCCATGGCTGTCTTAAACGGCTCTTTCAGTGAGATGAAGCAGCGCTCCAGGATGCTGGTCTGATCGTTAAGTACCGTTTTTTCGATGGCACGTTGCAACTGCGCCGACTCGGTGGGGATAGCGTCCTGATTGAGCATGTGGTCGAGCATTTGCTCTTCAGCGTAGATCGCCTTCACTGCCTCGGGCCATTCGTTTTCTGGAACGATTGAGCGATGCTCCTTTGGCCATCGTGCGGGGTCTGCCCCATAGGTTCTGAGGAGTTCAGCTAATTGATATTCATGGTTCATTTTAGTGCCACCTTAAGGTTTTTTCGCGCACGGGCGAGCAGCGATTCAACCGCTTGCACCGAGAGATCGAGGATGCTCGCAACGTCTTGATTGGAGAACCCTTGGTAATAAGCGAGCACGAGCGCGCTTCGTTGGCGCTCGGGTAATCGAGCCAACGCTAGCCCAAGTGCTTGATGCTGGTCGGCCTTAAGAAGTTGCGTATCTGGGTCCGTGCTAGATGATGTGTTGGGGTTGGTATCACTTTGTTCGCGCCACTCCCACTCATCGTCTAGTGGAGCGAATCGAGCAAATTTACGGTGGTGATCGATGCATAAATTGTGCGCGATTCTGTGCAGCCAGGTAGATAACTTGGCTTTGGCTGGATCAAAGGAGGCATTGCTGTGCCACAGCCGCAAAAAGGTCTCTTGAACCACATCGTCAGTGACTTCTCTAGAGCGGGTAAGACGGTAAACGTATTGCTCAATCTGGGGGAGTAGTCGATGCATGAGCTGAGAGAAAGCATCCGGATCACCGCCCCTCAATCGTTTGAGCAATACGAAGTCTTGTTCACGGGCCTCCGAACTCACGGGCAGATTAATCCGCGATCACATTAGTCCAAGGCGTCGTTCGGGTCTCGGTCGAGGATGCCCGCTCTCTTTCGGAGGCGGTCGGCTCTAGCCATCTTTCTCAGCTCCCGCTTAGAAAGCACTTGATCTCCATTGCGGTCAAGGCGATCAAAGATGGCTGCTCTCATTTCGTCCGCAGTGACGGATCCGCTGTTATCGCGGTCCGTGCGTTCAAAAAAAGCGCGACTGTCTTCGATTCTCTCCTCCACTCTGGATTGAGCTTCGGCTTTGATCGAAGCTTGCCTGGCTTCCATCTCGTCTCTGGTGATTTCTCCATCCCCGTTCGCATCGGCACGACTCATTCTGCGGTCAATGAACCGCCCTTCAGCGCTAAACTCGTCAAGGGAAATGACTCCATCCTGGTTCGTATCTATTTGCTTGAATCGCTCCCGGCCAGAATCGCCGAAGGCGATGGTTGCGGTTAAGCAGCCAGTTAGGCCAAGGGTGATGAGATATTTCGATCGGCTGAGTAAGGTCATGGCTATGTCCCGTTCTGTCATGTGATTTACGGTCATGTAAGCGGATCAGGGTGCGTTGTCTAAAAGCGCTTGATCCTTACTACGTTATACGGGCGACGGTGCCGGGACCTGTCGCAGAGTAGTCGCGATTAAAAGGGCTTGACGATTACTAGGATTAGGATCGGAATAACCAGCAGCAAAGCCGCTTCATTGTAAATTCTAAAATAGAGTGAGGACGGGATGGTCTGCCCCTCGATGAGGCGCCGGGTGTATCGATAGGACTGCCCATGATAGACCAAGAGCAATCCTACAAAACCAAGCTTGGCGTGCATCCAGCCCCCGTTAAA
>CAJXDD010000284.1:0-3321 GCA_913052075.1 uncultured Gammaproteobacteria bacterium
AACCGCTCTGTAATATGTGTCCTACGCTCTTGCGACTTGACGACGGCAGCTGGGCAGCGCTAGGCGCATGCGGCGGCCGGAAAATCTTCCCCTCCGTATTCCAACTCGTTAGCTATATGATCGATGCAGGCATGTCAGTGCACGATGCCGCTCACGCACCGCGCATCGATATCTCTGGCTCAGAAGTGGTCACCATCATGTCGACCATGCCCGAAGACATCATCAATGAATTGACCGAGATGTACCCGCGAAGCCGAGTTCGCGCCAATGACGTGTCGCCCGCTTTCTTTGCTTTACCTCAGCTTTTAAAGCGTGAGCCTTCTGGCGAGCTCGAAGGAGCATGTTTCATTCCGTCCCCCCACGCACTAGTCGGTGGGGATTAACGCTTGATCCACCACCCAATCCGCAAAGGCCAAGCTCAAACGATTCAAGCGGTCGGGCTCGGAGTTAGTCAAAAACGCCAAACCCATTCCTGTTGGAGGATGAAGGATCATTTCTGATCGCATCCCTCTGATATAACCCCCATGATGCAAAAACCCAGGCACTTGGCGATAAGCAAACGTCCTAAAGCCCATGGCATAACCAGTCTCTGAGAGCGGCGCTGAGCGCGGATAATGGCCCTGGTGCGCTTTATAGTCGACTTGCTTACGTCCAATCTGTTCGAGCAGCTCCGGAGCAAGCAACGGGGTCAATCCAAGCAGCGCCTCGAGCCAACGCTTCATGTCAGCAATCGATGCGTTCACACCCGCTGCGGGGAGTACTTTGTAGTACTGATTGTTGGGCCGAGCAGCTCGCCAACCGGCCTTGGTACGCACATGAGGGGAAACCAACTCGCGGCCAGGTGATGCCTTCTTGCCCAACCAAGCATCTTGCATGCCCAGTGGTGAGAAAATTTTTTTCTCCACAAAGGCCTGATAAGTGATCTCGCTCCGCCGCTCGATCGCATCGCCGATCAAACTGAAAGCCACATTCTGATAGCTGTAACACGCGCCTGGCCGACAAATGAATGGCGCATGCCGAAGCTTTTTGATCATCGAATCGTAGTCCGACCGCTCTTCGATGAAATTCGTGTAGCTGTGAGGCAGCAAGCCCGAGCTCTGGGAAGCCAGGTGCATTAAATTGATCGCTTTGCCCGCCCCCCCTTGGCCAATCCTCGCGGTCGGTAAGGTCTGGTACAAAGGCTCGTCGAGCTGGAGTAACCCCTCACTTTGAGCAAGTGCCAGCGCCACTCCAGCAAAGGTTTTTGAAACACTCGCAATCTGAAACACGCTATCTGCGGCAATAGGACGACCAGATCCAAGTGCTGCTTCTCCGTAGACGCCGGTCCAAGAGCTGCCGTTACTACAAACAATCGTTGCGGCGGCGCCGGGGAGTGCCTCTGTTCTACTTTCTATTTCAGACCGAACAAAGGGGCCCGTCGGGCAAGCGAACGAGACCGCCGCGCTCATTGCTAGGCTCAACACGAAACAGCGAGTCAGGAGAATCCAAGAGGAGATTCTGACCATCTTTCTAGCGCCGATTTATCTGCAGCATGTTAACTCTCTCCGCCTGCTCCGCGCGTCGAGTATGGCGTCTTTCGAACGCTGCGAGGCAAAGCCACTCAAGCTTTAGCGCCAAGCGCTTCAATGCTGATCATTTGATTCGCACTCTCACTCAATGTGAAGGCTGAGGTTGACGCGTTTCAATCCGGGCTCAACCGTAACGCTACTCAGAATGGTTTCGGTGTTATTGCCATCGTCGACGATTTGTCCAGACCGAGACCACCTCGCGACCAGTTCCACCTCTGGGAACTGACTCAGCGTGAGCGATGGCATCATGGCTAAGCTGTCATCTAATCGATAGACCGACCGCCCTATTGTTGGCTCGGCACGCACGACTGCAAGTGGCATGGGCGGACCATTAATCGCCCGTGCGAACACAAATAGGCGAGATTGTTTTGGCAGGGCAATGTCACTCGTCAAATCGACCGTGACTTCAATAACGGGCTGCTGGTTTAGACCAACCGCTTCCGACTCAATCACATCGTCCGCCGCTAGGGACTCAATATCGTCGCCCGATGCGAGGACCTGAACAACCTGCTCAATCATGTTCCGTCTAGGGCCACTCGCCTCTTCCGCTGCTCGTCTGAAAAATCCTAGTGCGGTTCCTAGATCTCCAGCCTTGTGCGCCTCCATTCCAGCAATCTCTAGCAGCCCGATCTCGTTTGGATAACGAGACAGCGCAATTTCAAAATCCGCTTTCAGAGCAGCTGACATCACTCGTTTGTCAGCCAAGTACCGCGCCTCGAGACTTTGAACAGTCAACTTCTTGTCCATTGGATAAGCGTTACTTAGCGCTGAGAGACTGTCAGCGGCCTCACGATATCGACCAAGATTGAGCGCGAGTTCAGCCGAAAACATCTGAACGGCCTCCTCGCCAGGGTTAGCGTCGCGCCACTGTTTCATGAGCTCGTAAGCATTCTCAACATCCGCTGCCTGGGAAAGGTCGAGCTCTTCTAGTGCCTCCGTCCATGTCACCTCTTGGACGCGCCCCATAGATCCACCAAAGTCTGCGTAGAGGCCCACTGCAGTCAAGCCAACCAAAAGCGCGGCAAGTAGACCACCCCGATGCCGTCCAACCGATGTCAATTTCGAGGCTGGCGCTGCCTCGCTACCACGCATGTCGCTTAACAAGTCGTGTTTCGATTCGGATTCAATGGCCGTTAATTGATCTGAATGAATCAGTCCACTTGAGACCAAATCAGGGATTTCTTCCAGTCGCGCACGATGAAACTGACGGTTACTCTCATTGATATCATCGCGAAAGGACAGCGTTCGATGCCGGTAATGACCCATTGCCATCAACGCAATGCTGGCAGCAACAATAGCGATCATGATGACTACCGCGATCACGGTCGCGTTCTCGGTTCAGCATCTCCAAGAAGCCGTTCGACGTCCGCGATATCCTCTGAGCTAAGCAGTGGCGGCGCCTCGTTGTCGCTCAAATCATTGCCATGTGATGGGAGGTCTGCCCGAGCTCGAGTTAGCTTGCCCATTTTGAACCACACCCATAATCCCATGACCAAGATCAATCCCGGAGCGAGCCACAACACTAACGTCGAGGGCATGAGCCTTGGTTGGTACAAGATAAAGTCACCATAGCGCTCAAACATAAACTGCTTGATCTCATCGTTGCTCATTCCTTCGAGTACCATGCGATGAACCTCTCGGCGGAGATTCATGGCAATCATGGCGTCAGAGCCCGCGAGGTTAGTGTTCAAGCACTGCGGGCAACGGAGTTCGTCGATCAACCCGTTGTAACGCTCTCGTGTTTCTTGATCAG
>CAJXDD010000285.1:0-3318 GCA_913052075.1 uncultured Gammaproteobacteria bacterium
CGTTGTCATCAAAAAGATACACGCCATCCGCTCTAGCAATAGGGATATCCATCGGGTGGTAAGAAAACACATGGCGGTAATCGCCTTCGCTACTCTGGTAGGTGGGTAGATTGTGGCTCTCAATCCCCATGACAGCGTCCTCCTTTAAATCGTTCCTTTAAATGTACTCTTCAAAAAGGCTTAAACACAATGGGCACAACAGCGTTCTATTACTTTGGGGCCCAAGCCTAGCGCGATTGGCCGACCAGGAGGAGCGCTCTTGTAAATTCGCCGGGTTTTCGAAAGTCGATTCTAAGAAAAACATCCGCCCACTCAGCCCCCACCGCCGATAGCGATGCTTCCTGAGAGCATACTAGCGGCGGTGCATTACTAGTCTTGGAGCTTTTCAACGGTTCACTTACGGTCGGCGTGACTCCGCTGGCAACGTCTGTGCCTCGATAAGTTTATTCGGCTGGCCGAGCCGCTTTTCCAAGGTAAATGCATCATAAAGCGCTCCCGTGGCGGTGAACGCACGGTATCGCAGCGACTCATCGTTGATGTCAATGATCTGGTACAGCTGCGTATCCTCGGCGACCCTTTTTGCATAGCTTCCCTTAGTAATTTCGTACATCTTTGGACCACTCACCGACACCACGTAAACCGTGCCGATGCTCGGATCGTAGGCTTGTTGATAACCGGTTGGCACATTCAGCAGCGCACTCGTATCCACCTGCCCCGTGCGGGCGTAGGTGTGATCGTGCCCGTTTAGCACCAGATCCACCTTGTACTCATCAAAAATGGGCTTCCATAAATTTCTCAACTCGGCGTTGTCCCGATCTGATGCAGGCGAGAACACGGGATGATGAAAGGTCACCACGGTCCAGCGATTCGGATTGTCCTCCAATACGCTACGCAACCAAGGAATCTGCGACTCGGTTGCCTCATTGGAATTAAGCGAGATAAACCGTGTGCCCTGATAATCAATTGCGTAAACCGTCTCCTTCAGCGCCTCATCAATACCCTCTTCAACCGGGAAGGCAAATTGCGGACGCCAATGCGTGGTCACTGCCGGCTCACCGGGTTCTCGCTGCCGATCCTGTAAGGGCGGCTTGTAAATACTGCTGCCTAGCAGGACGTCCTCTGTGAAGCCCGAGATCTCAAGCACCCCTTCATCAACCTTGATAATCCTTCCGCCATCGTTCAGCTCCAGCGCACCCATAGTGAACCAGGGCCCGATAAGCGAAATTTGGTAGACCTTGCCCGCATCGGTCTCAACCTCCTCAAACCCTGTAATCGTGACCTTTACCGTATCGCCCGATGCACTTGACCAGTATCTAAAGGCGCGTGAACCTTCGTTAACCCTTCGATACTCATGGTTACCCGGAGTTGCTATCACGGGAATGGTCGCGTTCACCCAGTCCGGGCCCTGATGCCATTCGCCCCATTCCGCATCGCTGTCGTGGACGTCGATGAGATCCCCTGCATGCAACGTGAAGGCCGCTCGAGGTGAATCGCGAAATGCCTCTCTGAACACTCTGGACCAATGCGTTCGGATATCGTTTTGAGCATCCCCAAAATAAATGAAGCTAAAGGGTTGGGCTCGATCACTAGCAGATCTGAAGTGGTAATACTCAGTCCAGTTCTCACCATCACCAACGCGGTACGCATACAAAGTATCCGGCTGAAGATCACGAAAGGTTGCCGAGTGATAATGCGCATCATTGATATCACTCTCGAATAGTGTTGTGACGGCTTGAACAGCATCGGGCTTCATCGCCCGACCATTCGCGCTAGCTAAAGCAATCTCAGCCACTCCCCGCTTGACGGAGGTATCCGTTCGCCAGGTCACAGACTGCGTTGTTGCAGGATTATCCTCCCACGTCAAAACCACGCGATCTGGCAGCGGACTGGGTTCGTGCGCGTCTTCGGGCGAATACTTTGATGGCATCCAGCCTTCGTGGGCCAGGCTCAAGTGAGCAACTGACGACAAACCAACAACCATCGCCAAAACCGAAAACAACCTATAGATTTGCATGCCAATCACTTAAACCTCCTTCGGCCTAAAACTTTGTTCTTTGCCTCGGTACGAGCGGTGCCAATACCGAGGCTTTCGCTTGAACTATCTCGACATAAATTAGGTGCATCCGACCCAAGAACGTCTCCAAACCGATTGCTTACGGCCACCTCCAACCGACTAGATAGCGCTTAGAGGACTGCAGGGTAACACTCTTGCGCGTCATAATCGCGGAACAGTGGCGCCAGTGTGCTACGGCACGCCGCTTATAATGCTCCCCAAGAGCGCTGCTAGATAGGGCATCCACGGAGGGGTGAAGAACCTTGATTTCAATGCGCTAGTAAGGCTTCCACCCTACCCGGTTCCTGCCACTTTCTACTACTGTTGCCATTCACAATTCAGTTGCCGTCGAGCTGCTTATGCTGGCGGCGTGCCAATGGGTAGGAGGCTAGCCGCCCTGCGCGAAGGCGAACCCGGTTTCCTCGTGATGGCAACAGCAGACCCGCTGAGTGCGCCGCTGCAGCGATTGCAGATCATTAAAGGTTGGATTGACGAGCAAGGGGAGACCCATGAGGCGGTAATCGATGTCGCCTGCGCGGGTGGCGCAGAAGTTGACCCTACCACCAATCGGTGTTCACACAATGGCCCTACTGTTGATTTGAGCGATTGCTCGATCAACCCAGAGACCGGAGCAGGAATACTCACTACCATGTGGACCGACCCTGATTTCAATCCGGATCATCGAAGCTTTTACTACGCGCGCGCCATTGAGAACCCTACTTGCCGCTGGTCGACCTGGGATGCCATTCGCGAAGGGTATGAGCCAAGACCGGGTCTTGCCCGCACGCTACAGGAACGCGCTTGGTCCTCCCCCATTCACCTTGTTCCCCAAGAAGACTGAAAGAGGCGACGCGTCGACTCATCACATTAGCCCACCAAACCCATGTCCAAAAGGTATACTCGATGGGGTCAAAAAGGGGGTGGGAAAACCATGACGAACAAACGCGATTGGCAATCTGACTACGAGCAGCGGCTTCTCGAACCCGAGGCGGCGATGGATCTCATTGAGGCTGGAGACTGGGTAAACGTGAATGTCGGAACCCCCGTCGCTATCACGGCACTGCTAAGCGCTCGGGCAGAGGCGCTCGGTTCCCTAGACATGCGTATGCTAGGGCCCGGGCTTGAACCACTACTCACCTCAGATCGAGACGCGGGCGAGCGCGAGATCGAAATTTTCATTGGCGAGCCCGCAAGACCGAGCCACGACACACAGCGAGCAACCTACCTGCCGAATACGTTCATGCTGGGCATGAAAGCTTTTGATA
>CAJXDD010000286.1:0-3312 GCA_913052075.1 uncultured Gammaproteobacteria bacterium
GCTCCCCCCTCAATCAGACGATTAGCAATGACTTGAGCATTATCAAGCACACCTTCAGCGTATTGTTTGAACTCCGCCGTCTTGGCTTTCTCTAAGGTCACAGCAATCGCACCAACCGCATTCATGTGCGGTCCACCTTGGAGCCCCGGGAAGACCGACTTATCAAGTGCTTTGGCGAACTTCTTCCGGCAGAGCACCATCCCACCTCTTGGGCCTCGGAGCGACTTATGGGTTGTTGTGGTCACAATGTCGAAACCAAAATCGAAGGGGTTGCTCATGGCATCTCCAGCAACCAGCCCACCAAAATGCGACGCATCCGTCATTGAAATGGCGCCCACTTCGTCAGCAATCGCCTTAAACGCCGCGTAATCAATATCTCTTGGGTAGGACGTATATCCACAGAGCATCATCTTGGGCTTGCTCGCGATGGCGTCTTTACGCACTTGATCGAAATCGATCGATCCATCGGTAGGATCTGTCACGTATCGGACGAAGTTAAACAAACGCCCCATATGGGACACAGGCGCACCGTGAGTGAGGTGCCCGCCATGGGACAAATCCATGGCCATGATGGTGTCGCCTGGTTCGAGCAGACCCAAATAAACGGCTTGGTTCATACCCGAGCCCGACAAGGGCTGGACGTTCGCATGCTCGCACCGGAACACTTCCTTTGCACGATCGCGAGCTAAATTCTCAATCTCATCAGTATAGGTCTGACCGCCGTAATACCGGCGACCCGGATACCCCTCTGAATACTTGTTGGTAAAAACGCTCCCTAGTACTGCAAGCACCTCCGGAAAGGCATAGTTCTCTGAGGGGATCAGCTCGATACCACTGCGCTCACGCGCCTCTTCGCCTCGCAAAGCAGCGTATACGGCAGGGTCGTTCTTTAAGAGCAGTTCTAGGTTAGCGAGTTGTGCACTCGCATCTATGGATTGGGCCATGGGCAGGTCTCCAAGTTCTATGGATGTTCAAAGTGCCCAGGCGAGCGGCTTTGGGCTGACTCGCACCATCCTTGGATGCACTCAAACCCTGCGCACTTCCCGGTGGTCTTCCACCTTTCATCGCCAGTCATGCGCCCCAATAGTTTAGCGCGTCGTGAGAACCATTAACACGATTGAGTGCTTGAATTCGACTCAATCGACGGATGAATGACGCTGATTAACGCGTTTATTGCGCTAGTTCACTGAGTAAACGGTCATCGCTCGAGCGGCCATCACACGACGAATTCACCTCAGTGCCTGCCAACCAGGAGACTAGTCGGGATCGATGGAAATATCCCTCCTTCGAATTGACAGCACCGATCTCCTCTCATCTCATAAGGGCGACCTATCCTTAGCCCGGTGCTATCGATCCTCCGCTTCGCAGAGCGCCTCGTTGCTACTTAGGGGCGTGACCAACATCGGACGACAACAGACTTGGCAGTCCTCTACGTATTGCGAGTCAATCTGCATCGGATCGATAACTAGTTGAATGGGCTCATCGCAATAAGGGCACCGGCACTTTGCTATCCCAGTGTGAACAGCAGACCAATCGCTCATTACATCTCTCCTGTCGAAAACACTATGTCCTCAAATGAAGACGGCGACGCGCCTCTTACTAAGTTTTTCGTCCACGCGTGCATTGAGTACGCTTTAATGCGCAGAGCGGCCTAGTTAAGGGCTATCAGTCGAGAGAAAAGTTTCACCCTTCCCGCCTAAACAAACTGTTTTTTAATTGAAAGGTCTTTAGCTGAGGGCTCTTTGTAGCCGAGGGCTCCCACTCCTCGAAGTTATTGACCAACCAGCGTGACAGACTCACGCTGACTATCGGATACGCAGACGAGATCAACTTCGGGGACTACTAACTACAACGAAACTTATTGGGTGTTTGTAGCCATTTCACTGGCCATCCACCGATCATAGGGCGGCTTTTGTAGTGCACTCAGATCAACATTCCCCCCCGATACGATCGCGCCAATTCGTTGATTGCGAAACATCTCTCGATTCTCAAGGACCGCAGCAAGCACAATCGCTGCGCTGGGCTCAACGAAGCTCTTAGCGTCTCTCCAAAACTGGGCGGTGGCCCGCACGATCGCTTCCTCACTGACGGTCAAAATGTCACTGGCCTGGCGCCTAATCAATTCAAAATTGCGTACACCGACAGACGCTCGCAGCCCATCGCAAATGGTCAAGGAATAGTCGATGCCACACCGTTCCCCGCTCTTAAAAGAGCGCCAGGTGTCATTAGCCAAATCTGGCTCAACGCCAATGACCTTAACGCCTTCCGAGGCGAGCAATGCGCCGCCAAGCAGCCCTCCACCGCCTACAGGCACCAAGACCGCATCTAGTTGCTCGACAGTGTCGAGCAGTTCGAGCGTGGCCGTACCCTGGCCAGCTATGACACTTTCATCATCAAAAGGCGGAACCAACACTGCAGCATACTGACGCTGGATCTGGGCGACTTTTTCTTCTCTCGCCTGATTACTGGCTGCACACCAGATAACCTCCCCACCGGCACGCCTTACTGCATTCACTTTTATTGCGTTCGCGCCCTTTGGCATCACCACCTTGACATCGAATCCCAGAATGCGGCCGGCTTCTGCTAGCGCTGCGCCATGGTTACCTGATGAATGAGTGCAAAGGGTACCTACCTCACCTGCCTCTTTCGCAAGCAGCGCGGCATTCATCGCACCTCGGAACTTAAAAGACCCCGTATGCTGCAGGTGCTCTCCCTTGAAGAAAAGTGATGTTTGATAGGATCGGTCGATCGCTGAGGATGTCAGCACCGGCGTCGACACGGTATGAGGTGACAAGCGACCGGCTGCCTCTAAAACACTTAATTTGGATAACGGCCGAATACTTTCCATAGCAAACACCCCGTCGTTATCAGTTTATTCCGAGCATCAATTTTAGCGTCGAGAAGCATTCTACGACGCACACCAACCCTTCAGAGTGGGTTCTCCGACCCGTTGACAGCCCAAAAATATTCTAAGCCAGAGGAATGATGATGGCAGTGCTCAGATTGGGCTTTCCTGGCTGACTCGCATTTTGTCGGCCGAATCTTTCAAACCAACAATCTCATTGAACACTAGCGCGCCCGCGCTGCTGTCAACCTCGTCCTGAATAAAGTAACCCTCTCGTTCAAACTGATAACGCTGATCAGCGGGTCTCTCACTAACGCTTTGCTCTACGAACCCCTCAAACTTCTGCTCTGAATTGGGGTTAATAAGGTCGCGGTAGTCGGATTCCTCAGAGTCCGGGAATGGCACCGTAAAGAGGGGTTCAAACCGCTTGAACGTTGCTGGGGAATTAGAAGCAGCAGACACCCACT
>CAJXDD010000287.1:0-3298 GCA_913052075.1 uncultured Gammaproteobacteria bacterium
AGCATGGACCTTTTGATCGGTACTTATACAGAGGGCACGGATGCGCTTGGCATCTATGGAGTCGTCGTGTCGAGCGAACGCAGTTCGCAGGCGATCGCGCTCGACATTCCAGTGCGCAACCCCTCTTTTTTAGCAATCCACCCAAGCTTGCCGATCCTCTACGTGGTCGAGGAACTCGGCGAGGGGGAGGGAGGAGGCCTCGTCAGCGCGTTTTCTTGGAACGGCAGCGGGTTTTCTCTCTTATCTAGGCAGAGCAGTCTCGGGGAGGATCCTTGCCATCTCAGTATCAGCCCAGATGGTCAACTCCTTGCGGCTGCCAACTACTCGTCAGGGAGTGTGGTGGTATTCAAGTTGGATGACGATGGCAGGTTCATTAAGGACCCGGTCATCATTGAGCATCAGACCGAATTCCGGAACCGAGGAGGTGAAGCAGGTCGGCACAGTGAGCGCCAGCAGCAGGCCCACGCGCACTTTTCACAGTGGGTTGGCCCTCGCACAGTCCTTGTCTGTGATCTTGGAACAGACCAGGTTTATCGCTACGACTGCCAGGGCTTTGATCAGGTGGATGAGAAGAAGACGCGTTCACTGGTTAGGTCCATGACTTGGACATTGCCTCGCGGCGTGGGACCGCGGCACGCGGTACTTGATGAGGAGATGAAGCGGTTATGGGTGCTTGCTGAGTTATCCAATGAAGTGTTTTGCTTCAGTACTGAGGACGACCGCGTGATTAGCCGTCAAACGACGCTCGCCGCGGACAACAAATGCTTCAATGAGGCGGCCGAAATTGAATGGCGAGCCAGCGATCGAACACTCTGGGTGTCTAACCGCGGAGCAGATGAGCTCGTCAAATTCGATGTTGGTTCCAGTAGTGAATTAGCGGTGAGCACCCGGGTCGCAGTACCCGCCTACCCTCGCCATTTCTGTTGGTCTAACGATGACCTTTGGGTTGCCTGTAGAGATCCGGGGCAAGTGTTCTCTTTTAGGCAAGGGGAATTCCAAAACGAATTCGTTCGGTTTTTTGCAGTGGATGTGCCGTCTGCGGTCTGCGTATTGCCTCTCGCAAATACACCGATCGGCAAAAAGGCTGAGAGATATTTAGATCAGTAGCGTGTGGCTCGGAGGTTCAATTCCTCTTTTTCGAAAGAATGACTTACGACAATTTGGTAGGTTTCCGCTCCAGAACAAGTCTGTTACACGACTTGATCACTCCCTTTGCGATGGTTTCTATGACTTGCCACAGAGGGGGTTTTCCTTTGCGTCGATTTTTCCAATTCGTCTAGCCTAAACGTAGGGCAAAAAGAGGTTGGAAAGTGCCATTTTAATTCACGCCAATCAGAGAGTTTGCAGACAATGCTTGTGTTGGAGCCCGTGATGGAAAAAGGCTGGCTCGGACTTTGCGGCGAACGTCTTCCCCGAAATTCGGATTTTGAAATGGTTGTTGCTTTGCCTTTTCTCGACCCACCCTCCCTGTGATAACTTGGGGTTAATTGAGCGCATGTTGAAGGTCCCTTTGAACAATGACCGATAATACGTCTTCCGAATGGCTATTCCCTTACGGTAGCGATCAGCGCTATCACCTCCACCACTCACATCTTTTTGCCTCTGATATTGAAGCAACCATTGCGTTTTATGAGACCTGGTTCGATGCCAAGGTCGTTTGGGATGGCGGCGTTAGAGGCGCTCGCAACGTTTTCATGAAAATCGGCATCGGCGCAATGCATCTTTACGACCAACCACCGCGAGATATCGGAAAAAACGCGATCCATCATCTGGGGATGCAGGTGGTTGGTCTCGCCGAACTCTACGAGCGCATGAGGGCAGCGGGACCCAACATCCCGAATCCCATAAGGAATCTGGGAGGCGGGGGCGGCTACTTCATGCTCGAAGCGCCGGATAAAGTACTACTTGAAGTCTTCGAACCAGGAATATCGAAATATGAGTCGGTCAGAACCTATTATGGTTATGAAGGGGATGACTGAGCTGTGAATGATGCTTCAATCGCGTAAATCGATTTGTGGAATCATGCGTCGGACTTTAAAATAGGATCTTATGGCTCCTAGAAACGATCATTTGATTTCTTGACCTCGCGGACAAATGGCGGAGACTTTTAAAGAAGAATTTGAACAGGCTATCAATACAGCGATTTTGAAATAGAGATCCACATTCGTAATCCAGCTTGCTAGTTAATGACTTCTTGGAATTGGAGCTGCGATAAGGTGTAGTAAATGCCTTTTGCTGCGATGAGCTCCTGATGCCGCCCGACTTCACGTATTTCACCGTGTTTGAGTACCACAATTCGATCGGCTGATTGGATCGTCTGCAGTCTGTGCGCAATGATGATGGCTGTTCTGCCTTGCATGAGAGTTTCCAGTGCAGACTGAACGATCGCCTCGGTTTGAGTGTCGATGCTCGCAGTCGCCTCGTCAAGCACGAGTATTTCGGGGTCTGCGACCAAGACTCGGGCAAATGCCAGTAGCTGACGCTCGCCTTGCGATAGATTTTGTCCACGCTCGTTGAGGTGCGTGTCGAACCCCTCTGGTAATCGCTCTATAAAAGGAGTCGCCTGTACAGCATCGGCCGCCCTAATAGCGTCAGCGCGGCTAATTGTAGGATTTCCTAATCTTATATTCTCAAGAATCGAGCCTGAAAAGATGTGGAAATCCTGAAGTACGACACCGATCCGCTGCCGCAAAACTCCGCTTCTGTATCGGTTGATGTCCTCGCCATCGATAAAAATCATGCCGTCGTCAACATCGTAAAATCTCACCAGCAGGCGGATGAGCGTCGACTTGCCTGATCCCGTAGGGCCCACGACTGCGAGAGTCTCGCCAGGCTTGATGGTTAACGTAAAGTCTCGAAGGACAGGCTGGTTAGCCTGATAGCCAAAATTTAAGCCCCTGAACGCGAGCTCACCTTTTAGTCGGCCGGAGGGTTTGAAAGGGACAGATGGTTCTCTGATTTGCTCCGGCCAATCCAAGGCTTGAAATATGCGCTCAGCGCTCGCCATCGCGCGAAACAATACGTTGTATTGCTGGCCCATCACGCGAATCGGTCGAATGAACATGTCGACAAACTGGGTAAACAACACAACGCTGCCAAGGGTCATCGTCAAATTAAGGACAGAGGTACCCCCTATCCATAAGATGAGCGCGAGCGCTATATTCACCATGTTATCCATGAATGCGCCATAGGAGGTCTCCATCCGAATGGCTTTGATTTCCTGGTTTTGATTGGTTGCATTGATGGTTTCGTACGTCGCCTGATTGCGAGCCTCACGATTGGATAGCTGGACAATTTG
>CAJXDD010000288.1:0-3291 GCA_913052075.1 uncultured Gammaproteobacteria bacterium
GGGTCATCGCCCCGGCATCTCGCATCACGATACCTAAATCGATGGCAGACTTAGCTATTACTACCGTCATAGTGTTCTCCTAAGTATCCTTTTTGAAAGAATCAATCTAACCAACGGAGGATCCGGCTCCAGCGCAATCTGGTCTAAATAGTAACCGAGCAGTTTCACTACGGATGACTGGTTTGATAACGCTAGCTTCCACAGTTTTTTAATCGGGACCATGCGCGACAAGCAGCAATCAACCGTTGGGTGACAGTACCACAGGTAACGCTGGCTCCGGACCTATTTTGGCCTTTACGACTAGTGCGGAGCGGCCTATGGTTTCAGGCAAGCAAGTTGTGGACTCCTCTCAACATGGAACCCAGCCCCGTGAGCTTTGATCCTGAGTCGCTAAGCTTCGCAGCAGACCCTTACTCGGTTTACGCCGAGATGAGAGAAGCACCGCAAGCCACCTACTTCGAGCCAATGAACATTTGGCTCATTCCTTGGTATAACGAGGTGGATGCGATCGCTCGGGATAGCCGCATTTGGCGCGGTGCTGATCGGCTCTTTTCAGAGGCTAGCCGGCAAGAAGAGCGGGTCAACAACAACTGGCACGACATGCCGTTCCATGAACGGTTCGTCCAGCTCAACCTGCTCGAGCAAGACGGCGAGCATCACCGCAAGCTTCGTCTGGTCGTAATGAAAGCGTTTACCCAAACCGAGGTGGCTCGCCACCGCGAAATGATCGACCAGTTGGTCAATCGACTCCTCGAACCGCTCATTGGGCAAGATGACATTGACTTTATTGAGGCCTTCGCGGCGCCTATACCCGGTCAAGTCATCGGTGCAATGCTGGGTTTACCGCAGGAAGACGCAGCCCAGCTAAGAATGTGGGTCGAGGATATGGTGCGATTCTTTGACGTCGACCGAAGCGATGAAAAAAAGCTGGCAGCCGAAACAGCCACCGCCTCGCTCTGCAACTACCTAACCGATGAGATCAATCATCGTGGAGACGCCTTAGGGGATGACCTGCTTTCGGTCCTTATTCGCGCAGAGCAAACACGCGAGATTACGGAAACCGAGTTAATCGCCACCGCCTTGCTAATACTAGCAGCGGGCCACGGTTCAACTATTGATGTCATCGGTACGGGCATGGCAAATCTGCTCAGCCACCCCGACCAATGGCAAGCCCTTAAAGACGACCAGGCACTGATTCCATCAGCCATCCAGGAAATGTTCCGCTTCGAAACCCCACTGCCTTTTTTTCACCGGTATGTGAGCGAACCCATTGAAATACGCGGCCAGTCATTCAATCAAGGCGATAAACTAGGACTGCTCTATGGCTCGGCGAATCGCGATCCAACTTTTGTAGAGCGCCCAGCGCGATTTGATATTCGTCGCCCAAAACCAAGACACCTAGCGTTTGGCAGAGGCGCGCATCTATGCCTGGGTAATCACCTCGCTCGCCTCAACATGGAAGTAATCTTTCGCACGCTGATCGAGAAGACTGAAGATATTCAGCTCACCGAGGACACCCTCCATTACCGCCCGGGTCTGTCCACCCGAGGCCTTGCCAAGCTGCCACTTGCGATTTCCGGTTGAGCCCCGTGCGAACGCATCAAGGAAGCGACCACCATGCCTCTTAAACCGCAGTCCCTCAGTATATTGTCTAGACGAAGGTTCCTGAAAGCGACCGGCCTGCTGGCAACGTTACCTCTGTCGACTGCGGCTAAGTCAAACACTCGAGTGACCATTGCGGGCGCTGGGATCGTTGGCGCAAGCATTGGCTATGCTTTGGCACGCGCTGGTGCAGCCGTCACTTTGATTGACGAGCGCGGTCCCGCCACGCTCTCGAGCCTGGCTACCTTTGCTTGGATTAACGCGACCTGGGCGAAACAACCTCGCCACTACCATCGTTTAAGCCAGTTAAGCGTTGCGCTTTGGCACGAACTGGAAGCGGAACTATCGATTCCTGTGCAATGGCACGGGTCTATTGAGTGGTTCGAGTCGAGTGAGCGGCAAGCAAAACTCGCGGCTGATATCAAAGAGCAAATCGAGTGGGGCGAGCCGGCCAGCGTGCTTTTCGGTAGCGCGCTGGATCCGTATCGCGAGGCCATCGATTTCAAAGGGACTAAACAAGTTGCTTTCTCGCCGAATGACGG
The DNA here is from genome assembly GCA_913052075.1 of uncultured Gammaproteobacteria bacterium. Lineage (GTDB taxonomy): Bacteria > Pseudomonadota > Gammaproteobacteria > Pseudomonadales > Azotimanducaceae > UBA9926. The sequence goes on from CAJXDD010000288.1 coordinate 2,145, forward strand.
TGCCGTCGATTCAGCCCTCGCGACCCATCGCTTGATTGATGCGGCAACCCGGCTTGGCGCTCGCTCGCACTTTCCTTGCAAGCTCATCAATGCGACGCCCTCTGATCGGGGAACCCGCATCCAAACATCGATTGGAGAGTGGGACAGCGACTACCTAATCCTTGCTACCGGCGCCGAGCAAGACCTCCCGAAGCGACTGTGCAGCATCGATATTCCCCAAAGAACCACGCCCGGGATCATTGTTGTCACCAAACCCCTGCCAAACGTACTAAGGCCAGTTCTGTCGGCACCAGGAGTCCATGTTCACCAGCGGATTGACGGGCGCGTCGTTATCGGGGAGCAGGCGGGCGCACCAGCCAACCATGCAGACCGATTGGCTGAACGACCGAGCGAGTTCCCTTCAACTTCTATAGCGATGGCGCATGCAGAACGACTGCTCAATATGGCACAGTGGTTTGTTCCCAAGCTTGCCGACGCTGAGGTTCAAGACGTCATGATCGGCTGGCGACCGCTGCCGCTGGATGGTCTGCCTGTCCTCGGAGCGAACCCAGCGGTGCCAGCCCACTATCTCGCCGTGATGCACAGCGGCGTGACACTCGCGCCCGTTATTGGCCAGTTGGTGTCGAGCGAGATTTTATCGGGGCAGACGGACCCGCGCCTCTCACCCTATCGGCCAACAAGATTTGACCGACGCGCGACCTTTAGCAGGTAGTCAGAGAGATCTTCGTGCAGCTTTACAGTCGCCAGTCATTCGCACAGGATAACTCGCACATTGACCGAGCGCGCCTGATGACTACAGCCGCCACCCAACTCTCAAGGCGAGCAACACACCAATGATGGAGTGGCTCACAAATCATTGGCTGGCGGCAGTCCTCTTGCTGCTTTACACCGGAGTGTTGCTCTACAACGCCTATCTCGGCAACTCCGCCTCCAAGGGCCTGAGCGGGTATATGGTCGGCAACCGCGCCATGGGCGGTGTCGTAGTCGGCATTTCTTTTTTTGCAACCTTTGCCTCGACCAACAGTTATATCGGTCACGCGGGCAAGGGATACGCCTATGGGTTTGCTTGGCTCACCATGGCGGTCTTACTGATTATTTTTAGCTGGGTTTCATGGCGATGGGTCGGACCACCCATGCGACGTTTCGC
>CAJXDD010000289.1:0-3234 GCA_913052075.1 uncultured Gammaproteobacteria bacterium
GGCTTTGATTGATACAACATGCCGCCGACAATGGGACCCACACAGAACCCCAGTGGCCCGCAGCTTGCGATGACGCCAGCAACAGCGCCTTGCTCTCTCGCTTCCACTGCAAGCGAAGCACCCGCGGTAAAGGCCGGTCCCGCCATACCCATCGCGAACCCTTGGATAATCATCGCCCCGGTGAGCGTCCATCTTGATTCGCTGAACGCCATGACGAGAAAGGCGACGGTTAATAGGGGGAGCGCAAGTTGCAGCAAACGAAATGGGGGTAGGGTTGTTCTTTGGACTACCACGGATTGAGCGAAGAGCGAGGCTGCTGCTGAACACATCATGGCTACGCCAAGCACTCTGGCCGTCTCCGCGGTAGACAGGGATAGGGCATCTTGAAACCTGAATCCCATGGTCTGCTGGACCAAGGCAAAGCCGGTAAACATCAGTACGCCAATGATTACAAAAGGGCGGATCCTCTCGTCGCTGTATCGCACTTTAACCGCAGTGGTTGGCGATTCACTCTCAATCTTGGGAGCCTCTGGCAAATACCGCCAAACCAAAATCCCATTGATAAACGCCAGCACGGCCATCAACCAAAGCGGGAACAACAACGAGACGAAAGCAAAGATTGTCAGCGCAGGACCCATGATCGAGCCAAGATTGTTCGCTGCGCCGGCTGCACCCATGCCCTTTGTTCTGTTTGCGGGGGTTGTGATGTCAGCCATATACGCGGTGGAGGCTGGCATTGTCGCTGACATAACAGCCGCATGAGTAATTCGCGCAACAATCAGTAATAAAAACAGCCCGGTGCCTTTGATGATCCCTTCTAATCCAGCCAACAGCACCGAGTTGAAAAGCGCGGTGCCCGCACTGAATCCAAATAGCCCAATGAGCATGACTCGCTTGCGCCCCAAGCGGTCGCTCAAGCGCCCCCACTTGGGTGACGCGATAAACACCGTGATCGAAGAGACGCCGATGATGCTGGTGATCTGGATCTCGCTGAGGCCAATCTCGCGACCGATGGGCGCTAGAAGCGGAAACAAAACTGAGAACCCCATGCCCACAATCACGAGACTCGCCAGCAGTACTCGCTTGGCATAAACCTCGTCGAACACTTGACTCGACTGATCGCTTGGAGACCTCGTGATATTATCCATGGCGGTGAGCTTGAGAGCAGAGCCGCGGAGTATAGACCAGCGCTGAAACCTCGAATAGCGTCGAAACAAACCACCTGGGAAGGGAAGTCCAAACAGGTAAGAGAAGGAATGACCGTGTCAAAAGAAGAAAAATCCCGTCGAGGCTTTGATCCGCTCCGTTATGTGTTCACTGACCAGGTGCCGCCCGAGGGGCGCGTGACAGAGGTAGCCGAGGGCGTCTTTTGGACGCAACTACCGTTGATGGGTCGGCTCAACCATATCAACGTGTGGCTGCTTCGCGATCGGGATGGGTGGACCTTAGTTGATACAGGGATATACAACGAGCGCGTGCAAGCCTGCTGGGAACAATTGATCAGTCATGTGATCGGTAGCGATCCAGTCCACCGCGTCATTGCCACGCATCTGCACACTGACCACACGGGTAACGCAGGATGGTTAGTCGATAAGTTTGATTGTCCGCTTTGGATGAGTCGCAGCGACTTTTATATGTGCAAGGTCATGGCGAGCGACGGACCCAAGGACGTCCCGGAGGATGCGATACGATTTTATCATCGAGCAGGCTTCGATGAGGCTCGGTTAACGCGCTATCGAGAACGGTTCGGTCAATTTGGTGCGAGCATTGCGCCGCTGCCTGCGGGATATTGCCGAATTCAAGATAGCCAGTACCTCGACATCAATGGACGAGAATGGAGAGCCCTCATTGGGCACGGCCACGCTCCAGAACACGTCTGCCTCTATTGCCCAGAACTGAAGATCATCATCGCGGGTGACCAGATTCTCCCAAAAATCACACCTAATGTGAGCGTTCAACCCTCTGAGCCCGACGCCAACCCGCTGAGAGAATGGATCCGAACTTGCGAGCGGTTCAGGGAGGTCCTTCCACCCGATTTGCTGGTCTTGCCTGCTCATGAGTCACTCTTTTATGGCGTGCATGAGCGATTGACAGCACTGGTGGACTGGCACGAGGTAGCGCTCGAAAAGCTCTACGACCTTTGTGCCATCCCAAAGCGTGCGGTGGACGTTTTTCCAGCGCTGTTCAAAAGCGCGATCACTGATTTCAGCTATTTCCCTGCCACCGGAGAAGCACTTGCTCATCTCCATTGCGCGCGCGAAAGAAGAATGCTGGTGGTCGAGGAAGATGAAAGCGGAGTGAATTGGTGGCGACAAGCGTGATCCATCGCGTTCTTTTTGAAGCGCGGGGGCGCAGACTGCTTGAGAACGGTGCGTCATCCAATTGTCAGTTGCCGCAGAGTTGCACTGGACTAATGAATCAATCAGCTTTGGGCTAGTCCAGCGTGAGCCAGACATCCCAGCCTGATGGTTCTCGAGAGCCGACTCCGAGAAGGGTTCCACTGGCGTTCATCTCAGTGGTGATGCTCATATGGGGGGTGCTACTTGGCTACCCGGTCTGGCGCTTGGTCGATTGGTTGCCTATGCCGTATTGGGCTTCAGGTTTTCTAGGCTTTTTCTTGTTCCTCACGCCACTCATTTGCCGATGGCCACTTCGAGAAGTGCGTACTTCGTTTGCGAGAAAAGTGAAACAAGTTCTGGAGATTCCTCTGGGAATCATACCCGTTTGGTGGGTTGGTACGCTCGCGCTTGACGTCTCTCAGCGGGTTTGGGGATTGTCGGATAAAGACGTCCTTGTCTGGCTCGGAGTATTCCTCATGCTTGCTCTCGCGGTCGGCTTGTGGTCGATCCGCCCGGCGCTCGTGATTCACCGTCTCAGTTTGGTCAACCTCACTCGTCCACTCCGCATCGTGCAATGGACGGACGTCCATATAGGCTCCCGGGATCCGGAATTTCTTGATCTTCTCGTTGCGCAGGTCAACCAGATTCGTCCCGACGTGCTCACGATCACCGGAGATTTCATTGATCAATCCGGGATAACACTTGATCAGTTGGGAGGGCTCCGAGCGCTTTCGATGCCTTGTTACTTCGTGACCGGAAATCATGAGCGCTACGAGGACTTGGAGGCGATCATCAACAGGTTGGAGCAACTTGGTGTGATGGTGCTGCGGGGACAAGCAGTGTTAGCGCGGGACGATGTGCAGATCATTGGTATTGATGATGCGGATCGAAAAGA
>CAJXDD010000290.1:0-3214 GCA_913052075.1 uncultured Gammaproteobacteria bacterium
AGGGGTTCAAACCGCTTGAACGTTGCTGGGGAATTAGAAGCAGCAGACACCCACTGGATCACTCCTCGCACCTTTCTCCCTTCTGGGTTGACGCCCAGTGTCTTCGGGTCGTACTCGCAAAGAACCTCTTCGATCTCTCCAGCAGCGTTTTTACGAACATCCATTGCTTTGATCACATACGCGCCGCGCAGACGCACTTCCTGGCCGAGGACGAGCCGCTTGTACTTCCGGTTGGCTTCTAGCCGAAAGTCTGATCGGTCGATATACACGCTCTGTGTGAGGGGCACCGCCCGGGTTCCGAGTGCTGGGTCCTTAGGATGATTTGCGACCTCCAATTGCTCGGTAGCGTCAGGATCAAAATTGGTAATGGTCAGCTTTAGCGGGTTTAAAACCGCCATGGCTCTCGGCGCCCGCGGTTCCAGATCCTCACGAATACAACTTTCAAGCAGGGCGAGTTCAACGTTGTTGTCGCTTTTAGTGATCCCGATGCGTCGACAAAAATCTCTCAATGCGTTCGGACTGTATCCGCGTCGCCTCATGCCGGCAATTGTGGGCATCCTCGGGTCATCCCACCCACTGACAAACCCCTCATCGATCAACTGTTTCAGCTTCCGCTTACTCGTTACTGTGTATTGGAGGTTCAGCCGAGAGAATTCAATTTGTTGTGGATTGCCAGGAACATCCAGTTGAGTTAGCACCCAATCATACAGTGGTCGGTGGTCTTCAAATCCTGTATCGCACAAAGAATGCGTAATTTGCTCTAGGGCATCGGAAATACAGTGTGTGTAGTCATAAAGGGGATACACACACCAAGCATCGCCGGTCTGGTGATGGGCTATGTGCCGGATACGATAGATACTAGGATCACGCAAGTTCATGTTGCCAGATGCCATGTCTATTTTCAGTCTTAAGACATGAGCACCATCTTCGAACTCTCCCGTCCGCATACGTCGAAAGAGATCAAGATTTTCTTCTACAGACCGATCCCTGTAAGGGCTATCAGTGCCTGGCTCGGTCAACGTACCTCGATAGGACCGTATTTCGTTGGCCGACAACGAACACACATAGGCTTTTCCAGCCTCAATGAGTTTCACGGCGTAGTCATACAGCGCTTCAAAATAATCGGACGCGTTGTGTTCCTCCACCCACTCGAAGCCGAGCCAGTTGATGTCGCGGCGCATCGCCGTCATGAAGTGCTCGTCCTCTTTTTCAGGATTGGTGTCATCAAATCGTAAATTCGTTGAGCCACCGAATTCAGCAGCAAGACCGAAATTCAAACAAATCGCTTTGGCGTGACCAATGTGCAAATACCCGTTGGGCTCTGGCGGAAAGCGCGTTTTAACTCGGCCACCATGTTTACCCGACGCTTCGTCCGCAGTCATGATGTTGCTAATAAAATTCGAGGGGTAGCGAGGTTCGGTTGGTTCAACCATGGTTCAAGGTTCCAAAAAAGCGGCCAAGCACGTGAGGGACACCATTATAAACAGAATGGTCTTGAGCGCGCGGCCCGAGAGATTTAAGGACACTTTGACGCTGATAAAAGCGCCAATCGCCGACCCCACCGCTAGCACCAGCCCTGCGACCCAAGCGACCTGGCCTTGCCATGCAAAGATGACCAGTGCGACAAGACTAAAGATGCCGGTGCACAGCGTCTTCAGCGCGTTGCCCCGAGCGAGATCGTATTGCATCACACCAGATAACGCGGCGAGCAAAATGAAGCCCACGCCAGCCTGAATGAACCCCCCATACAAACCGGCTGCAAAGAGTGCTGCCAATCCTGCCCAACCTTGATTCGGCGTTTCCTCTGGACGGGGTTGCATAAAGGATGGATTAACGACCATTAATCCCGCTATGACGATCATCGTGCTAAGCAGTACCGGCTTCAATACCGCTACCGGCATAATGGCGGCAGCAAGCGCACCTATGGCGGCTCCCAGCACGGTAGGACCGAGGACGCCAAGCCAAGCCCCTCGATCAAGCCTCCCCGCTCGGTCAAATTCGACGGCACCAGTGGCTGATTGTGCGAGCACCGCCAACCGATTGGTCCCATTGGCGACGTCAGCAGGCATACCAGTGATCATCAGTACCGGCAGCGTTAGCATCGAGCCACCACCAGCCAGCGTATTGATAAATCCGCTCACGACGCCTGTGCCAATGAGCAGAACAATCAGCCACGCCTCCATCAATTTGGCTCAGCCTCAGATTTGCGACGTTTCCACCGCACCAGAAACCGCGCGCCAGGTTCACTGATGATCATGAGCTCCTGATCGTCAGTAAAAGCCACTGATTCCACCTGACCCATCTCAAAACTGCGCAGGTCTAAGCGGCCGACCTGCCGTGAAAACCAGTGTTCTCCCTCCAGCTCTGGCCGGCTAAATAGCCATAGGAATTGGTACCCCAGCACCGCCAGCAGTTCCTCGCTAGGATTGACGTCTGCGGCTGTAACGACCGCAAGATCATCCTTTACAGCAATGAGTTCAGCCAGATTGGCCCGCTCCGTTGCGTCCAAAGTGACTCGGTACAGTTTCGCGCCCGGCTTGAACGTTGAGATCGAACCCGATGCTCTGTGCTTAGTCACGAGATAGACCTGCCCATCCGCGACAAAGATCGCCTCCGCATCGAACTCCCATTCCTTTGCTGGAAACATCGATTGCTCTGGGTAGGCAATCGGATAAAAGGCAAGCGCTCGCGTTTTATCAACGGCGCGTGGATTGAATTCAGGCACTCGGTAGATTCCAAGGTCACGCCTGGCATTGCCATTATTTCCCGTGTCCGCGATCAATAGGTGACCGCCTAGAACAGCAATGTCCTCCCAGTCGTAATTCATGGCGATTTCGATGGTATGGCCTTCCCATACACTGCTTATTCCCTGTGCGCTAGATGGGCATGTTCGGAGAAAAGGCGGACAGATCACCTCCCCTTTCTCCGTTATCGCAAAAAGTCTAGCCTTGTCACCACTATCATTGTGCGCCCAAAACGTATCGGGAAAGAGGTGGCTCCGGGTCACGCCGCTTACCTCTTGAAGCGACTTATTGTCGAGTGACGGTGCTCTCTCAACTTCAAACTCACATATGAGTTCGTCCCCTTGAATGATGGGAACCGCGATCAGCGCTAGAGTAATGAGAAGTAAAATCGTGGCCGCCGGGCGATAGGAATTCATGATGTCCACTCCTTTGACAGGTCACCGGCTTGGAGGGGCGACTTCTTGCTTTTC
>CAJXDD010000291.1:0-3200 GCA_913052075.1 uncultured Gammaproteobacteria bacterium
GATCGATATCAGCTTCGGGCATCGGCTGCCCAAGATTTGACTCGATCAATGATTCGATTTGGAAAGCTACGTCGGGTAGAGGGCCTGAGCGAACGCTAATTAATTGGCAACCCTGTGATTCTGTCTCGCCAATCCGTGATATGCGCTCATCGTCGGCAATTAACCATCGGGCGTCGACATGCGAGATCCCGTAGGCCAACTCGTCAGTCTGCCATAGGGCGTTCAACGCAACTACGACGGCACCCAGTGAGGTGATCGCCATATAGGAAACAACCCAGTCAGGATAATTGCGCATAGCAATCGCAACGCGATCTCCTTTGGCAACCTTGCATTCGTGCTTGAGTGCTTGAGCAAGCGCCGCACTCTTTGCATAGATTGAGGCGAAGGTTTCTCGCTCCTCTTGGTAAACGGTAAACGGTAAATCGCTGGCAGTCTCCTTGAATAAGTCTCCTAAGGTCAAAGGCGCTTTCTTGAAATATCGTGATGGCCGCTCGTTCACAAGGCCGCTTGTGATCTCGTAAGCGGCTCCTTCCGCGGTCAATTGCGCCAGAGCCTCATTTCTTGTCATGACTGGCATCGAATTCTCCTTTGACAGTTCGGTGCAAACGGCAAGTGGTAGTGTCTCTTCAATTAGGCCGCAAGCGGCGCTGTCATTGAGGTTAGCCAGGCGCGATCAGAATCATCCAAGTGCTCGCTGAGTGATTGAAAGACGAGCGCATGATAGTCATCGAGCCATTCGCGTTCAGAGTCGGTAAGCAGCGATCGTTCGATCAATCGTCGGTCGAAAGGCGCGAGCGTCAATGACTCAAATGAAAGCATGCCATGGTCGTTCTCGACGACAACTACGAGATTTTCGCAGCGTATGCCGTAGGCGTTCGGCTCGTAATAGCCCGGCTCGTTAGACACAACCATCCCTGGTCGGAGAGCAGGTGTTGGACCCGGCGTTTTGCCAATCCTCTGAGGGCCCTCGTGGACGGAGAGATAGCAGCCTACTCCATGCCCGGTGCCATGATCATAGTCTTTGCCGATTTCCCATAGGAATTGCCGAGCGAGAATATCCAATTGGTTGCCGCCTACCCCATGGGGAAATTGCGCGCGAGCGAGAGCGATATGTCCCTTCAAGACCCGGGTGAACATCTCTTTATGCTCGGCGGATGGATTTCCGATAGCGATGGTGCGAGTCACATCGGTCGTGCCATCCAGGTACTGGCCTCCGCTGTCCACCAAGTACACGGAATCCATCGTCAATGATGCCGGGGTTCCGTTGGTATGCGAGTAATGGGCCATCGCAGCATTGGGGCCCGCTGCTGAGATCGTTCCGAAGGACAAGTCTTTCAACTCAGGCAAGTCTCGGCGGAAGGCTTCCAATCGATCTGAGACAGACCCCTCATCGTGAGGGCGGCCAGCGCTCACCTCTTCATCGAGCCACGCCAGAAAACGGCACAGGGCGATACCGTCACGATGGTGCGCTTTTCGAATGCCTGCAATCTCAGTCGCATTCTTGCAAGCCTTGGGCATCTCGGCCGGGTCGGATTGCCGAACGAGCTCGATACCATTCTTCATGCAGATGAGTGGAGAATGCGCGTGACAGGATAGGGGATCAACCAGTAAGCGGCTCACCTCTTTTGATAGCTCGCCTAAGTAGTCGTCGAACTCTCCAATGGGCGCAACGCTGACATGGTCGCCAACGTGGTCAGAGAAGCCATCCACTATTTTTGCAATGTCAGTAAAAAGCGTGAAATGACCCTCTTTTGTGATCAAACCGTGTGCTAACAGCACGGGAAGATGAGGAACGTCATCACCACGAATATTGAGCAGCCAAGCAATCGAATCCAGTTGCGTGATCAATGCAGCGTCCGCATCTTGCTGGATGAGCACGTCAGCGACAGCTGATCGCTTGTCCATAGACGACATTCCGGTGATCGCCTGATCGAGTAGCAAGATAGGGGCAACCGGTGCCTTAGGTCGGTCCAGCCAGATCTCATCGACGAGGTTCTGGCCGGTGGCCTGAAACCCTATACCCTTGCCCGCCAGGCAATCCTGTATGGTTTCGAAGCTTTGCAAGGATAGGCATCTGGCATCGACCCCGACAACGTCACCCCCTGCGAGCTGCTCACTCAAAAAGCGTTGTGGTGGCTTTTCAATCAGGTGCTCATGCTCAAAAAGAGGAGAGGGACATTGAGTCTTGACCTGCAGCGTGTAACGACCATCGACAAACATGATGGCTTGATCGGCCGTGACCACACAGACGCCGGCAGAACCGGTAAATCCTGTTAGAAAGGCTAACCGCTCGTTATGAACTGGCACGTACTCACCCAAAAATTCATCGGCTCGAGGAATCCAAAGCGCGTCAATCTGAGCGTCTTTCATTTTGGCTCTGACGGCTTCGAGTCTTCCCGCTATGTCTGCAGTTTCGGTCATGGACTGTCCTTTCTATCTTTTCACACTGTTTTCGACACGGTGGCGTGCTAACAAAGGCTGCCAGTGGCGTATAGAAAAATTGCTCTGAAACCCTAGATGATCGCAGATCTGCCCTACCTGAAAAAGAGGATATCGCAGCGTGGTAGGGGTAAGGGGCCGGCATCTTTCTCGTGGTATTCTGGCTACGTTCGAGAGGGGAAAACAACGAATGAATGAGTACACCGTGATTGAAAAGCACGACGGCTGGGCGGAAGTCGTGCTAGCTAGACCTGCGAGAAAAAATGCCATTGTGCCGTCTATGGCCAAAGAAGTTGCAACAGCTGTTAATGGCCTGTCCACGCAGCAGGACGTTGCTGCGATCGTCATTCGGGGGTCTGATGGCGCCTTCTGCTCCGGGGTTGATTTGAAGGTACTACAATCGAAAGAAGGCGATCCTGATTATTTGGGCGAGTGGGACGGGGAAGCCTTGCGAGAGATGCATTACGCCTTGTATCGCTCAGCTAAGCCGCTGATTGGCGTGCTCGAGCGGTTTGCGATCAACGCGGGTGCGGCACTAGTCTTTGCTTGTGATCTTGTCGTCGCGGGAGAGTCATCTTTTCTGCAAATCGGAGAAATTCAACAAGGCTCAGACATTCCGATGAATGCTGGGTGGCTTAGTGTTAGAAGCAGTGAGGTGGTGATGGCGCGATTGGCTTTGCTTGGGGATCGGGTACCCGCCAGCGAATTGAAGGACCTGCAATTGGTAACGGAGGTGGTGCCTGACTCAGATACGTTAGAGA
>CAJXDD010000292.1:0-3070 GCA_913052075.1 uncultured Gammaproteobacteria bacterium
ATGTCATTCGATAGGTGAGAAGATAGATGCTGATTACTGAATCAAAGCTGAATCGTGATCGCCATTTGGAACTATCCGTGCCCATTCCTTGCGCGCATGGGCATGCGCCAAATGTATTCCAAGCTATTAGAATCACGACTGAGGGTCATTTAGCACGCCGTTAGCCTTTAGCCCTCCATCGCCAGCGGCTAACATCCACGCGTTCTCCGCGCGGGCGTGAAGTGCTTTGATGGTCAATAACCGCCCGCGCCTCCCGCTTTGCTGAGCGTCACGCCAAGCGCGTCGTTGCAGGTGTCGAGGGTTAATTGGACTTGTTTGACTGGGAAGCTCAAGGACTCGGTAATGACGAGCTATCTAGGTTAGTTACCTCGATAGTCGAGGGACTCATGACCAGTGCATCACCAAAGTGCTTGACGCGCCCGAGAGCGTGGGCCGGTGGGGTTAGCACTGCACTGGCGCGCCCTGCTTAGTTAACCCTCGAGTCAAGGATCTCATGATCGGCGCCGAGGGTCAGCGTGTGATCTGCGCGCGAGGGAAGATCCTCCATCATCCACCGTGAAATCCGCTCGTAGTGCGCGATAAACCGTTTTAGAGAAGCAGCGTCCATCTGCTGTGAGCCCTGATTGTGTCGCTGCTCCTGCTCGATCCGCCAATTCAAAACATGGTCAAAGTCGGAAGGTCGGAGATAAATCATGAAATCCACCTCGCTGAGTTTTTGGTACGGCGCAGTACCAAGGGCATCATTAACCCAATGTCGCCAATCGCCACTCGAATCCTCCTCGCGCTCCAGAAGATTGAGGGGCGCAACCAGCCGAGCCATGGGCTCATCGCGAGCCCCGACACACCAGCCTTCGATGATCACAAACGATACCGGATCGATTCGACTGACATCAGGCAGGCGATCATCCTCCCCCTTGTCGAAGAGAGGTACATCGGCTGACTTGCCTTGAATCAACCGGTCGATGGTCTCTGCGAGCCACGTCGCATCATGAGTGCCTGGAACACCTCGCGTGACTAGCAGGGGGTGAATATCAGCCAGTGCTACCCGCTCGGCTTTCGGCAGATAGAAATCATCAAGGCTTAAGACAATGGCGGGACGGCCAAGCAGCGTCTCAGCGAGCCTTGCAACACACTTCGACAGTGTTGACTTGCCACTACCCTGGCTGCCCGCAAGACCAATCACACGAGCCGACCGACTCATTTGCTCAAGCCAGCGCTCAACGTGTGACGCATAGTCAGGGTCAATGACGCCGCCTTGTCTCAGCGTCTCGAGAATCGCAGGGCGCCATTCCTCGTACGGGACCAGCGGCTCAATAGATGTTTCGTTTTTCAAAACCCTTCCTTGGCAAACGGAGGAATCGCGCGAATCAAAATTCGACCATAACGCTTGGTTTTAAGCCGCGTATCCAAAATAGTAAATATCCCCCGATCAGTTTCTGAGCGGATCAATCGACCCGCGGCTTGAGCGAGACGCACGGCGGCCATCGGCAAGCTGTATTCCATGAACGCATCCCGCCCTTGGTCTTCGTACCATTCGCTTAAGGTTGCGCCCATCGGATCATCGGGAACCGCAAAAGGTAGCTTGCAAAGAATCACGTGCTCACAATAGGCGCCCGGTAAATCAATGCCCTCGGCGAATGATGACAATCCGATAATATAGCTGGCATCGCCTTTATCGACGGCATCACGGTGCCTGCGTAATATTTCGCCTTTACTCAATTCTCCTTGAATCCAGCAATGATCACGAAGCGCTGCTGGCAAACCGTCAACCACGGCTTCTAGCTGTCGCCAGGACGTCGAAAGGACCAGCGCCGTGTTCGACTGGTTGAGCAACTCTGGAATCAACCCAACAATCTCCTCAGTGTGAGCGCCGGGTTCCGTCGCTGAACTCCGCATTGGAGGGATTCGAAGCTGTGCATTGTTCGCATAGTCAAAAGGGCTCGGAAAGCACTCAGAGACGGTGTCTTCCGGAAGACCAAGGTCTCGCTTTAGCAGATCAAACTGCCCTGCCGCCGACAATGTTGCTGAGGTCATGACCACACGCGCGTCATCGGTCCAAAACTGGGTTCCCAAAAAGTCATCGACGGCCACTGGCGTTGCCGACACGAAAACCTCCGAACCAACCGATCGAACCCAGCGAGCGATAGGCACATCGGGTGAGGCCGCCGCATCCCGATAAATGGCGGCGAGAGCCATCGCCGTCTCTAGACGACTGGCAAACTGCCCAAAGGCGGCCAACAACCGTTCGAACTTCGATTGCAGCAACATCGGCGCATGACCGAGATGATTTTCTATAGCGGCCCTCGCATCATCGAGCAACTGATGAAGCATAGCGAGTGGTGCTGTCCATGCGGCAAATTCATCATTGACTTCAGGCGAATGCTCACGGTGACGAAATCGGTAATCCTGAAACCCGGGAGGACGGCTCATGTCATCGGTAGTGGCACTACTCCCGCCTCGCTCGGCGTGCGTTGCGCCAGTAAGCTCAAGCAGCAACTCCTTCAACGCCACCACATGGGAAGTGTTGCCCGAGTCGTTGCGAACAGCCACTTTGAACCAGTAAACATCCCCGGTCAGTCCAAAGTTAAACCCCGAGCCGGTGCCTTCTTGAAACTCAAGACCACCTTCGAGAATTTGCTGAAGCGTCAAATCGCCTTGAGTATCTTGGAGGTAGGTCATGCCCGCATCGAGGCCAATTTCCTCGCCCGACAAAGCAATGATTTGCTCAGCTTGCACACTTGGTGCCGTCAGAAGAGCCGCCCAAGCGATTAAAAAGCAATACAATCGTTTCATTGGGGCGCTCCTTGCGCGGAGCCATCGGAATTGGAGCCCAAGGGAGCCGTAAAAAGTTGGTACGTATTCTCACCATCATCGTAATTTAACTTACCGCCCTGCCCCTCGAGAACCTGGGATGCCATGGCCATCACTGGGTGGTCGCTGCTTAATTTATGATCCGCAGGCATCTGCAAGTTGAACTGGACCGCACCGTTATCGGATTTAACCTCTAAGCCAATCGAACCCTCAACTGCTTCCGGTCCCGTTTCCGACCACGTGTTGATCAAAGCCTGAA
>CAJXDD010000293.1:0-3046 GCA_913052075.1 uncultured Gammaproteobacteria bacterium
GCCATCGCTGTTGTGGTTCCTGCTGCTAAGAGCGCGTTGCAAAACTCATCAGCGGCCGTTTCGGCAAAATTCTGATCAGAAAACCGACGCTCCGCCGGGAAGGTGTAAGTTTCTAACCACTCGAGCAGTCGAGTGCCATAAGACGCTACGACGTCTAATTGTGGGAAGTGAATGTGTGGATCAATAAATCCTGGCATCAGCACCTGATCGGGATGGTGTTCGCATCGCGACAGGTCGAGCCCTTGTGCTTGGAGTTTTTCTGCTTGGTCGAATTCGACAATCTTTCCGTCCTTCACGCAAAGCACTGCGTCCTTATAGAACACCATGGAATCATCCGTCGCTCCAGGAAAATGCAGTCCCCTCGCTCGAATAATACGGTCCATCTTAGCTTCCGCGGTAGGTGCTATAGCCAAAAGGACTGAGTAGCAGCGGTACGTGGAAATGCGCTCGATCATTGTCCTTTCGAACAATAAATCGGACCGTGACATCACCATAAAAACTGTCGCGAGCGGTCTCCTCGAAATACGCGCCCACCGCAAAGGTCAAAACGTAATCTCCGGCTATGAGATCAACATCGCCAGACCACTCGTCAATTCGCCCGTCGTCATTGGTCGTACCTGAGAAGGAACGACCGGATGGATGCGCGAGCGTAACTGCAATATTCGCCGCCGGATATCCATTGTCCAAGTCAAGTACGTGCGTTGTAATTACAGCTTTACCCATCAGCCCCCTCCAGAAACTGTTGCATCCTTAACGTCATGATCTGGCGTTGCTGCTCTGCCGCAATGCGGAGTTCTGTGTCACGATCATTGCTCAGGCGCTGGCGTAATTGATCAAGCATATGCTCGGCGCTCTTACCCGCTGCGCAGATGATAAAAATATAGCCGAATCGATCAAAGTAAGTATCGTTGCCTTCTGTTAATGCATCGATCACAGAATCAGGCGCAGCACTGACTTGCCCTTGCTCCTGTTGCACCCGCGCCGCCAGCTTTTCTGCGAGCGCCTTGCGATCGCCAATGCGAGGGTGCGCCTTGAACGCCTCCAAATAATCCGGTTCGTTGCACTCAGCCCAACACTCATCGGCCCTGCTAAAGAGCGCCGCCTCGCTCGCAAAAGGGCGTGCATCAGCCATCCGTTCCACCCACTTTTGACAATGACAAAAGCTAAGGAACCGCTGCCTTGCCGACTCGGTATCAGCACAATTCAATGCCTCTAACGCCTTTCCTATCATTCGCGCCAACTCCCTTAGTGCTTCCCAAGTGCAAGCTGAACGTCCTTCCAGCTCGGGCCACTCGATTCGGTGCCTTCTCCGACCTCAGAGAGCAGCTGCGAGGCGATGCTCACCGCCACCTCCATCGGTAATTTCCCGCTCACGGACGGCAAACCGACTGGGCAACGCCACCGCCAGTCCTCAGATGCCGGAACACCCAGTGCTCGTAACTGCGATTTGAACCGGCTCGCCTTAGTTTCCGAGCCAATCAATCCGATCGACGCGAGCTCAGTTTCGTCCAGCAGATGGTGTAACAGTCTTAGATCAAGCGCATGATCGTGCGTCACGATGACCACCTTTTCTTCTGGCGCAAGTGAAGCAACCATCGATTCAGGTTCATCCAATGGTATCGCCTTCACGTTGCCCGCAAGCCCGGCTGGAAA
Organism: uncultured Gammaproteobacteria bacterium; assembly: GCA_913052075.1. GTDB lineage: Bacteria > Pseudomonadota > Gammaproteobacteria > Pseudomonadales > Azotimanducaceae > UBA9926. The sequence continues at coordinate 1,654 of CAJXDD010000293.1, forward strand.
CCGCTCGCTTCGGGAATCAACCCATTGCACCCGGCTGTCGCACTGCTCCAAGACCTGAACGAGCGCCCGTCCAATGTGACCCGCACCGAAAATAGTGACCGCCAACCGAGCCACTGGAAACGTTTCAAGCAGCACGGCCACGCTACCCCCGCAACATTGCTGGGCTTTACCCGCCAGAGGAAAGTGCTCTAGCTGTTGCGTTTTGACCTTAAGCTTCAGTGCTTCTCGCGCTGCATCGATAACTAGCTGCTCGAGCTTGCCACCACCGATGGTGTCAAAAACAGCGTCTTCGACTACGACCATTTTGGCGCCGCGATCTCTTGGGGTTGAGCCTTTGGTTTCAAGGACCGTCGCAAGCACAAACCCCTGCTTGCCTTGATAGCACATCGAAATTGCCTCGGCCCAATTCAGCAGTTTATTCATCGACGAACTCCCTCGCACGGTCCATTGCCCAGAGCACTTGCTCTGGGGTCGCAGGCACAGAAAGATCAGGGGATACCTTGTACCGACAGACACTCGCGCATGCATCTTTTAACGCACACCACACGGATATCGCGAGCATCAGGGGCGGCTCTCCTACCGCTTTAGACCGATAAATGGTTGGGGCCTCATTCGCCCGCTCAAAGAGCGACACGTTAAATGTTTTTGGTAAATCGTGGGCCGTAGGTATCTTGTAGGTTGAGGGAGAAGCAGACATCAGCCTGCCCGCGTCATTCCAGAGCAACTCTTCAGTGGTCAACCAGCCCATGCCCTGAATAAACCCTCCCTCGATCTGGCCGCGATCAACCGCTTCATTCAGAGAATTTCCTACGTCGTGCAAAATATCGACTTGCTCAACGTGATATTCGCCGGTGCGCCCATCAACATGCACTTCGCTAAGCGCGGCACCAAAGGCGTAATAGAAGAATGGATCGCCCCAGCGCCGGTCGAGATCGTAATCGAGTTTCGGCGTTCGATAGAACCCAGTGGCTGACAGTGATATCCGCGCCCGATAGGCAGAGTCGACCAGTGCCTTGAACGACATCACGCGTTCACCACCTGACACTAGCCAACCATCGTGAAGCCCAGGCTCTAACGCACCAAGATCCTTCTCCGCGTGCTCCATGAGTCTTGAGAGCAACGTTTCGGCAGCTCGGGCAGCAGCCATCCCGTTCAAGTCAGTCCCGCTCGATGCCGCAGTCGGCGATGTATTGGGGACCTTATCCGTATTCGTTGCCGTCACGCGAATCTGGTCAGACGAAAGATGCAGGACTCTCGATACAATCCCTTGAATTTTCGTGTGCAGTCCTTGGCCCATCTCGGTACCGCCATGATTCACTTGCACAGAACCATCCTGGTAAAGATTCACAAGTGCCCCTGCCTGGTTCAGGTGCTTGGCCGTGAATGAGATACC
>CAJXDD010000294.1:0-3040 GCA_913052075.1 uncultured Gammaproteobacteria bacterium
GGTTATGGTATGGCCCGAACGTCGTTGGTCGCTGCCATGGAGAAGGTAAGGCAACCTTTCAATGCCAACAGCATGGCTCAGTCTGGGGCGCTGGCTGCTCTGGATGATCAGGAACATTTGGAGCGAAGCCGCCAAGTCAATCGCGAAGGACTGACTCAACTTCAGGAAGGGTTTCTTGCTATGGGACTCTCCTTTGTGCCTTCATCGGCCAACTTTGTCTTGGTGAAGGTGGGGCAGGGCAAGGAGGCTTTTCAAGCGGTGCAGCGGCAAGGCATCATTGTGCGCCCCATGGAAGGCTACCAGCTTCCGTCATGGGTTCGGGTGAGTGTAGGCACGCACGCACAAAACCAAAGGTTTTTGGAAAAACTCAGCGGCGTTCTGGAAGGATCCGCCCAAGGTTGCTGAAACAGCGTTCGCGACTCAAAAACCACCTTGCCATCGTATCGTAAGGATGCCTGAAAAGGCCTTTGGCCTTGTTCTCTAGGCGCTTTGACCGGTTTTCCTCACCCATTTGCAAATACTTCTGCGGATCATTGGGGTCAATCCACATGAAATGCTTTTTCCACGCCTCGCTTTCGTCGAGGGCGTCCCAAACATAGGGCGTCTCGACCACCTGGCCAGCCGCCACGGCTTCTGCAGCAAGAACTAGCGCGGCGCGGAGTGTGGCCTCGTGCATAGAGTGATCAAACGGTTTCCCGAGGGGATTGCCTAGGGGCATGTCGTTGTAAAGGACCCGCGGTGTGCCGCACTGCTCCAATATATCCAGCGCCGCGCCAATCACGACCGTCACGATCCCGCGTTCTTCGAGTGCTCTAGCCGTCAAACTGACGGTCTGATGGCAGACGGGTCACAACGGAATCAGAATGGCAATATCGACTTCATCCTCAGTGCACGCATCTGCAATCGCGGGCGCGTCCTGATCGATGGTCAGTCGTTGGCTATATTCTGTTGGAACAAAGTGGAACCTAGAGGCGATACTCCCAATGACACCTTCTTCCTCGAGTGAGCGAAGCACCTCGATAGGGAAGTAACTACTTCGATCACGCGTATGCGTAGTGACCTTGTCCCAGGAGAGTTCTTCGGTAAAGAACCTAGCAGGTGCGCTCTCGAAATCATAGTGCTGAGCGGTTCGAATAGGCTTGGGAATGTCTGGTTCGACAACGGCGGTGGTGACAAAGGTGACGGTGCATTCGCTGAGTGGTTTGGCCAGTCGGCTGAATGGCGTTTCGTCGTTCGTTGACCAGGCATAGTCAGCTTTGAATCCCTGGGCGCGATAATAGTCTCGCGTTCGATCAATGTAGCGAATTTTCATGAGTGAAGCCGAATTAATCCTTCTTGGGCACATGATGCGATGAGTTGACCCGATTGGTCAAAAAACGTGCCTCGGCTAAACCCTCGTGCGCCGCCAGAAAATGGACTGTCCTGGTGATAAAGCAGCCACTCATCGGTTCTAACGGGCCGATGAAACCACATGGCGTGATCGAGGCTCGCGACCTGGAAGTTCTGATCGCGCCAATTGACCGCATGGGGGCGATAACTCGTGTCAATCAGCGTCATGTCCGATGCGTACGCAAGTAAGCACTGGTTAAGGCGCGGGTCGTCTGGCATGGAATCGACGGTCCTAATCCAAACGTGTTGTTCGGGCGGCATAGGCTCCGGCGCGTGGTCCCGCATGGGGTCGACGTACCTCATCTCAATCGGCCGTGCTCGTTTGCCATAGATCTCGGCTGCGTCGGGATAATGCTCGATGTACTCGTCAATCAGCGCCTGCTCGGTAATGCACTGCTCAGGTGGGAGAGCTGCTGGTCGCTCGAACTGATGACTCAATCCTTCCTCGGCATCGTGGAAGGATGCAGCCATGCTGAAAATCGCTTTACCTCGTTGAATAGCCACGACACGTCTGGTCGAGAAACTCTTGCCGTCTCTGATTCGGTCGACGTCATATAAGATGGGAATGGTGGTATCGCCAGGGCGGAGAAAGTACCCGTGAAGTGAATGGGTTAGTCTCTCTGGTTCGCTCACGGTTCTTGAGGCAGCGACCAATGCTTGGCCAATGACTTGTCCGCCGTATACGCGCTGCCAGCCCTCATCGGGACTGCGTCCTCGAAAGATGTCTCGATCAATTTGCTCGAGGTCGAGTAAATCAAGTAGATCCCGAAGGGCCGCATCCATTGTGTGCTCTCCTACTGAGGGTCATCGAACTGGGCACTAGGATGGCGCCCAATCCGATATCGCGAGCGGGCAGTGTATCAGTACTTGTAGGCTTCGGCTTTAAATGGGCCCTCAACACTGACTTGTATGTAGTCAGCTTGTTTGTTGGTGAGTTGGGTGATCGTTCCACCAAACCCTTCCACCATATAACGTGCCACCTCCTCATCGAGTGATTTAGGTAACACTTCGACGGTGATAGGAGAGCGCTGGGCGGGATCCTGATCAGCCCAAGCAAGCTCATAGAGATACATCTGAGCGAGCACCTGGTTGGCAAACGAACCATCCATGATGCGCGAGGGATGGCCTGTTGCATTACCCAAATTGACGAGGCGCCCCTCAGACAAAAGGATAAGGAAATCGTCTTGATCATCGCTTCGATAGATTTTGTGGACTTGAGGTTTAACCTCTTCCCAACGCCAATGATCGCGCATGAATTGAGTGTCAATTTCGGTGTCGAAGTGCCCGATGTTGCAGATGATGGCATGCTTCGCGACGGTTCTCAGCAATTGTTCATCGCAGACGTTAACGTTGCCCGTGCAGGTCACGATGAGATCCGTGCTGTTCATAAGTCGGGTGTCGATACAGTCAAGACTGCCATCGTTCACCCCATCGATGTACGGCGAGACAACCTCAAACCCATCCATGCAGGCTTGCATGGCGCAAATGGGGTCGACCTCGGTCACTCGGACAACCATACCTTCTTGTCGCAGGCTCTGAGCAGATCCTTTACCAACATCCCCATAGCCAATGACGAGCGCGCGCTTGCCGGCCATTAACATGTCGGTTGCTCGCTTGATCGCGTCGTTCAAGCTATGGCGGCAGCCGTATT
>CAJXDD010000295.1:0-2998 GCA_913052075.1 uncultured Gammaproteobacteria bacterium
TGAATGTTGCCGAAAAGCGGAGACCCCAGGATGGGAGGCTGAAAACCCGTTCGCAATCAGGCAGAGAAGTTGAGTTGCGACTATCAACCCTTCCCACTGCGCACGGCGAGAAAATGGTTTTGCGGATCTTCGACCCGTCTATTTTGGTGAAGACATTCGCGGAGCTGGGCTTTAGTGAAGCGGAGCAGGTTACCTGGGAGTCTTTAGTCGGTCAGCCCAATGGGATAGTGCTCGTAACTGGCCCGACGGGATCTGGGAAAACCACAACGCTTTATACGAGTTTGAAGCAATTGGCGACCGAGTCGGTCAACGTTTGCACCATCGAAGATCCCATCGAGATGGTGGAGCCCGCGTTCAATCAGATGCAGGTGCAGCACAACATTGATCTCACGTTTGCCGAAGGGGTTCGCGCACTACTAAGGCAGGACCCAGACATTATTATGGTCGGTGAGATTCGCGATTTAGAAACCGCTGAAATGGCGATTCAAGCAGCGCTAACGGGCCACCTAGTCATATCGACCTTGCATACTAATGATGCGCCAAGCGCAATCACCCGGTTGCTCGAGCTCGGTGTGCCACCCTATTTGATCAAAGCCACGGTCCTTGGTGTGATGGCTCAGCGATTGGTACGCACGTTGTGCGATCGGTGCGCTCAATCATCGGATGTAGACAGCGAGGATATCGCCGCCTTGCTCGGTTACGAGGTGCCCGCAGATAGGGAGACGCACTACCGGAGTGAGATAGGATGCGAGCAATGTCGAGATACGGGGTTCCATGGGAGGGCTGGCATTTACGAGTTGCTGACGCTCTCACCCAAAATCAAAGCGCTGATTGATGAGCAAACAGATATTGATGCGATCCGCCTCGTCGCCGAAGCGGAGGGCATGCAGCGATTGGCGCAAAGCGGAGCTGCGAAGGTAATGGATGGTCAAACGACCATGGCGGAAGTATTGCGCGTGGTGCCCAGCGTGACTTCGAAGGGTAGCGGCGCTTAAGTCCTACGGTTATGCACCTTTATATTCGGTATCGTAGAGCGTTCTTCGACCACCCTCGGGTGCTGATTTGAATCGGCGGTGAACCCACCAATATTCCTCCGGTGCTTTTTGAACCTCTGCCTCGATGACTCGATTCATCGCGGTGGCGTCGTCCAGTTCGTTGCCAGAGGGGAGCGTCGAAGGTGCTTGCGTGAGGCATATGCGGTAATGATCCTCCCCCACCCGAAAATGACTCATAAAAATGATCTTGGCGTCGGTCATTGACGCTAGCCTTGAGGTCGTTGTGATGGTCGCGGCTGGCGTGCCAAAAAAAGGCGCAAACACTGCGTTCTCAGGACCATAATCCTGGTCTGGCGCGTACCAGACGATGTTCCCGGCGCGAAGCCTTCTCACAACTTCTCGAATGTTGCTCTGCTTGATGACCTGGTCGAAATAGTGATTTCTCCCTTGCACCATGAGTGCTTCGATGAACGGCTTGCGACTAGGCTTGTACATAACATCGAATGGGATCTCTCGACTGAGGAGTGCACCAGCCATATCGAGGGTCGCGAAATGCATGCCAACCAGCAGCACCCCTTGATGAGGCGGCCGTTCTTCTCGGAGTAAATCTAACCCTTCGATGTCTAGATGTTTGTCCGCCAATTGCTCTGGCCTGACCCATGCGGTCAGTGTTTCTAGCAGTCCGAGAATGGTTGAAGAAGCCACCCTGTTGGCTAGCGCTTCCCGCTCAGATGTCCTGAGGGCGGGAAAGCAGATGGCAAGATTGGCGCGAACAACACGCATGCGGCGACCAGCAACGATCGGAGCGAGCCTCGCTAACCATCGGCTGAGGGTGGTCTGGTTAGCGTGGCTGAGGCTGGTAATACGGCGTAGTAACCACCAAAGCAATCGGTGCGATAGTGGGGACACGTCATTGGTAGACTGGTGCGGGTTCATGAGGTCCATTCAAGCCGATCCGGCGAGATTTTAGGCGTTTATCGTGAAGGGCGCGATAGTGGCGTGTTAAAGTTCAAGCGAAGAACGGTATGCCCTTTAATCTTGTCCTTAAAGGCCAGCTATGCTGCGCATCTATCAACTGCTGATCTTGATATTGCTACCCGTTGTGGTGCTCCGGCTGATCTATCGATCTATTCGTGAACCCGCTTATCGTGCCCACTTGGTTGAGCGCTTTGGATGGGTTGGTGATTACCCTACTCATGACGTTTGGATCCACGCTGTTTCCGCGGGCGAAACCATCGCCGCTGAGGCGCTGATCCGATTATTACTCGAGGAAGGGCGCTCGATTGTTCTGACCGTGACCACGCCAGCTGGACGAGAAGCGGCACAACGACTGTTCGGTCCGTCGATCACGCTGGTTTACGCGCCTTATGATGTGCCCTTTTGCGTGAATCGTTTTTTGATGAGTATGGCGCCTCGCGCGGCGCTGATCATTGAGACGGAAATTTGGCCGGGCTGGCTTGCGGCGCTTGAGCGTCAAGGCATACCTGCCGCACTGATCAATGGCAGGTTATCGGAGAAGTCGTACCGGCGGTATGCATGGGCCAAGGGGCTAATCCAAGCAGCGCTTCAATCCCTTGCGCTGGTGGGCTGCCAAAGTGAAGCGCATCGTGAGCGGTTCTTGGCGCTTGGAGCTCGTGAATCGAGTGTTCAAACCCTTGGATCAATTAAGTTCGATGCGGGCCTCCCTCCAGATTTTCAGGAGGATGTGCGAAGGACAAGGCTTCGTTTAGGGCCAGAACCCATGCTGCTCGCGGCCAGCACGCACGCGCCTGAGGAATCCTTTTGCCTCACAGCATTCGAAGCCCTCAAATCTCAATATCCGACGCTCCGATTAGTGCTCGCGCCGCGCCATGTTCATCGCGCAAATGGTTTAGTCAACGACACTGTCAGTGCGGGGTTTAAAGCAAAGATGACGAGTCAGAACGGGCCTTTGAATGACGTTGATGTGGTTGTGCTCGATGAAATGGGACAGTTGCTGACGTGGTACGGCGTTGCACAGGCGG
>CAJXDD010000296.1:0-2987 GCA_913052075.1 uncultured Gammaproteobacteria bacterium
AGCACAGTGCCAAAAAATCAAAAAAAGAATAAAAGTAGAATAATGTATTCTCTAGGGGAATAGGTTTTTAGGCTTGGTTATCCGACTTCAGGTGCTTTGTGGGGAGGGTATTGGACACATGCAAACGCGGGGTAGCTCAAGGCACAGGAAAGTCAGTTCGCAGCCTTCCAGCCCATTCTCGCTAGCTAATCTCTGCCCTAAACGAACGCCTTAAACGAATGTCTTAAACGAATGCCTCGAATGAATGCTTTAAATCTGCGCCACAGATTGATGCGGGGCCGTCTAGCGGTGTCGTCCATAAAGACATCAGCACGTTACCGTTTCTCCTTTCCCAATGCGCTTGATGAAATTTTGCTCGCGACGGCAGAGCTGACCAATGGATGGTCGGATTGGGATCATCGAAAGGGTGGACTACAATAGCGGCCTTCTTATTGCCTAGGTCAGTCACCGATGACCCTCCACGCACCTGATTTGTTCGGATATCCGCGGTTTTGGGCCGAGTGCTTTGGCACGGCGCCATTTTTACCGACGAGCCGAGCTGAAATGGATGCCCTTGGTTGGGATAGTTGTGACGTCATTATTGTTACCGGTGATGCCTATGTAGATCACCCTAGTTTCGGGATGGCAGTGATTGGCCGGCTATTGGAGGCACAGGGCTTTCGAGTAGGGATCATCGCGCAACCCGACTGGCGCTCCCCTTCGGCGTTTGAGGTTTTGGGAGAGCCCAATCTCTACTTTGGGATTGCGGCAGGCAATATGGATTCAATGGTGAATCACTACACGGCTGATCGGAAGCGTCGAAACGATGATGCCTATTCTCCTAATGGAGCCGCAGGCCAAAGGCCTGATCGTTCGGTGATTGTGTATTCCCAACGCTGTCGAGAGGCGTTTCCCGGGGTTCCGCTTGTGGTGGGCTCCATTGAGGCGAGCCTCAGACGACTTGCGCATTATGACTATTGGAAGGACCAGATTAGGCGGTCTATCCTGATTGACGCTCAGGCTGACCTGTTACTTTTTGGTAATGCTGAACGCGCGATCGTTGAACTGACGCACCGTCTGAGCCAAGGCGAACCGATCGACTCGATTCGGGATCTTCGAGGAACGGCGTTTGTCGTGAATGAGGTACCCGAAAACATCGACCTTGTCGATGAGTCTATGCTGCCAGAAGACAGACCGTCGCCGGTTAAGCTGATGGTAAATGCTGAAGCCAGACCTGAAGGCCGAGCGAATGTCCCTCTAGACGAGCATGGGGTAAAAGCATGGGCCCCTCGAGAAAGCAAAGATCAGCAGACAGACCAACATGACGCCGAATTATCATCAGCGGTCTCGTCCATTCCATTTCTTGATGCTATCCAGTTACCAAGCTTTGAGCAGGTGGTGAACGATTCAAAGTTGTACGCTCAAGCCTCAAGAATCCTGCACCGCGAAACCAACCCAATGAACGCGCGAGCGCTGGTCCAGGCCCACGGTCCCCGATGGATTTGGTTGAATCCGCCGCCGCTGCCGTTGACCACGCCCGAGATCGATGAGGTATTTGAATTGCCTTTTCAGCGAGTACCGCATCCATCGTACGGCGATGCACGAATACCCGCTTACGAAATGATTAGGTTCTCCGTCAATATCATGCGGGGTTGCTTCGGTGGGTGCAGTTTTTGCTCGATTACCGAGCACGAGGGCCGCCTGATTCAGAGTCGGAGTGAGGAATCCATCCTGAATGAAATCGAACAAATCAGAGATAAGACACCCGGGTTCACCGGGGTCATTTCTGATTTAGGCGGACCGACGGCCAACATGTGGCGTCTGGCTTGTAAATCTAAAGAGATTGAGTCGAACTGCAGACGCCTGTCCTGCGTGTATCCAGGTATCTGTAAAAACCTCAATACCGACCAAACCCCGTTGATTAGTCTTTATCGAAAGGCGCGGGCGATACCCGGCGTGAAGAAGGTGCTCATTGCATCGGGTCTCCGGTATGACCTCGCTGTCGAGACACCAGAGTACGTGAATGAATTGGTTAGCCACCATGTGGGTGGCTATTTGAAAATTGCGCCAGAGCATACCGAGACAGGCCCACTATCCAAGATGATGAAACCGGGCATAGGCACGTATGACCGCTTCAAGGCCATGTTTGACGAGGCGACAGCGAAGAGCGGCAAAGAGCAATACCTGATTCCCTACTTTATTGCTGGCCACCCCGGGACAACCGATGAGGACATGTTGAATTTGGCACTCTGGCTGAAGGCGAACGGCTTTCGCGCGGACCAAGTTCAGAATTTCTATCCCACACCCATGGCGACGGCTACCGCGATGTACTACTCGGAGAGTGATCCTCTTCACCGGATTGATCGAGACAGTGAGGCAGTATCCATTGTTAGACACGGAAGTCAGCGACGCCTTCACAAAGCGTTCTTGCGATATCACGATCCGGACAATTGGCCGATGCTGCGACGAGCGCTGCGGCGGATGAACCGAACGGATCTGATCGGCAATACCCGTCAACACCTGGTACCGCGCACGCAATTTTCCGGTCCCCCCAGTAAAAGTCGTCCATTTTTAACACAGCATCAGGGATTGCCTAAGGTACCTGGACCCGGCAAGCGTAAAAAACGTCGCTGAGCAGTTCCTCGTTGCCGCATGTTCCTGGCGAGTTATCCATGTTCCTCTCTACAAGAAGGGTGATATAGAACATAGGGTGCACCTGGTTGGTGTGAGTTCGCTTGCAACTGATGTGAAGCGATGATTTGATCGGGAGCATCAAGAGGGAGCGATAATGCCGATTTCAAAACGTTTGGCCATGTCTGAAGATCAATTGAGTGATCTGATGATGAATACCTGGAACATGCGGATTGCAACCATTGGACCGGGTGTCGAGATTAATCTGACGCCGATGTGGTTCGGTTGGGTAGAGGGCAAAATTTTTACGTTTGGCCGCGGCCAGAAAGTGGTCAATGTTCGTCGCAACCCGGTGTGTAGCATTATTGTCGATCGCA
>CAJXDD010000297.1:0-2984 GCA_913052075.1 uncultured Gammaproteobacteria bacterium
GACTTCAATCACATTACCGCTATTGATCACCATGACCACAGGTTTGCCCGCCGCGCGAAAGGCTCGAGACACCTCATCAATCATGGTTTGCTCGGCAAGGGTCAGGTAAAAATCGCCCTCGAGCGAGCGGTCTTGGAACTCTCCAGAATCTCTACTCAACGTGATCATTGCCAAGTCATTGTCCGCGACCGCGCGTTCAAGAAACTGCTCGCTAAGCGGCATCTCCGGAATTGACGGCGCTAACTCAAAGAACATTCTCTTCTTCGGCAGTTTGGCTTTCTCGTCCGCCTCGTAAGTCGCGTACATCTCGCTGAGCGCTGCATCCAAACGAATGCCCCGCGCTTCCAGACCCTCTACCAATGACACCGTGTATGCCTCGTTGACATCGCCGCTTCCTACGCCGCCGGCTATAAAGTCATACGAGCCCGTGCCAAACGCTGCAACTCGCGCACTGGGCGACATGGGCAAGGTTTCCGATGCATTTTTGAGCAGCACCACGCCATCTGCAGCTGCCTGCCTGGCATGGCGAGCATTAGCCAGCAAATCTGGTGTATCAGTCCGTAAGTGATCATTGGCCGTGAGGGATCGAAATACCACGTCTAAAATGAATCGAACATTGCGATCCAGCACCGCCTCATCAAAATCACCGCAGTCGAGTGCAGCCCGAATGGCCTCAGTCCGCTCGGGCATCCCTGGCATGAGTAGCTCGTTTCCCGCTTTCATTTGGGCGACTGCGTCGAACCCTCCGAACCAGTCAGTCATGACGACGCCATCGAAACCCCACTCATGACGCAGCACATCAATCAGCAGCCGTTCATGCTCTGAGACGGTTGTCCCGTTCACCTGATTGTAGGAACTCATTACCGACCAGGGCTTTGAGGATTTGACCGCAATCTCGAACCCCCTCAGATAGATTTCCCGAAGAGCACGTTCACTCACTTTGGTATCTACTGTGACCCGATTGGTTTCCTGATTGTTCGCGACGTAATGCTTGATGGTCGCCCCCACTCCTTCGGCTTGGATGCCATCGACCGTTGCGGCTGCAAGGGTGCCCGAAAGGAAGGGATCCTCCGAGAAATATTCATAATTCCGACCCCCCAATGGGTCCCGGTGAATATTCATTCCAGGAGCGAGCCAAAGATCGACCCCGTACTCTCTTGCCTCGTGACCCACCGAGCGCCCAAACGCGTTCAGCAGATCAACATCCCAAGTAGAGGCGAGTGCTGTCGCGATGGGAAAGGCCGTCGCGTAATACTTGCGATTATGGCCGGGTCGATCGGGCCAGATGCGCAGTCCAGCAGGGCCATCAGCTAGCACAATGGACGGAATATTGAGCCTTGGAACAGGATAGGTGTAGCCCGCTGCGCCAGGGACGGTTTCAAACGCTTCGGGTTGCGCAAAATTGAGATTGAAGCCCAGCCCACTGACCAGGTTCACCTTCTCCTCTGCGGTTAACTGGGCGAGCAATGCCTCAACCTTTTCGGCGCTGGCGTGCGCTGCTTGATCGTTTACTGTCATCTTCTCTCCCCTTCGTCGACTTTGCTTTCTACATTCAGCACAAACGGCTCAGCTCGAATAGCATCGTTGCGCGAACCCGGCTATGCACCCTCGAGCCTCGCACACCGGTCTACTGGCGCTTCAGTTCAATCATCCTCGAAGGCTCCTTTTTGCATCCAAGGATGTCTTACTGGTTCAGCATGAGGATCCATCCCACGGAGCGCAAGCCAAGGACGAGGGACCACGGTATTACTCTGTGATTACCTAAACTCTCTGTAACAACTTTGCGCCAGCTCTCTTTGCCCCAGTCTTGCATCACCTCGCAACTTATCGCGCCGAGGCTCACTCCACTATCTGCCCTGCCCGGCGCTTGGACACACTCCGAGTCGTCGTGCCCATGCTCAGCAAAGCCATGGGTGTTCGGCGCCTCTAAGTCCATTCAGTCTATTGTCGGCCCAATGATTCCACGTTACTTTCAGATCGAACGCCGCCCGCAATATTGCGACCCTACATTCCAAAAGGAATCCCTTTGAGAAACGATGAATCGAAATCCCGGTCTATCGCCATCAAGAGTTGGCTCCTAAGATTACTTGCGCTGGGAATCTTTACGCCCTTTGTTGCCGCAGACTCTCATCCGCCAAATATCGTCCTGATTGTTGCCGAGGATATGGGGCTTCGAGTGGGGGCATACGGCGACGAAGTCGCGAGGACACCTAATATTGACCAGTTAGCGAACGAGGGGGTTCGCTTTACCCATACCTTTTCCGCTGCAGGAGTTTGCGCGCCTAACCGGTCTGCTCTGATCACCGGCGTCTATCCCCAGTCTATGGGGACTCAGCAAATGCGAACCTCGCAGATGAAATACGAGGCAGTTCCTCCTGCTAGCGTCAAAGCGTTTCCAGAACTCCTGCGGCTCGCGGGGTACGCGACTGCCAATACGACCAAAACCGACTATCAATTCGGCGAGCCGTTCACGATCTGGGATGCCGATGTGAATAAGTCGTTTACGGCACCAGAAGATCTTGCCTTATGGCGACATCTCCCCTCAGGTCAACCGTTTTTCGCCATGCTTAATTTGGCCACAACCCATGAGAGTCGATTAGTGGATGCGTCCACCCAACCCACCAAGCGACAGCCGTGGGTCGCGCCGCTCATGAAGGCAGTTTTAGGGTTCAGGCGCGAGCATATTCCTGCCATCACCGATCCAAATTCAGTGACAGTGCCTCCGTACTATCCCGACACGGCTGATGTGAGGAGTTCTATTGCCCAGATGTACAACAACATTCACTACGTCGATCAGCAGACGGGCACGATCATTAACAACCTAATGGAAGACGATCTGCTCGATAACACCATCATCCTGTGGACCACTGACCATGGCGATGGGTTTCCGAGGGCTAAACGCTCGATCTACGACTCGGGCATCCATGTACCGCTGATCATTCGCGACCCTTTTCGAATGAGACCAGGCACAGTCGATGAGCGTC
>CAJXDD010000298.1:0-2910 GCA_913052075.1 uncultured Gammaproteobacteria bacterium
TCTTCCAGTTACACGGCATGACTTTGGCCACATGGCATTGCTTGTATAGGCCGCCTAGGTTCCAGCGTTCGAATTGGGAAGCTAGATCCTCAATAAAGTCATCAAAGGGCGCACAGTCCTGATCAGGATTGATGAAAATAAACCCGGCCCAAGTGGCAAGGGGTATTTCGGGCAACGAGAACGTGTCCTGGTCAATGTGCGGGAAATCCCAATCTGCCGGGATATCTTGCAGCTGGCCATCAAGCTTCCAGCAGAAGCCGTGAAACGGGCAACGCAGTTCTTTCGCGTTGCCGTCAAATTCCTTCAACATGCGCCCGCGGTGGAGACAAGCGTTGGGGTAGCACTTCAGCTCTCCCGTCTCGGTCCGAACCACCAGAAACGACATGCCCGCAATGTCGTAACGATAATGATCGCCTGGATCAGGAATGTCCTCTTCGCGGCAAGCGAACTGCCATACCTTTTTCCAGAGTGATGCCTTCTCACGTTCATGCCACTCTCGAGAGGTGTAACGCGTCACGGGGTACTCCCGATACCCCATGTGCATAGGGGATTCGAGCCTCAGAACCTCGGGTACTGGTTTAGAATCTTGGTCCAGGAGCTCTTGGTAAGTCAGTCCCGGAGATCGAGTCATAGTCTCTGGGTCTAAAGGTTTATAGGCTTCTGACATAACGTCCTCCCGTACGTGCCCCTACTTTTTCTACTCTGATGGTGCCTCCAATCGTCATCGAGAGCAACTCCGAGTCGCGCGCAGTAGCATTCGATCATCGCCAGCTATTGATGGGCTGAATAATGCGCGCTGCAACGTCTTTCAGCACATCAAAGCGGGTATCAAAATTTGGCAGATTCATCACTTGATTGAGGCCCGATTGATGCAGCTCGTGCAGGCGCTCTAACACTTGATCCTGGGTACCAATCAGGCAAGTTCGCTGCATAATCGCTGGCGTTAGAAATTTAAGTTCGTCAGGCACAACCCAACAATTGTGTCCCATATGAATGCGCTGGTGGACACGATCGCTTGGGTAATCCGCAAGCAGTGCCGTGTAGTCATCCCAGATGTCGGCAAATGCGTGAGGGGGCTGGTGACCAAAGTTCCTGAACTGGTCATAGGCATAGTGGATAGACGCCATGGCCATTGCGCCGCATTGATCGATCATGCGCGGCGAGCTTGGCGACTCACCAGGCTCCAAGACCCCGATGGCGGTCAGCGCAGTCGTATAGAACGTCTCTCGGTCGAGCCGGTCGTTCTCTGATGCAAGCATCGCCCAGGTATTTTCCATCATCGCACCGGAGGCCGGTAAGCCGAGCACGGCCCCATCTCCTTGCCGCCCAGCCACCGCAAGAGACTTCGGCCCAAACCCAGACACATACATCGGAATCGGCGCCTCAAACGAAACAAACCCATGATCCGGCATGATGTGCTGAATAGGCCGGTCGCCAACACTTGTTCGGTATAGCGCCTCATCCCCTCGAAGCAGCGGCCTCAGTGTTCCCACATACTCATCGAATGCTTTGATCCGCTGCGGTGGCAGTCCCATCACGCGCATCGCTGTGTTCCCTGAACCTACACCCAGAAATGTTCGGCCTGGAGCGAGCGCGTTGATGGTTGCGATGCTTGATGCCGTTACAGGAGCAGGCCTTGTACCAGAGACAGCCACCCCCGTGCCTAAGCGAATAGTTGAGGTGTTCTTAGCAGCAAGCGCCAACGTCGCGTAACAGTCCGACCACAACATTTGGCTATCGGCGAACCACGCGTAGGAGTAGCCAAGCGCCTCGGCGCTGATAACGTATTGCTCGTCAAGAATGTTACTTGCGATACACAACCCAATATCCATCGACACCCCCTTCTGTATTCAATAACACACCAGTTAGAGGCTAACGCACCGGGAAACCGAAGTTAAAGGGGTCAAATAGGTGGATTCAAATCGTCGGAACAAGATGAGGAGTGATCGCTTTAGCTGCGGGATGCACCTGTCATATGGCCAGGGATTAACCTGAGGCCTATGGACATACCGCTTTCTGGGCCTAGAGATTTTTAAGGCTAGAGCTTGGACATAGCTTCTTGCGGGCTCAGGGCTGTTTTTGGGCTCAGGGCTTTCTCGATCTAAAGCGCTCTGGGCCACAGTACTCACTATTGGATTGCGGCGATGGTTCTCGCGCGATTCGATGCTCCCAGATTGTGCGACTTAGCGTGAATGGTTACTTAAACCCTAGTTGACCCGCTTGCTAACTCGTGAGGACCAACCACAGGTATCTCGAGATGTGCGAAAGCATCGGCCCGACCTCACATCACCGATGCGTCGAGAAAATGCTGATATTAAGACCAGTAAACAAACAACAGTGACGTCGCTATCATCCTAAAGGTTCCAGGCTACCGAGGTGCGGGGGCGCCTCGCAACGCATCGAAAAACGCGCTCATCTTGGCGTCATCGAGAAACCCTTCAACGCGAATGCCTGAGCATAGGTCGAACCCAGCGGGTGCAACATCGGATAAAGCACTCGCTATATTGGTCGGTCGCAGACCTCCGGCTAGGACCACAGGAATAGACATCGCATCAACGATCGCTTTTGAAATGGTCCAATCATGAGTCTGCCCTGTGCCGCCCAAAGTTGGCGTTTTCGCTTGCGGCTGTCCGCTATCGAGCAAAATAGCGTCCGCGATTTCACACACCAATTTGGCCCGCTCCAGCGCCGCACTGGAATCCACATGTACCACTTGCATCCATGCGACATCGGGTCGCGCATCTTTTAGTTCCTGCAACGCGCTGCTACCAATATCGCGAACCACTTGAACAACCTCTGTTGGGCAACGCTCAAGGTGACGCAATATGTCATCGACACCCGTCTCACTGGTCAGCAATACCGTGCAGATGCTTTTTGGCAATTGACTCAGAATCTCACTAATCAGGGGAT
>CAJXDD010000299.1:0-2900 GCA_913052075.1 uncultured Gammaproteobacteria bacterium
TCGCCGGTTAGCGTTTGCAAGGACAGGCAGCAAAGCGACAGTGGGTAAGTTGTTCGGCGATCTAGGTCCGCGTTATCAGGAACGGCCAGGGGGTTATCTCCGTATCCTAAAGGCTGGGTTTCGCGCCGGCGATGCTGCGCCTATGGCCTATGTTGAGCTCGTAGACAGACCGGAGGTTGCTGACGAGGATGAATTTGAGGAAGTGGTAGAAGAATCCTAGCAAGCGGTTCGTCTTCAAGTGATTCCAAAAAGGGTCGGTATTCCGGCCCTTTTTCGTGGTAGCTTGAGAATGAAGCACTTTTAATTGGAGTGCGCATAAGCGAGCCAAAAGACGCTATACAGTTAGCCTTGCAATAAGATTGGACATCCATTAGGAGCACCCAAGCCCGTAACAAGCCTCATAAAGAGATCGAACATGAATCAAGTCGCATTTATTCCTCAAGCTAGAACGCTGATGGGCCCCGGTCCGTCTGATGTGCATCCAGAGATCCTCACCGCGATGGCTCGTCCTACGATTGGTCATCTTGATCCTCAATTCATTCAGCTAATGGATGATATTAAACACAAACTTCAGTGGGCTTTTCAGACCAAGAATGCTCTGACCCTGCCGATCTCAGCGCCTGGCAGTGCTGGAATGGAAGCGTGTTTTGCAAACCTTGTGAGTCCAGGCGATCAAGTGCTGGTTTGCCAAAATGGCGTGTTTGGTGGCCGTATGGCAGAAAATGTGACGCGCTTTGGCGGTGAGCTGGTGCTGCTTCAATCCGAGTGGGGGCGAGCGATAGATCCAGCTCAGGTCGAGGCCATGCTAAAAGACCATCCGAAGGTAAAGCTGGTCGCTTTTGTCCATGCAGAGACATCCACCGGTGTAGCATCCGACGCCAAGGCAATCTGCGGTATTGCCGCAAAGGCGGGGTGCCTGACGATCGTAGATTGTGTGACGTCCCTAGCCGGAATCGACGTTGCCCTGGATGACTGGGGAGCTGATGCTGCCTACAGCGGCACGCAAAAGTGTTTGTCCTGCGCGCCAGGACTCTCTCCCCTGTCGATGTCGGAACGCGCCATTGAAGCGATTAAAGCTCGCAGTCACCCCGTTGCATCCTGGTTCTTGGACATGAACTTGGTGATGGGTTACTGGGGCGAAAACACCACACGTGCCTATCATCATACTGCTCCAGTCAACGCGCTCTATGGGTTGCATCAGAGCCTATCGCTGTTACAGCAAGAGGGGCTGGAGGCTTCTTGGCGTCGTCATGCGATGCACCATCAAGCTTTGAGGGCGGGACTTGAGGCACTAGGGCTCAGGTTTGTGGTTCCAGAGAACGAACGGTTACCGCAACTGAACCTTGTGTCTGTTCCGGATGGAGTGGATGAGGCATTGGTCCGTCAGCGTCTGCTCAGCGAATTTAACTTAGAAATTGGCGCAGGGCTTGGCGTTTTCGCAGGTAAAGTTTGGCGTATTGGGTTAATGGGCTACGCGAGTCGAAGAGAAAACGTGTTGCTATGCGTGTCAGCACTAGAATCGGTTCTTGCCGATATGGGCGCGCCGGTGACTCAAGGGGTCGCGTTACCCGCTACGATGGAGGCCTTTGGCTAAGGATCGCTCGTCAGGTACGCGGCCAGATATTGTCCGGTGAACGAATCAGCGACTGTCGAAACTGATTCTGGCGTGCCCGCAGCAATAATATTGCCTCCGCCTTCGCCCCCTTCTGGGCCCAAGTCAACCACCCAGTCAGCCGCGGCTATGACGTCGAGATTGTGTTCGATCACAACCAGCGTATTCCCGCGTTGTTTGAGTTGCTCGAGACAGTCGAGCAACTGCTCAATATCGTGAAAGTGTAGGCCCGTTGTTGGTTCGTCTAGGATGTAAAGCGTCTGTCCAGTATCCTGCCTTGCCAGCTCCCGTGCCAATTTCACCCGCTGTGCCTCGCCTCCAGATAGCGTCAGCGCACTTTGGCCGAGTCTGATATAGCCAAGCCCAACATCGATGAGCGTACTCAGACGTCGCTTGATGACGGGGATCGCGCCTAGAAACGGGAGCGCTTCTGCGACGGTTAAGTTCAGAACGTCGGCGATCGTTTTACCTTTGTACAGAATCTCCAGCGTCTCTCTGTTGTAGCGCCGACCTTGGCATTCATCACATTGAACATAAAAGTCCGGAAGAAAGTGCATTTCGACCTTAATTTGCCCGTCGCCCTGGCAGACCTCACAGCGCCCTCCCTTCACATTGAAACTAAATCGTCCAGCTTTGTAACCGCGGCTACGTGCCTCGGGCGTACCGGCAAACAGGTCACGCACCGCGTTAAAGATTTGCGTGTAGGTGGCTGGGTTTGATCGGGGTGTGCGTCCAATAGGGCTTTGATCAATGTTGATTACTTTGTCGAATAATTCGAGCCCGGTGAGTGTTTCGAAGTGGGTCTCAGATGGTTTGCTGGCACGGTTCAATTGATGCGCGGCCACTGGGTAAAGTGTCTTATTGATCAGGGTCGACTTACCTGATCCTGATACCCCGGTTACGACCGTCATTACACGGCTTGGCAATTCGAAGGTAACGCGCTTTAAGTTGTGCTTATCAGCGCCACCTAGAACGAGCCATTGATCTTTGGGTGGCGGAGGCTGACGCTTCTTCTTCCGGCGTCCCTTCCTACCCGACAAGTACTGCCCCGTCTTCGAATCAGAACACGCAAGAATAGATGTTAGCGGTCCGGCAGCAACCACTTCACCCCCCTGTTCTCCGGCACCTGGCCCCATATCAATAATGTAGTCCGCAGTACGAATCGCATCCTCATCATGCTCGACGACGATGACCGAGTTGCCTAAGTCTCGGAGGTGACTCAGCGTATTGAGTAGTTTCTCATTATCTCGCTGGTGGAGCCCGATAGAGGGTTCGTCCAAAACATACA
>CAJXDD010000300.1:0-2893 GCA_913052075.1 uncultured Gammaproteobacteria bacterium
AACCGCTCGCCGCGATGGAAAAAGAGGATCTAGAGGCACTATTCGAGCGCACCTTTCATCACCATGAATTCACCGGCCGCTCAGGCGGCATGTACGCGTATGAGGGGCTTGGATCAATCTACTGGCACATGGTTGGAAAACTGCTGCTTGCAGCTGCTGAAAATGTTGACTGGGCAGTGAAAGACCAGGCGTCTTCGGCTGAACTGCAGGCTTTGGTAGCCAAATACGATGCGATTAGAAGTGGGATGGGCTTCAACAAAAGCCCGGCTGAATATGGCGCCTTCCCAGACGACCCCTACTCCCATACGCCAAGCTTTGGAGGTGCAAGGCAGCCAGGCATGACCGGGCAGGTCAAAGAGGAAATCCTCGCTCGTTTCATGGAGTTGGGCGTTCGTTTTGAACGTGGATCCATCCGGTTCAGCGGCGAACTCGTGCGTCCCAATGAATTCCTCGCATCAGACGCTGGTTTTGAGTACTTCGACTGTCGGGGCCATTGGCGAACCTTATCGCTCAAAGCAGGCGAATACGCTTTCACCCTTTGCCAAATACCAATAGTTGTTTCTCAAGGACCCGAAGCCAGCGTTGAATTGCAGTTAGTTGATGGGAAACAAGAAGCGGTTGAAGGCGACACTATCTCGCAAGCCGCGAGCCAGCGCATCTTTAGTCGTGAGGCAAGCATTGAACTCATTCGTGTGTGTCTTGGTGCTGATTGATACGCTCTACTGGAAACGCTCCTCGACGCACCAAGCCTCGCCCAGTGGCGTGGGTTGCGAGCCCAACCGTCTAGACCGAACGGTTCCTATGGGTGCGTCGCTAGACGCTTTTGTTGCGCCTTAGAACAAACAATTACACAACCGCATTAGCACCTCTCGCTTGAGCCTGATCTCTCCGATAGAGCCCTTAGTAGCCCGGTAAGAGTCAAGTCTCCTCCGCCAATCTTTCCCGCTCAGACTCGATCCAGTCGGCAATCAATGTCTCTAGTAGCGACAGAGGAATTGCACCCTGACTCAGCAGCCGATCGTGAAATCGCCTTAGATCGAATTCAGCGCCAAGCGCTTTGGTAGCCTTCTCTCGCAGAGAAGAAATCGATAATTGCCCAACTTTGTAGGCAAGCGCCTGTCCAGGCCAAGAGATGTAACGATCAATCTCGTTAACAATATCGAGCCGTTTCCTGGGCGCATTGTCGGTAAAGAATTCAATCGCTTGGTCGCGGGTCCAACCTTTGTAGTGCATCCCCGTGTCGACTACCAGACGGACCGCACGCCACATGTCATAACTGAGCTGCCCAAATTTTGAGTAAGGGTCCTGATAAAGCCCAATGTCGTAGCCAAGCCGTTCACTGTATAGACCCCACCCTTCCGTGAACACCGTGTAACCTGAGTAGCGTCTGAAGTTCGGTAATGCCTCAAGCTCTTGTTGCAATGCGATCTGAAGGTGATGGCCAGGCACCGCTTCATGCACGGTTAGCACTTCAATCTCAAACTTGGGCCTCGACCGCGGTTCATAAAGATTGACCCAGTAATACCCTGGCCTGCTGCCATCGGCGGCGGGCCTTGAGTAATACGCCGTGGTCGTATCTGGCGCGACGGCTTCGGGGATAACTTTGATCCCGTAAGGCATTCTCGGCAACTTCGTAAAGAGCTGCACCATCTTGGGATCGATCTGCTTTGAAACTGCCTGGTATTCCTTTAGCAGCGCCATTGGGTCCTCAAAATAAAACTGGGGGTCTTCTCGCAGGAAGGTAAAAAACTCGGCCAACGTTCCCTCAAAATTGACCTCATTCATGACCTGCATCATTTCAGCCCGGATTCTAGCGACCTCCGCAAGGCCGACTTCATGTACCTCATCCGGCGTCATACTCGTCGTTGTAAATCGTCTAACTCGATACTCGTAAAACGCCTTCCCATTCGGTAGCGATGACGCACCAATCTCATCTGCGCATGCGGGCAAATACGATTCGGTGAAGTAGTCATACAGCCTCTGATAGGCGGGGACGACCACTTCCGCGATGACCGATTTCGCCTCAGATCGAATACGTTCCCGTTCGAATGGAGACCAGTGACTCGGTAATTGCTGAAACGGCTTGTAGAACAGACTTTGCTCGGGCGTCGCAACGATCTGCTTCTCAATTTGGGCCGGCACTCTCGACATAGTGATCTTGGGCGGCACCATGCCCTGCCTGACGCCTTCTTTCATTCGCTCAATCGTCTGATCCATTAACGCGTCGACCTTCCCTAGTCGAGCAAGCCAATCCTCATAGTCCTGAGCCGACTCCATCCGCAACCGATTACCGGTCTCATCTAGGGTTTGAATACCCCCACGCTGGCTGATGGGAATCAGATCGGTTCGATACTCCATCGCTTCAAGCCGGTCTCGGTAGGTATCGCCAAAGAGCTCATAGTTAACAAGTTCGTCCGCAGGGAGCACCTCGCGATCAATCGCTGCCAGCCGTTTCAATGCGTTGTTATAAGCCACCCTGCGACGCTCTCGAGCATCTTCGCCACTATCAGACCATTCACGATTGAAGCGACGGTCACCGAGCATCGAGGCCCAGACTGGGCTCTCGCGCATATCCTGATCCCATGCATCTTCGAACAGTTGATTGAGCTGAGCGACGGCTGGGTCGCGAACCACCACATCGGTCAGCGCCTCGAGAGAGGCCAGCATCAATCCCACGACCAGCGCTAAACGAACTTGCTGCATACAGCGTCTCCTTTCTTATGCATTACACCCCTTGGA
This sequence comes from uncultured Gammaproteobacteria bacterium, assembly GCA_913052075.1. GTDB lineage: Bacteria > Pseudomonadota > Gammaproteobacteria > Pseudomonadales > Azotimanducaceae > UBA9926. Next base: position 2,740 of record CAJXDD010000300.1, read on the forward strand.
TAGCGATCCTAACCCCCACTCACGCGCAGGATGACTTTCCACCCTACGAAGCAGATTAATCCTATCAACCCGCTATCGATTGGCCGGTGACCCACCCTTGCCATCGAGCCTCAGATCAAAGATGGGCGCTACCCGCGCGACGCCAGCTTGGTGC
>CAJXDD010000301.1:0-2886 GCA_913052075.1 uncultured Gammaproteobacteria bacterium
GTTGCACCGCCTACTCCCACCATCGACACAATGACTAGGCAAACGACGACCAACCACCGCTCGACTGACTTGTTCCTATTGCTAATTGCCGCTTGCATATCCCTTGATACCACGCTTTTCTCTACGGGCGGTCGCCCGATCTTCCATGAACAGTTCTTCCAAAAAAACAGCTCTTCCTAAAACGGCGCTTCCATCAAACACCCTTCCTTTAGCTGGTCTTCTTACCTCACAGCACCTCACTGCGCTCTGAATCTGGCGGGCCTTTTGCCGCCAGATAAAAACCTCTCCTGGCCAGTTTGCTATACGAACAAAAACGCCCTTTCTTCCCATTATTTGGACAGATGATTAACTGTCATTGATGAAATGGAGGGCGGACACTAGCCCTCGGCCTCATATTAGTTAAGGCCCCCACTTAGTGCGACCAATGCTTTTCCTGTGCGGCGCGGAACTAATGCTGAATTATAGCATTCGTCAATGATGGCCTGACTCGCTTTACACTGGCTCGAGATTGGGCACAATGCCTTCTCCTGCCCATGTTTAGGAGTGCCCGGCATGTCCGATCTCGAAACTTTCCGTTCAGAAACACGGGAATGGCTTGAAGCCAACTGCCCGGATGAAATGCGCAATCTGTCCTTTCATTGGGAAGACGCTCACAAGATCTACAGCACGGATGCGGCCGACGTTTGGCGACAGCGTATGGCAGAAAAGGGATGGATCGCTCCTATGTGGCCGGCTGAGTATGGCGGGGGCGGCCTATCAAGAGATGAGGCGGTCGTGCTCTCTCAAGAAATGCAGCGAATCAAAGCCACGGCAGCGTCGAGCGGCATGGGTCTCACCATGATTGGCCCAACCCTGCTTGAGTTCGGCACCGAAGAGCAAAAGCAGCGTCACTTACCCAGCATCTGCGATGGAACCATCCGGTGGTGTCAGGGGTACAGCGAGCCCGGGGCTGGCTCAGACCTCGCGGCACTGCAAACCCGAGCAGTCGTTGAAGGCGATCATTTCGTTATTAACGGGCAAAAAATCTGGACGTCGGGCGCTCAGCACGCAGACTGGATGTTTGCGCTAGTAAGAACAGACCCAAATGCCTCAAAACACGAAGGCATTAGCTTCGTGCTACTGGACATGCATCAAGACGGGGTCACCGTGAAGCCGATTCAACTCATCTCGGGTTCATCACCGTTCTGCGAAACATTCCTAGACAACGCCCTTGCCAAACGTGAAGACCTGGTAGGCGAGCTGAACCGAGGCTGGACCATCGGCAAACGTTTACTTCAGTTTGAGCGATCCGGAATTGGAGGTCTGTCGGGCGCCGCGAATCGAAAAAAAGTCCAAAAGACTAACCCGATGGTTGAAACCGCCAAAGCCTATGTTGGCGTCGAGGCGGGCCGCCTGACCGACCACGAGGCAAGAGACAAAGTCTTGAAGCACACCATGACCGAGCGTGCTTTCCAACTAACGACCAAGCGCGTCGTTCAAGAGAATCAGTCAGGTAGCACGCCAGGCGCCACGACATCGATCTTCAAACTGGTGGGTTCCAGTCTTGCAAGAGATGGTGCTGAGCTAAAGTCTGAGCTGATGGGTCTAAAAGGCCTTGGCTGGGAGGGAGACGGGTTTTCCGACCACGAAATTGAATCTACTCGCGGATGGCTGAATTCGCGTGCCGTGACGATCTACGGCGGCACTAACGAAGTGCAGATGAATATCATCGCTAAGCGGGTGCTGGGATTACCGGACTAATCCGTCGATCTGGGGGCCCGGCACGCCTTGGCCCCCAATCAACCCCTGGGCGTTTTCTAGGCGAATCCCTAACTTGAGCGCCTTCCACTGACTGACATTCCCTCTCAAAATCAGAGCCAGCACTTTCTTGAACGCGACATCGGACCCTAGCTCCTCGCCAAGAAACACCCGCCTCCTCGCCGCCTTTCAGGTTCGAGACTACTTGTACCTGTGGCTCGGCATGCTCGGTTCTGCGTTCGCGATGAACATGCAACAAGTCGCTCAAGGCTGGCTCGTCTATGAAATGACCTCATCGGCAGTCCAACTCACCTGGGTGACACTCAGCTTTATGCTCCCTCAAGTGGTCTTCTCGCTCATCGGTGGTGTACTTGCCGATCGGGTTCCCAAAAAGCCTGTCATCGGTCTCTCGCCCATCGTCAACGGCGTGGCAAGCTTTTATCTTGCTTGGGTCATTTTCTCGGGCGACGTCACCTTTTGGCACTTCATGGCGATTGGCTTTTTAAACGGGACCATCATGGCGCTGTCCATTCCCGCGCGGACCGCGCTGATCCCTGAAATCGTGGGCGAACGACTCATCTTTAATGCAATGGCCTTCAATACTGCGGCCTGGAATCTGTCCCGTATTCTGGGGCCGGCGCTCGCAGGTTTTATGATTGCGCTGATTGCCGGAGGGGACACCACCTCGACCTTTGGTGTCGGCTGGGTATACATCATCCTTTCCTGCCTATATCTGTTTTCGGGGGTGAGTGTTCTGCTAATCCGGCACAACGGGCAACCGTCTGAATCATCCAATCACTCGCCTCTGCAAGACACGATCGAAGGTCTCAAATACGTCGTTCAATCAAAGATTGTTGGCGGCCTCATACTACTTTCCATCCTGCCGTTTCTCTTCGGGCTGAGCATCATGACTCTCTTGCCCGCTTTTAATACCGACATTTTGCTTGCCGGTCCGGATACGCTCGGACTGCTGATGACTGGCATGGGAGTCGGGGCGATTGCAGGCTCGCTGGTCCTCGCCAAACTCAGCTCGCTATCGAAAAAAGGGTATTGGTTATTTGCCACAAACACGTTGTGGGGACTCGGGGTCCTAGCCTTTGGGCTCACGAACACTTTCACCGGTGCATTTATCGCCATCTGCTTTGTGGG
>CAJXDD010000302.1:0-2878 GCA_913052075.1 uncultured Gammaproteobacteria bacterium
AGGGGCAATTCCCGGCAGTGTTTGTTGAGGGGGAGATCTCTAATTTTTCTCGCCCCGCATCGGGGCACTGGTATTTCACGCTCAAAGATGATGCCGGCCAGCTACGCACCGCTATGTTCCGGAATCGCAATTCAAGGATTAACTTCACGCCGGCCAACGGCATAAAGGTTTTGGTTCGAGGCCGGATTAGTCTCTACGAAGCTCGCGGAGACTTTCAGTTTATCGCGGAAAACATGCAAGAGGCTGGGATCGGCGAATTGCAACGCGCTTTCGAGGCTTTGCGTCGGAAACTTCACAGCGAGGGATTGTTCGATGCTGCCAAAAAACGCGATATTCCCCCCTTACCGGATCATCTTGCCATCATTACCTCGGCGACCGGAGCCGCCATTCATGATGTGATGAGTGTCCTCGGGCGTCGGTTTCCTGCCATGCGATCAACGCTGATCCCAACACAAGTACAAGGTGAGGAGGCAACCGCACAAGTCGTATCCGCACTAGAAAAAGCAGCCGCATATCGCGAGGCGCCATTCGACCTAATCCTACTCACGAGAGGCGGCGGATCGCTTGAGGACCTTTGGACATTCAACACAGAGCCTGTGGCGCGCGCGATCGCTGCCTCGCCTATCCCTGTGGTCAGTGCCGTCGGCCATGAATCTGATGTCACGATCGCAGACTTCGTTGCTGATCTTCGGGCACCAACCCCTTCTGCCGCAGCCGAGCTCATTGCTCCCGACCAACACGAGTGGATGCAAAGTCTGGACAATATTTCGAGCCGGCTTGCCACCCATGCCATGGGAAGAATCCAGCAAGGAGAGCGCATCCTTGGCGCGACCGCAAAACGGCTTAGAAACCCTGCGGTCACACTCGCCCAATATCAGGACCGGCTGTCGAGCCAGCGCCGGTCGCTTCAGTCGCTGACTTATCGGGCTATCGAGGATCTTGATATTGGCCGAATCGCGACCTCACTGGTCTCAGCTACTAAAGGACGGATCAACGACGAACAAGCTCGGCTCGACCGCGCGAGGGAGCGACTCTCGCCACCTATTCACCAATTGCGGGCACTTGAACAATCGCGACTCAATCTCACGCTCAGGCTCAGCCAAGCCGCAGATCAACGGCTCAAAGCATCGACCGCCGCACTCACGCAGCTGTCACGGCAGCTTGAAGCCTTAAGCCCGCTCAAAACCCTCGCGAGAGGTTTTAGCATTACCCAAACCGAGTCGGGCGAACTCGTCAGCTCCGCTGACCAATTAGAGAGGGGTCAAATCGTTGACATCCGGCTATCCAAGGGGCGCGCTAGTGCGACCATCACCGGCGTCGAGCGCGAAGAATGACCACTTTGGGCGCAAATCACTGCTCCGATTACCCGGGTGCGCTGTCACGACGATTGAGATGGATCCTCCTCGTTTTCTTCTTGACGGCTTCCACGTCTAGTCTGGCTGACTTTAAACCACTCAGTGTCCCGGGCGGCATTGCTCGAATTGCGCTGCCAGAGGGAACAGTAAGCGCAACCTTTAATGGCGCCAGCGTTCTCGTTACCCAAGGAGAGCAGACTCCCATCGCTTGGGTTGGCCTCCCGCTTGCGCTCGAGTCAGGTTCACATGTGCTCGATGCCAGCGGCCAGGCGATTTCGTTCGAGGTGTCACCCAAGACTTATGAGACGGAGCACCTCACGATTCCCAATCAGCGAAAGGTCAACCCTCTGCCCATGGACTACGACCGCATTGGTGCGGAAAGAAAGGAAATGAACAGAGTATTTCAGAGCTTCACTACGCGCACCCTCCCCGAGCAATGGCAATCCCCACTTAGTGGGCGTTATTCATCCAGCTTTGGTAAGCGCCGAGTGCTCAACGGGCAACCAAGGAGCCCCCACAGCGGGCTTGATATTGCGGCTCCAGAGGGAACACCCGTTGAAAGTATCGCTGCCGGGCGAGTTGCAGCCGTGGGTGACTACTTTTTTAACGGCCAAACGGTCATGGTCGATCATGGCCAAGGGCTGATCAGTATGTACTGCCATCTGTCTGAAATTGACGTGGCCCTCGGGGAAGAGGTCACGCCGGATTCGGTCGTCGGTAAAGTCGGGAAGACCGGAAGAGTCACTGGCGCCCATCTCCATCTCAGCGTCAGCTTGAACAATGCAAGGGTTGACCCACTCCTCTTTTTTGACGCTCCAGAAGCAGACCTCGCTCGATAACTGAAAAAAGCCGACCGCTATCGCTTCTTGTTTTTCGCGCTGCGCTGACTTTTCTTGACGTGCTGCATCAAGCGCCGCCTACGGTTGACCTGCCGTTCAGTCAGTTTGTTCTTCCGCCCCTTGAAGGGATTGTCCTGGGTTTTGAATTCGATCAGCACAGGCGTGCCTTTTAAGTCGAGGGCCTGGTGAAATCGTTTCTGCAGATACCGACGATAAGCCTCTGGCACCGACTCGGTTTGGTTGCCGTGGATAACGATCCGAGGAGGATTGGCGCCACCAGCATGGGCAAACCTCAGCTTAATTCTGCGACCATGAACCATCGGTGGCTGGTGCTCTGACACTGCCTGCCGAAGCACGTTGTTCAGATGCGCAGTAGATAGCGGCCGCATCGCTGACGCATAGGCTTCCTTGATTGAACCAAACAGTTTTCCTACGCCTGAGCCATGCAAGGCAGAGATATAGTGAATGTTCGCGAAATCGAGAAACGTCAAACGACGATCAAGTTCGATATGGATTCGATCCTTTTGCTCCTGCGAGGTGCCATCCCACTTGTTGACGCAAATAACGAGCGCTCGTCCTGCTTCGAGCGCATGACCCAAAAGATGCAAGTCTTGGTCGACCAGCCCTTCGTGCGCGTCGACCAGCAGCAGTACTACATGGGCATCTTGGATCGCGCCCAACGTC
>CAJXDD010000303.1:0-2874 GCA_913052075.1 uncultured Gammaproteobacteria bacterium
TTTTGCCCAACGTTCACACCCCCGCCAGAAAGCGGCCAAGTTTACCAAAACTATCCACGATCGCCATTGTCGCTACACAGGGGGTTATTCACCGGACACTGGAACACATGATCACTACAATAAGAACGCAGAGGCTTATCCTTCGACTTCCGAAAGAGGCTGATGTGGCCCCTTTCGCACTCATCTAGTGTCAAAAGACGCTACTCACGGCGTTTGCAGCTGGCTTGGGGGCGCCTATACTGCAAGATGACGCCACATTAAGACGAGGACAACGCACCATGAGCGAAAACCTAACCGTCGAAACGATGCAAGACATCCTCCATCAGCAGCAACAAGCTCAGATCAAAGGAGGCGCCGTTTCCGCGGCGCTTCGAATTGATCGACTTCGGCGAGCCGTCAGCGTGCTCGAGCAGAATGGCGACGCCTTTTGCAATGCGATGAGCGAGGACTTTGGCAACAGAAGTCTCCACGCCTCCAAACTAACGGACATTCAAGGCGCGATTACACCTCTCAAGGATGCTATTAAAAACGTCCCCACTTGGATGAAGCCAGAAAAGAGAAAGGCAAGCTTTCCCATGGGGCTCTTGGGTGGTCGCTGCCGTATCGAGTTTCAGCCCCTCGGTGTCGTGGGCTGCATTAGCCCCTGGAATTTTCCGGTTCAGCTGACCTTTGCGCCACTGGCAGGCATATTCGCCGCGGGGAATCGCACCATGATTAAGCCCTCGGAGTACACGCCAATCACATCCGCATTGATGAAATCCACGCTGGAAGCCGAGTTTGATCCCGATGAGCTAGCAGTATTCACTGGAGGCCCTGATATTGGCAGCGCGTTTTCAGGCTTAGCGTTCGATCATTTATTGTTCACTGGAGCCACCTCCGTCGCTCGACACGTGATGCGCGCCGCTGCTGAAAATCTCGTCCCGGTTACCCTCGAACTCGGCGGAAAGTCTCCGGTAATCGTTGGACGATCAGCTGATTTAGCGATGACCGCGAGAAATGTGATGACTGGTAAGACGATGAATGCAGGTCAAATCTGTCTTGCGCCGGATTACGCCATGGTCCCCGAGGAGCAAGTGGATCGCTTTGTTGAAGCAGCACAAACCGCTGTTGCCGAAATGTTCCCTGAGATCAAGGACAATCCTGATTACACGTCGGTCATCAATGAGCGGCATTACGATCGATTGAATGATTACTTGGAGGATGCTGCCGCTAAGGGAGCTGATGTCATTACCATTAACCCGAGCGATGAGGATTTCAGCCAACAAGAACACCATCGCATCCCTCCGACGCTCATTCTGAACCCCAGCGAGGACATGAAAATCATGCAGGAAGAGATTTTCGGTCCCCTTCTACCGGTCAAGACTTACGATCACATCGACGAGACCATTGATTACGTGAACGGGCACGACCGACCGCTTGGTTTGTATTACTTCGGGTCAGATAGCAATGAGACACGGCAAGTGTTGGACGACACGGTTTCTGGGGGCGTCACCCTAAATGACGTGATCATGCATGTCGCTCAGGAAAATCTACCTTTCGGCGGCGTCGGACCCAGCGGCATGGGCGCTTATCATGGTGTCGATGGCTTTAGGAACTTTAGCCACGCCAAGTCGATCTATTCGCAGAGTCGATTGATATCCAACTTAGCCAAAAAGATGGGGCCGCCTTATGGCTCCGGAAGGGCAAAATCCGCTTAGAGGCGCGCTCACCCAGCAGCTACACGCTTTTCAGGGCTTAGTTCATTGTCGGCTCACGAGTATGTGGCGGGTACCGATGCTCTCACAAATAGATCCCTCGCCAAGTACCTAACATCAATCGGTGATTGGCATAGGGAACACTCACTGAGGTCTGAGTCAGCGCTGCTCGAATGGGCAGCCATATCATCGGGGCCCTCGGCCCTGTGCGTGAATATGGGATCCCCATCGCCCACAAACTTAGCAAGCCAGTGCTCGAGATCAGCCAATACCGCGCGATCTGCATTTTCCTGAACGAGCAGGCTGGCGGATGTGTCGAACAAAAACGAGGCATAAGCCTTCACGCCGATTCGCTTGCTTAAGAATCGACTCCACTCGCTGGGAGATATCGACAAGCCCTCGTCCACCAGTTGAAATCGAGATCCTGCGAACTATGAGTTATCGCTCTATCGGCCGGTGAATTCTGGTTTTCGTTTCTCAACGAATGCCTGGACACCCTCTTTAAAATCTTCGCTATTAAACATGCCAGCGAGGTGCACCATGAGATGGTCCACTGCCGTGTCATAGGACTCTTCAAGACCCATACGCATCATTCGTTTCGTGGTCTGAACCGCAAGCGGCGCATTGTCAGCGATTTCCTTGGCCCATTGCATTGCCGTTGGCATAAGCGCTTCAGGCTCAACAATCTCGTTGATAAGCCCCATTTCAAGACACTCCTTGGCGTCCACCGTTCTCGCCCTGTAGTACAGCTCAGCCGCCTTGCCCCAGCCAATCAATCTTGGCAGCAGCCAGGTCCCGCCGCTTTCGGGGACGACATTGCGTTTTGCTGTGACCGCGGCCATCTTCGCCGTCGTCGAAGCAATACGCATGTCGCAAAGCAAAGTGAGATCCATCCCATACCCTGCTGCCGGCCCGTTCAAGGCACAGATCATCGGGGTGTCGATGTTCCACATCACGTTAATCGGTGCATCTCTTAAGTCAAACAGCTGTCGCGCTGGGCGGTTCGTACCCTTTGAATCACCACTGCCAATGCCGCCTTCACTCACACCAATTAAATCGAGTCCAGAGCAAAACCCTTTCCCAGCACCGGTCAGGACAATGCAGCGAATATCGGGATCTTTATTAGCTTCGACCACCTTTTTCGAAAGCTCATCTAACATGTCTCGGCTGATCGCATTGA
>CAJXDD010000304.1:0-2873 GCA_913052075.1 uncultured Gammaproteobacteria bacterium
AGTCGATTGGCTGACCATCACTCGCAGCTCACCGTATGTGGTTTGAACCTCACCGAACGCCAATTCCCGTCGAACACTCAGGTTTCCCTCGGTCAATGTTCCTGTTTTATCGAATAACACGACGCTGAGCGCCCTCGCGCGCATGAGCGCGTCACCATTGCGGATGACTAAGCCAAGTTTCGCTGCCGTGCCAACCGCATTGACGAGGCTCATGGGTACCGCAAGTCCTAACGCGCAGGGACAAGCAATAATCAAAACAGAGAGCGCAGCGCTCATCGCAAAGCTCAATTCAGCGCCCAACAGCAACCACCATGCAAACCCGGTCGCCAGACTAGTTAACAAGACCCCTGGGACAAAATACTGCGTGATGGCATCGATATGTTGCGCAACGGCGGGTTTGGCATTTTGAGCGCGCTGCAAAGCGCGAACGACCTGAGCGAGTGCCCCATCTTGCTTTGTGCTCGTGACCTTGATGTCGACGGGCTGCGCGATATTCAATGCGCCCCCTACCACTACATCTCCCTCACCCACAGCTTGCGGTAGGGCCTCTCCCGTCATCAGTGACGCATCAACTTCAGTTTTGCCGACAACAATCTCGCCATCGAGCGGAATACGCTCACCTGCCGACACGCGAACCACTGTTCCAGGTGTCACCGCGTCTAGTGAAATACTCGCCGAGCGGCCAGATTCATCGATCACAAACGCCCTTTCAGGCGCCAGTCGAATCAGCGCATCAAGACCCGAAAGCGCTGACGCACGTGCGCGGATTTCCAGCGCTTTACCCAATCGAACGAATCCAATGACAAAAAGGCTAGCTTCAAAGAACAGATGCTGGGAGGGAGAATTCACTACTCCAAATAAGACGCTGCACGAATATAGCCAGGCTGTCCCGGTACTGAGCGCGACCAGCGTATCCATCGTTGCCCGGCCATGCTTGAGCGACGTCCAAGCCTTTTTATAAAAATCCGCACCGGCAAAACTGACTGCGCCGAGCGTCGCCATTGCAGCCAATGCACCCATCCAGATACTTTCCGTGAGCGAAAACCACTCCATCCACATGTTCAGCATCATGAGCGAACCGAGCACCAGTCCAGTGGTGGCTTGAGTCATAGCACGCCTGAATAGCTGGGCCTGATTCTGTGCTTTGGACGCCGGATCTCCCGCCCCTTCGGTTGCGTTATAACCAGCCGCCCTAACGGCCAATATCACTGCTTCCTGATCAAACCGACCGGACACCCACGCGCTTTCAGCAGCGAAATTCACCTCGCTCTGAATCACGCCTTCGACATTTGAGATCGCTCGCTGAATAGCCGATGCGCAGGCCGCGCAAGACATGCCCTCGATATCGATGAACAAATCTTGCTCGCTGTGGTTGTCACTCAGTGATTGAGCCTGCGGAATGCCCAAAGCATGACTTGGCGCAATCGATAGGTTGGGGTCTGCCTCTGTTTCATGCGGCGGTGGCTCTAGGCGATACCCTAATTCCGTCACTGCTTCTCGAACGGCTGATACGTCAACGGAACCCACGATTGTTACGCGATCGTGCTCTCGCTCTGCGACGACGCTAAGGCCAGTTCCAAGCGCCATAATGGACTCGCTAACCTTGGCTTCGCATCGACCGCAAGTCATGCCATAGACGGGTACAGCAATGGTATCGGGTGACTGCGCCATTTAAGGATTCGTCCTAGTTAATCGCACTGTTATTTTGTCCGAAAGAGTCCGCCTCGTCGCGTCTTTTCAGGCGGCAACACCTAACATTTGCGCCGCGATTTTCTCAGCCATCATGATAACCACCGCATTTAAATTCCCGTTGGTGATCTCAGGCATGAGTGATGCATCGACTACCCGTAAATTTCGAACACCCCGTACTTCACCCTCTGGGCTCACTGGAGCTTCCCCTTCTTTGCCCATGCGACAGGTCCCGCACGGGTGATAAGCACTTTCTGCATGCAGCCGAATCCACTCATCGAGTTCAGCATCACTGCCAAGACGTTTAAGTGGCCATGCTCCCATCGACTGAAAACTTCGCTCCCCTAGTAACGCTTCAGCCAACCTAATACCCCGGCGCATCACCGCCAAGTCCTCTTCAGCACTGAGATAATTGAATTGAATCTGAGGCGACGCGAATGGATCGCTTGACTGGATCGATACTCGACCACGACTCAACGGTTTCATAGGGCCGACATGAGCCTGAATCCCGTGGTGATTCACCTGCTGACTTCCGTCGTAGTTCATCGCGATCGGCAAAAAATGGAACTGAAGGTCGGGGTAGCCTGCATCAAGCCCGCTGCGCAAAAAAGCCCCGGCGTGGAAGTGGTTCGTGGCACCGGGGCCCGACTTCAGGAGGTACCATTCAAGCCCGGCTCTAAGCTTCCCGAGTCCCCGCGTTGATGGGTAAATGGAAACCGGCTTTTTGATACCCGCCTGCACGTAGATCTCTAAGTGATCCTGGAGATGCTCGCCAATGTCGTCATTAGTCCATACGGGCTCAATGGCAAGTCGCTTCAACTCCTGTTCTGGACCAATCCCCGACCGAATCAATACTTGGGGGGTTCCAATCGCTCCGCCGCACAGGACGGTTTCCTTTCGCGCTCTCGATCGGAGGGGTCGCCCACCTTTGCGACTGACCCAGCTCACTCCCCAGCATCTATCTCCTTCGAACTCCAATCGATTGACGGTCACACCCGTTCGAACGGTCAGTCCAGGTAATGAGCACCCATCGAGGTAAGTAACCGCCGTGCTCTGCCGTCGCCCATCCGCAATGCTGGCATCGAAAGGTCCAAATCCTTCCTGCTCCGCGCCATTAAAGTCCTCAGTGCTGGGGAAACCAAGCGCAGAACCCGCAGCCAACCACGCCTGGTTAAGCTCGCCCG
>CAJXDD010000305.1:0-2868 GCA_913052075.1 uncultured Gammaproteobacteria bacterium
GGGATTATCGGTGCATTGAGTTTGCCCGGCTGATTACCGAGGAGATGGGCGGTTTCGTTGCCCCGAGCCAATACCCGTAATTCGGAATCGATACACTGAATGCTACCCGCCTTCGATGAGCGATTTCAGGTGCTGGAGATGCTTGGCATTCCAGCCCTGCTCGTACGCGAGGCATTCCTTGATCGAAGTGTCTCCGAGCACCTCGAAGTCATGGTGGTGGAGTTCAACGAGTGTGGCCGTGTCCGAACCAGGTTCGTATGGGGTCTTCTGATTCAAACGCCTCCCATATAAGGACCGCTTGCGCTTCGATGAGCTCGGCGCGTCGCACATAAAGTGCGCCAGGGTCGAAAGGGGTTCTCACAGGAAAGTTGCGCACTTGGGATAGCGGTAAGGGTTGAGCGTATCACGCGAACAACGGGTGAGGTGCGACGCTGCAATGATGTTGTTACACTCGCGGCCGTTTTAGCGGCAGAGCAGGTATGAACGACACATTGGAATTTGACACAGGACTCATCACGATCCGCGCCAAGCGCTGGGGTCAGGAGGGGGGTATCCCTACGCTGTGTCTTCATGGGTTTTTGGATAATGCTGCTAGTTTTGATCGCCTTGCGCCAAAGCTTCATGGACTCGACATCGTTGCTATGGACTTCGCCGGCCATGGCTGGTCTGACCACCGACCCCTTGGCATGCCCTATTCCGGTCTCAGTGACTTGCACGATATCTTAAGTGTCGCCGATCAAATGGAATGGAAGACTTTCTCCATCATTGGCCATTCCATGGGTGCTGAACTTGGCGCTCAGTTGGCAGGACTTTTTGCCGAGCGGGTGACAGCGCTTGTGTGCCTTGATGGCTTCTGTGGCACCGACGGCGCGCCTCAAACATTGGTTCATTTATCCAGCATGGTGGGGTCGGCTAACCCCCGCCTTTCAACGCTCAAAGTATTCGAAACGCTTGAAGCAATGGAGCACCGGCTATCAGAGGCAACGGGGCAAAGCCTTGAATCCGCGCGGCTCATTGTTGAACGCGGCCATCAGGTGGTAAGCGGTGGGTTTAGTTGGCGAGCGGACTCCCGCATTCGCAGCGGCGGGCCGATGGAGCTTACGAACGCTCAATTGCGAGCACTAGTTTCTGCTACTAGTGCTCGAACGGCGCTGATACTCGCGGACACCACCAGTGAGTGGTTGAAGCGCTCCTTGCGCGTACTACTGAATCCTGTGCCATCAGAGTTTCAGATTGCACATATCCCTTCCCACCATCACTTTCATATGCACGAGGAACATGGGCTGCTGGCCCAGATGATTTCCGCCTTTCTGACGGGGGAGCCGCTCCCGGGGGCGCTGAGTGATTCTGCAATCAACGCGCTACGCGAGGCCGTTCAGGAAGTGCCGTCGGCTGAGTTGGTGGGTGAGGGTTTTGCCGCTGGCTAATCATTCGGTAGCGCCCAGCGAATTTGCCCCAGAATAGATGATCAGCATCAATTGATGGCATCGACTAGCAGCGATTGCGAGACGTGTATGAGTGATCCTTGTTTGCTTGAAAACCTAGTCCGCGATATTCGGCGGATCGTAAGCCTAGGTGCGCGGGGCGTGTGAGAAATTGCATCATTAGTCCGCTTTACTTGCAGGTAACGACGGGCAAGCAACGCTTGTTTTGCAGAGGTATGATGGACTGAATAACAGGTGGTTGAACGATGGATCTAAACGCATTTAGAGCAGAAACTCGAGAGTGGATTGAGGCGAACTGCCCAGAGGGCGCCAAAGGACCCGGGCCGGTGCCGCTTGGCAGTACCAAAGTGGACATGGCCCCAGACGCTCGGCTCTGGCTCGATCGCATGGTCGAAAAAGGGTGGACTGTACCCACCTGGCCAAAGGCCTACGGCGGCGCCGAACTCGAGAGGCCTCAGTACGAAATCTTGATTGACGAGCTGAAGCGTGCAGGCGCGCGCACGCCGCTCACCGGTCGCGGCGTGAACTACATCGGTCCAACGATTTTAGAATTTGGTACCGACGAGCAGAAAGCAAAGTGGCTACCGATTTGTTCCAGAGGCGAGGGTGCCTGGGCGATGGGCTACTCAGAACCTGGCGCTGGTTCCGATCTTGCAAACTTATCGATGCGCGCCGAGCTCGATGGCGACCAATACATCTTGAACGGATCGAAAATTTGGACGAGTGACGCAACCATTTGTGACTACATCTTTGTGCTGGTTCGCACGTCGCCGGACAAACCCAAGCACGAGGGCATCAGTTTGATTCTGGTTGATATGAACCAGCCAGGCGTGAAGGTGTCGCCCATCAAGCTCATCTCCGGCGCCTCACCTTTTTGCGAGACCCACTTTGACAATGCCATTGCCCCGGCAACCGATCTAATCGGCGGGGTGGATCGTGGCTGGACGGTAGGGAAGCGGCTACTGCAATTTGAACGATCGACCCACGCCGGAATCAACATATCGGGCTCTCAGGGCGGGCGTTCTGAAAAAAGCGAGATGCCAAGCCTTGTCTCGAAATATGTGGGTCGCCAGGATGGGCAATTGGCTGATGCGGACCTGAGGCGGCAGCTCACCCAATTCGAAATGAATGCCCACGCGCAGCGCATTACGCAGCGTCGAGCGATTGAAGAGTTGCAATCCCGAGCACCTGGTTTCACTTCGTCCGCTGTAAAGCTGACGAATGCGCTGAATATTCAAGAAGGGGATGAGCTATTGGTTGCAGCCATGGGGCCACAAGGGTTCCGTTGGGATCCAGAGACCGCAGATGCAGAGGAACTTGCGTCACTGCAGAAGTGGCTGTACCAAAAATCCTTGACCATTGCCGGCGGAACAAAAGAAGTGCAGCTCAACATCATTGCCAAGCGGGTGCTTGGTTTGCCGGA
>CAJXDD010000306.1:0-2675 GCA_913052075.1 uncultured Gammaproteobacteria bacterium
CCGGTGGTCACCATTTCGGTGTAAAGCAGGGCTCTGGGCGAAATTAATCGAAGCAGATAGCGAAAGTGTCGATCGGTACAGCCCATCATGGGCGCGACTGAGATCAGTGGCTCGGCCATACGCGCGTTAATCTTTAAAAGGGGGTAGTGTAACATTGCGCTTGGCATAAGACCGCCCGCGATCGCCTGACAAGACCCAGCAGTCGTACAAATGGGCGGCAATTAAAAGAGATTGAGAGCAGTTATGGTTCGGACACGCGTCGCACCCTCGCCCACGGGCGACCCCCACGTTGGAACCGCCTATATGGCGCTATTTAGCTATTGCTTTGCGAAACAGCATGGCGGCGAGTTTGTGCTTCGTATAGAGGATACCGACGCAGCGCGCAGCACGTTGGCATCAGAAAGAAAAATTCTGGATTCCTTAAGGTGGCTGGGCCTTGAATGGGATGAAGGCCCCGATGTTGGCGGACCCCGAGGCCCTTACCGGCAAAGCGAGCGGCTCGAGATATACAGAAGTCATGTTGACCAGCTGCTCTCCCAGGGAAATGCGTTTCACTGCTTTTGCTCAGCTGAAGATCTCGACGCCATGCGCAAGGACCAGATGGCCGCCGGCCAAACGGCCCGTTACGACGGCCGCTGCGCCTCTCTTACCGATGCGGAGGTGAGGGCAAAACTCGATTCTGGAATGCCCTCTGTCGTCAGAATGAAAGTGCCAGGCGAGGGCGCTTGCTTGTTTGAAGACCAACTGCGAGGGAATATCAGCATTGATTGGTCGCAAGTAGATATGCAGGTGCTGTTAAAGGGCGACGGATTTCCGACCTATCACTTGGCGGTGGTCGTGGATGATCACTTGATGGGCATTACGCATATCATCCGCGGAGAAGAATGGATCAATTCGGCGCCGAAGCATCAACTGCTGTACCAGTATTTCGGTTGGAAGATGCCCGAGCTGATTCATATGCCCCTACTCAGAAACCCAGATAAAAGTAAGCTTTCTAAGCGGAAGAATCCGACTAGCATTAGCTTTTACAAGGACATGGGGTATCTCCCAGAAGCCATGCTGAATTATCTTGGTATGTTGGGCTGGAGCATGCCAAATGAAGAAGAAAAGTTTTCGCTCGACGAGATGGTGGCGGCTTTTGACATTCAGCGCATCAGTATGGGTGCGCCCGTGTTTGATGTAGAAAAACTGACCTGGTTGAACGGTCGATGGCTACGAGAGAGTTTGAGTGACGACGCGTTTATTGATCGGCTGATCGAATGGCGGTTTAACCGCGCACGCCTTGAGCAGACCATTCCTCTTGTGAAAGAGCGGGTTGATGTCTTCTCCCAACTAGCGCCAATGACGGCTTATCTTGTAGAGGGTATGCCATCAATTGCAGCCGATAGCTTTAGCGCAACTAAGCAGGATGAAGATACGCTCAAACGCAGCTTGCAATTCGCGCTCTGGACGCTTGAGGCTCACCAGGAATGGTCCTCCAAGGCGCTTCAGGGGGAGCTAAAGCAGCTTGCTGAGTCCATGGACATGAAAATACGTGACTTGCTTAGCCCGCTATTCATCGCAATTAGCGGGCGCTCGGTGTCACCACCGTTGTTTGATTCAATGGCGATTCTTGGCCCCGATATGACCCGTGCGCGCGTCCGGCATGCATTGAACACTCTCGGTGGGTTGTCAAAAAAGCAGGCGAAGCGGTTAGATAGCGAATACCGATCACTACAAAGGGGTAGTTAATGCTGCAACAAGCACAAGATTTTTTGGCGGATGTAGAAGTGTTGGCAGGTTTGTTGGATACACTGGCTCCAGATGATTGGAACCGAACCACAACCTTCAAGTCGTGGACGTTCAACCAAGTCGTGCAGCATCTGCATGGTACGGATCATGTGGCAGACCTTGCGCTCCGAGATGGTGATGCTTTCCGCGCAATGGCCTCGTCCGCCACCGAGACTCGGCAGGCGATGAATCCAGTCATCGAAGGCCGTGAATTACTAGATGCTTGGCTGGGTAAAGCAAGGGCACTGGGCGAGCAAATGGGAGCGCTGGACGGAAGTGCTCGCGTGCCGTGGTTTGGCCCAGATATGGGCGTCAAAATGTTTGCCACGGCCAGGCAAATGGAAACCTGGGCTCACGGGCAGGCGATATTCGATGTGATGGGTGTAGCAAGGGCCGAAACGGACCGACTGAAAAACATCGCTGTTATTGGTGTGAAAACATTCGGTTGGACGTTCGTCAATCGTAAGCAGGAACCACCGGGCCCTGCACCCTATGTTGAACTGACAGCACCCTCCGGCGAGGTCTGGACGTTTAACGATTTCTCGGAGGATGATTTTGTCGAAGGGTCCGCGGTCGATTTTTGTCATGTGGTCACTCAAGTCCGAAATATTGCGGACGTCGATTTGACCGTTTGGGGTGACGTGTCAGAAGCCTGGATGAGTATCGCTCAGTGTTTTGCTGGCCCTCCTGAAGATCCACCTGAGGCCGGCAGCCGCCTGGTCCGATAGTTAGTCTTGAGGACCCTACCCTTCATCTTGAAGGAAAGGACTTGACGCGGTAGGATTCGCGTCTCTTCGAAGGAAGTCCCTATGGCCTCCTGCATCGTGGGGCTATAGCTCAGCTGGGAGAGCGCGTGACTGGCAGTCACGAGGTCGGCGGTTCGATCCCGCCTAGCTCCACCAATT
>CAJXDD010000307.1:0-2598 GCA_913052075.1 uncultured Gammaproteobacteria bacterium
TCAGGCAATCCGCTGGCTGTGAACCTAAGGCAGGGAGTGTTTGCCTATCGGTCGAGCCGACTCAAGATGGCAACGCTGATCAAAGGTGGTTTGTTGGTAGCCTTGATTGTGCTGGGTACCCAACTCATGGCAAACATCGCCCAAGCGCTTTATTTAACGAGTCAGGCGGATCAATTAGAGTCTGAGGCGAAAGCGCTATATCTCTCGGTCTACTCGGGTAGCCAGGCACCAAGGAATATGGCTCGCCTCTGGCGCGCTCGGCTCTCTGGCACCGGTGCTGAGAATGAGTCAACCGTGCTATCGTTGATCGATCGACTGAGCACCACGGTTACACAAAGAGGTATCAGTGTTCAGAATCTTAACTTTAATGCTGCTCGAGGAGATCTCTCGATGCAATTGACGGGTCGAACGAGCGACCAGATTATGCGGCTCAGTGAATCAATGGGGGCCATGGGTCTTCAGGCTGAAATCGGAACGATTAGCCAAGAGGGTGACGGTGTCAGGGCAACTGTTCGCGTCAAAGGGCTTTAAGTGATGAGTATCCAATCCACGATGGCACCCCTAAAAGAGCGATTTGATGCGTTGCAATCAAGCGAGCAACGAGCAGTCACGATTCTTGGAGTGTTTGCGGTTGTGGTCGTTATTTATCTTGGCGTCTGGGCTCCGGCAAGCGATTGGCGAGTTATTGCGGAACAAGAGCGGGACAGCCAGTTTGAAACCCTATCCATGATGAAGGAGACGGAAAGTCAAGCGAGGGCCGCTGCTCGAGAGAGACCCACCGAGACGGCAGAGGGATCGCTTCTGTCCATCGTTTCATCCTCAGCCCAAGAGCAGGGCATCAATCCTAATCGCCTTCAGCCCGAGGGAGAAAACGCCGTGAGTCTTTGGTTCGATGACGTTGCCTTTTCGAGCGTGATGCAGCTACTTGAGCGGATGGCGGCGATTCCCGGAGTAGAGGTTCAGCAGTTGGTAATCGATGGCAGCGAGGAGCCGGGTCAAGTTCGCGCTCGAATTGTGTTGAGCCGATAGATGTTCAGTGTTTCGCCAGTGTGTCGGCTGTTTTTCTGAACCAGGTGGCGGCTGCAAGGCCAGCGATAACATTCGCCAAGGCGATGGCTGCGAAGATTCCCAAATAGGCAAAATAGTAGCTAGCGATCAAAGCCAACGGAAGGTAAATCAGGACAAGTCGGGCAACGGACAGGGCAAGGGCGGGCCCAGGGCGCCTGATTGCGTTAAAGCCGTGATTAGCAACCGTTAACATCCCCATAAAGCCGATGGATAAAGGGACGATTGAGAGGTACTCGACAGCAACGGTTGCCGCCAGTTCGTCATTGGTAATGAGCGCGACAAAAAAGGGCGCGCCAAACCACATCAATACGGCTGCGGTTACTCCCCAAACGAGGCAGGCCCAGTAGCAGGTCTTGATGGCCAGCATGGCTCGATCATAGAGCGCGGCCCCCCAATTTTGACCAACGACGGGCACTACACTCGTCGAAATGCCGATGGCCACCATGCCTACTACCGATTCGATGCGTCCTGCGACACCAAATCCGGCGACTACTCCGGTTCCGAAGCCTGCGACCAAGAACGTGCTTATCGCGAGTGTGATGGGTTGCAGTAAATTGGTTGCAGCGGCAGGGACTCCAACGTGAAGGATTTGGCGAACACTGCTTGAAAGGTGCTTCAGAGAGGTTGGAATCAGGCGGGCTTTAATGAAGTACCAGTACGCGGCAAGCGCAAGTTGAGTCATGGCTCCAATGACAAAGGACCATGCGGCGCCCTCGAGCGCCATCGCAGGGATAGGTCCAACACCAAAAATCAGTAAAGGCCCAAGGGTCACTTGAATCACTGGAGCGACGGTCATGATGTAACCCGGATAGGTTGCATCACCATAGGCTCGGATGATCCCGTTTGAAACCATGGCAAGGCCCATGGCTGGAAAGCCAAAGAACCAAATTTCCGCGTATTCAGTCGCGAGCGGAAGGACTTCAGGTGCCGCGCCCAGCCCTTTTAGTATTGACGATGCAAAGAGCAATCCTATGGTGGAAATTGCGAACGTCAGGAATAGGATCAGTAGATAGCAATGGCTGATGATGCGGCGCAAACGGTCTTCTTCGGCCGCGCCCATGGATTGAGCGACTAGACTAGACGCTCCAATTCCAATGCCGCGAGTAAACGCGTTGAGGGTCATTGAAATAGGAAACATAAAAGTTAACGCAGCGACCGCCTCAGTGCCGAGTTGTCCGACGTAGACAATCTCAATGAGTTGACCCAGCGTCATGGCCAGGAATCCCCAGATCATGACTGCTGAGAGATGCGCTACATGCTTGGGAATAGCGCCCTTGGTATACGTTCTCGGCTGCATAGGTTTGAGTGGTCTGTGATCGGCGATCGGTGGTTTGCAGTTTTATTTCGGTATGTGGCGGCAATCGAGTGTTCAGACAATCAATGAAAATCTCGAGATTTCACAGTGAACCCCGACAAGAGATCACTCAGGTCAGTGAAATGTCCTGCGACAACATGAATCACGCCGTTTTCTTTCTCGAGGATACCTTTTACTCGAACTAATTGGCCACGAAGGACAGTTTTTCTAAATCG
>CAJXDD010000308.1:0-2563 GCA_913052075.1 uncultured Gammaproteobacteria bacterium
GCCATCGAGCCTCAGATCAAAGATGGGCGCTACCCGCGCGACGCCAGCTTGGTGCGCCGACACCGCAGCCATGATTGTCTCTACAATATCTGAATGCTGGTCGGCAATATCCAGCCGCTCTCCAAGATCTTGGTGAAGATCAAATAGCGCTGGCCTTTCACGCTTTTTCCTAAAGCCGCCATCTTCGTAAAACTGAAGTTTGTAACGCCCCTTTCGATAAGCCGTTAACTGCCCACGATGGTAGTAAGGCATCTCGAGCCTCGGACTCGGTTCACCGCGCGTCAGTACCCCGGTCAAGTCGACGCCATCGGCCTCAGGGGGCAAGGCAGCGCCCGCGAGCGCCAGGACCGTCGCGTAAATGTCGAGTGTTGACCCAATATCGCTCACTGTTTTTGGCCTGATTTGATCAGGCCACCAAAAAATACCGGGCACCCTGACACCACCCTCCCAGGTTGTTCCTTTTGACCCGCGAAACGACCCTGCGCTGCCCGCATTCCGCGCAGAGACTGCCTGCCAAGGTCCGTTATCGCTGGAGAAAAAGACCATCGTTTGGTCCGCGATGTTAAGCACCTCGAGCGTTTTGCGAATCTCACCCGCGCTCCAATCAATTTCACTCACCACATCGCCATAGGGGCCTCGAAGACTAGTGCCTGCGAACGCTTCGCTCGCAAACAGCGGTAAGTGGGGCATGGCGTAGGGCACATACAAGAAGAACGGCTGATCCTTATGATCCGAAATAAACCGAGTGGCCTCTTCTGTGAGTCGCTGCGTCAGCGTTGCCTGCCGCATGGGTCTTTCCACCAATTCATCACGAGTGCCCGCTTCGGTTCGCATGCTGCGATACAACGGCACATTCCAATAGGCTTCTTTCGGGTCAGCAAAGGAATCGATTAGCGCTTGGAATCCACCGGCTAGTTGAGAAAGATTGTTCGAGGCGATGGCGCGCATGACCTCATCGATGGGCGGCGAGCCGACCCTATCCATATCGTTGGAATAGGGCAGCCCGAACCAGTAATCAAATCCGTGCCGAGTTGGAAACTGGTCCGGTGAATCACCGAGATGCCACTTACCCATAATGGCTGAGGTGTATCCAATGGATTCAAGCGCCTCGGGAAGGGTCATCAGAGCAGACGGGATACCATTTGGATCCTCGGGGTGGAAAACATTGATTTTCTCGCCATAAAGGCCGGTTTTGATAGCGTGCTGTCCGGTTAGCAGCGCGCCACGACTGGGCGAACACACGGGCGAAGCCACATAAAAATCCGTCCAGCGCTGCCCTTCAGCGGCCATTTGGTCGAGATGAGGGGTCCGGATGTAGGGGTTGCCGTAGGAGCCAAGGTCGCCATACCCCAAATCATCCGCAAAGAGGATGACGATGTTGGGAGGCTGGCGATCGCTCGCAAAAATGCCAAACGCCCAAAGCCCCATGCACAGGATTAACCATCGCTTCACCATCCCACTTTCTCCCTACGACACGTTTTACTGTGGACCTTTGGTTACTTGCGACTGCAAGCACTCTCGGATCCGAAAATGCCCTACTCCATCCAGCTTAGCTGCCAAGATAGTTAGGGTACTTGCGCTTTTCAGACGAAGATCCTTGTTCGCGAAGCTATCCTCTCACCCAAGCCTATTCGGCGCCTCCCATACTTATGCGCACGAATTTCTGGCGCTACCCTCACCCAGGCCTGCTGGGAAGATCTTTTGATTTAAAACTAGCGCAACTCAGATCACGGCAATTTGCTGGAGCTAGCGCTAGCCTGGAATCAACTGATCGGGATTGTCAGCAGGCGACAATTCCGTTAGATCGCGCTCGACGAAGATATCCTCTGCCAAATGAAATTCACCGCTTAGTCGAAGATCGCGTGAAGAAGCGGCCAGATAAACCGTATAGGACCCAGCGTCGGCAACCCAGGCCGCTTGATCATCATAGAAAGAGGCCAATGCTCTCGCGTCAAGGAGCATTGTCAACGTCTCAACGCCACCAGGTTGAAGGGTAGCCGTCTTAGCAAAGCCTTTGAGCTCTCGAACCGGCTTGTGTTGTTTGTGGCTCGGAGCCGAAAGATACAGTTGCACGGATTCCCTGCCAGCGACATTGCCAGTATTCGTCACCGTCACAGACACACGAATCACCCCTTTGAAATGCTCATCACTCAGCTCAAGGCCGGAGTATTCGAATGCGGTGTAAGAAAGACCAAAGCCAAAAGGATAAAGGGGGGCGACCCCAAAAGCGTCATAGTACCGGTAACCCACATAGATCCCTTCTGCATACGTGACTTCTGCAGGTTTCGCCACCATCAGACCCCCTGCAAAGACTTGGCCCTCCCCGTCGAGCTCAATACCAGGAAATTGCTCCGCCGACGGCACATCTTCATAGCGGACAGGAAAAGTGGTGGGCAACTTACCGGAAGGGTTCACGTCACCAAGCAATACGTCAGCTACAGCGTGGCCTGCCTCTTGACCGCCCATCCAAGGCAGCACAATTGCATCAACCTTATCTTCCCAACTTGCGACTTCAATCACATTACCGCTATTGATCACCATGACCACAGGTTTGCCCGCCGCG
>CAJXDD010000309.1:0-2502 GCA_913052075.1 uncultured Gammaproteobacteria bacterium
TCGGGTTGTATCGTTGCCGCCAACGATGAGGAGAATGAGGTTGCCTAAAAACTCGAGCGGCTCCATGTCCTTTGTGTCTTCCCCGTGGGCAAGCATCGAAATTAAGTCGCTGCCAGGGTTACGCTTTCGCTCTTCCCAGAGGGCGGTGAAGTATTGAAGGCACTCTATGAGTTCTGCCCGTCGTTGCTCTTCGCTATCAACGACACCTGCACCCGGTACAGCGGTAGCAACGTCTGACCAGCGAGTAAGTTTCCTTCGCTCTTCAAACGGAAAGTCGAATAGGGTAGCCAGCATCATGGTGGTCAATTCGATAGATACGCGGTCGACCCAGTTGAAGGATTCCCCGATGGGCAGGTCATCTAAAATTGTGCGGGTTCGTTGCCTAATCAGCGCCTCAAGGTTGGCAAGGTTGCTCGGAGCAACAATCGGAGACACTGTTCGCCGCTGAACATCATGGGTTGGCGGATCCATGGCGATAAACATACTGACGTTTAGTGCACCCTCAGGCAGCGGAGTGTCCACCGGGAAGCCCAAGGTGATGCCATGAGCAGAGGAAAATCGCTCGTGATCCGAGTCGACTTTTTTGATGTCCTCGTACCGAGACAAGGACCAATAGCGTCCAGCTAATTCCGTTTCATTGAAGTGAACAGGACTTTCATTTCGAAGACGCTCAAAGAACCCCCAGTGCTTGTCCTCGCTAAAGAGGCGACCACTCATGGGATTGATGTCTTCGATGGCCACATCATGTGGATCTGGCACCGAGCCTTCGAAAAATTCTTCGCTACCAGGTCTTTGGAACTCTGCTGGCGGTTGTTCCGCCTGGAGTTCTGGCTGTGAAATCGCTTCGCTCATGGCTGTCTCCCTGCATCAGTTGCCGATGCTTGTATGCTGAGCTGAACGGAGTCAGCTCGAAAAGAGAAAAGTGTAGCTGAAAATTGCCGGTGAGACGAGTAACGACGGTGCAGGCGAGCAGGGCCTGTAGACACCTAGCGCGGTTCACGGCAGGATCAGAGGCAATAGGCGGTTGGTTTTAATAGCGCTTCTGCCTCGGTTGAGAGAAAAATGTATACAAGAACCTGCATTACAAGGTGAGGCAGCCAAATTCTTGTCATTGATAGGCTGAAGGCTGAGGTTTGATTGATTGTGATCGAATTGGATGGGTCGAATAGAGGGGAATAGGAGACATGGACTTTAGAGCACACACGATTGCTGAATTAGCCGCAGACGTGAATGAGGGGCGTAGAACGGCGGAATCACTGGTCCAAGCGGCGCTTCAAAACATCGCAGATCATGACGCAACATTAAACGCATTTTGCGCGGTCGATGCGGAGCGTGCGCTAGCGTCAGCAAGCGCTATTGACGCGGCGATCCAGGCAGGTGAGCGCTATCCGCTCGCCGGCATTCCATTTGGCGTGAAAGATCTTGAGGACGCCGAAGGGTATGTCACCACTTATGGTTCGTCGTTTCATGTAGATGATGCGCCTGCGTCGTCTGACTCCGTTTTAGTGGCGAGGTTGAGGGCCGCTGGCGCGGTTGTGGTTGGCAAAACCAACACGCCCGAGTTTGGATACAAAGGCAAGACCGACAATGTGCCATTTGGCGCATCCAAGAATCCTTGGAATCTCGAGCGCTCTCCCGGTGGCTCAAGTGGCGGTTCAGCGGCGGCGATTGCAGCAGGCATTATTCCGCTCGCGACAGGGAGCGACGGGGGTGGGTCAATCCGAATCCCTGCCGCAGTTTGCGGATTACCAGGCTTTAAGTCCTCCCAAGGCAGAGTGCCGAACGGTGGTCCAAAGCCCACTGGCTCTGGCCTATTGACGGTAAAAGGGCCTATGACCTTTCGAACTGAGGACGTGATTCTGGCGATGGAGTGTTGTCTAGGCGATGAAAAAAGCGATCTTTTTGCGCTCCCGGCGCCGGCTCACTCATGGGTGGAAACGATAAAGGGGAAGTTGCCCGAACGGATTATCTGGTCACCCACGATGGGGATCACAACAGTCGATGCCGATGTACGAGCCGTTTGCGAGTTGGCGATCGATCAGCTTCGAGCCGCTGGGATTGAAGTTATTGAGCTCGACAATATTTGGGATACTCATCCGTTTAAGGCTTGGATCGTTTTCTGGACTGCGGCTCGTGCGAGAGCGCAGGGCCATCTGCGAGGTACGCCGGAATGGGAGAAAATCGATGAGGCGCTGAGGCCGCAAATTGAAATGGGGCTCGATGCTTTCGGGGCAGCAGACTACGCGCTTGCTATTGATCAGTGTCACCTGCTTAACATCCAACTAGAAAAAGCCTTCGAGCAGGCGCCCATCATCTTAACGCCAACAACTAGGGGTCACGTCCCATGCATTGAGGGGGATGGATTTGTTGATGGCGAGGAAACTGCAGACTGGGTCGCTTTCACGATGGGTATCAACATGACGCGGAACCCGGCTGGGTCATTGCCGATTGGGCTAGCCAAAGACGGCATGCCCATTGGCATGCAGGTGATTGGCAGGCAGC
>CAJXDD010000310.1:0-2441 GCA_913052075.1 uncultured Gammaproteobacteria bacterium
GCTTTGTCAGCACGACGATTAGCGCGCTCTGAGAACACAGTGCCAAAGTCTGGATTGTTTGCACCTGGATTGGTGAACGCGTGGGTCGTTTGACCATAAACATGCATCTGCCAATCGACATCGGCTTCGGTCATTTCTTGCTCAAAGGCCACCACTTGCTCAGGAGGCACCATCGGGTCGTCATGACCATGTAGGCAAAGCACCTTCGCGGTGATTGACGCGTTGTCCACATCACCCGGACTAAAAATACCATGAACACTGACGACGCCTTTTACATCAGCTCCGTCTCGAGCCAGTTCAAGCACACACATGCCACCAAAACAGTAACCGATCGCGGCCACTCTAGACTCATCAACTTCAGGTTGGGCACGTCCAGCTTCGAGCGCTGCTCGTACTCGCTTGCGCAATTTGGCGCGATCGCCGGCCAGCGGGCTCATTAGGCTGGTGTTATATTCAACGTCGCCATCTCGGCCAAACACACCCTTGCCATACATATCGAGCGCAAAGGCAGCATAACCCCGCTCAGCCATCTCGTTCGCTTTGTCTTGGGCATACTGCCTTCGACCTGTCCAATCATGAGCTACGAGCACCAGCGGTCGCGTAGCAGCATCAGGTGATACAAAATAACCCTCTAACACTGTTCCATCGTCATCGTACTCAATTAGTCTGCTTTCCATACGCTTAGTTCCTCACCTTTTCTCTCATCGGTTAGTCCATTCGCAACTGACTTACACCCGCGTTTTGCGAGTGGTGGCGCAAGCAGCAGAATTGAACCCTCCTCGCTAATACCCGCTCAGCATAAAGCGGGATCTATCATCCCTCAACTTGAGCTTTCAGCGACCTTGACGGTCGCGCAGATCTCACTCGCCATCCAATCGACCGCTATTTCATTGGGATGATAACCATCCTCGGCCATATAAGCTGGGTCAAACAGGCCGGCCGGGTCGATCATCCAAACTCCCCGATGAGCCTCAACAATCCAGATCAATACTTTTCGCAGCATCGCCGCCCGAATACCGAGAACTCCTCGAAGCGGCTGCGGGATCATCTCAAAGCGGCCCATCGGCGGTACCTGGAGAAAAACAACGTTGGCATTACTACTTCTTACCCTAATGTCGCTAATGAGACCGAGCAACCCCTGCTGCCACTTCACCAAAGACGTTAGCCCGGTCACATCGTTGACGCCCACAGAAACCACTATCCAATCGAACGACTCAGACTCAGTCGCTGCCAACATGCGCTGCGTATCGATAATTTTGGCACCATCTTTACCTAGGATGCGCCAATCAATGGCTTTTCCGAGGTGTTGGTTTAATCGGTCGGCTAGCCGCGCCGTTATGGTTGATTCGGTGGAGGCAAGCCCGACACCCGCGATGACACTATCTCCGAGACCCAACAGCTTGAGCGGCGGATTGATCCTCTCGCTCGATACAACTACGCCATCTCTGGTTCTGTTTTGATGATCCTCTTCCGGCAGAAAGCCCTGACTCTGCCCTTCCGCAGGGCCCACTCGGATGGCTCGCTTCCTGACCCACCAGCCCTGTATGAGCAAAGCCGGCATCAATATCAGTGCAAAGCCCCACAACAAGCTGAGTCTTAACATGGGTAGCGCTCCTATGCCTGCCTACAAACCCCCTCTATTGTAGGCCTTATCAG
The DNA here is from genome assembly GCA_913052075.1 of uncultured Gammaproteobacteria bacterium. Lineage (GTDB taxonomy): Bacteria > Pseudomonadota > Gammaproteobacteria > Pseudomonadales > Azotimanducaceae > UBA9926. The sequence goes on from CAJXDD010000310.1 coordinate 1,657, forward strand.
GCCCAAGAGGCGTGCAGCCGGTATCTGGTCAAGCCGTAGACATTGGCGCAGGTGATGCTTTCTGAGGCTAAGCGAGCCCTGCTGACACGGTTCAGTCGCGATGGAGCGGATTGTGAAACGCTTCTCGTCATTCAGCCGTTCGACAGAGTGCGTTGCGCCGAAGGCACCGTCTTAGTAGTAGCTCCTGGATCTATAGGGGTTGCAAGCTCGATCATTGCAAGCAGCGCTTCTAGTGGCGCGACCCGAGACTCAATCTCTGCAGGCGGCTCACCTTGAAGCGCTGCTTTACATCGGAGTCATCATGCGCACTGTCAATATCTCGTGGTCGATCTTGGGGTAGGAGACCGCGATTTTGGTAAGTGAAGACTGTTTTCATTGACATCACCGCACGCCAAGGTATGGTGAGCCTGTCGCAGGTGTTCCACGCATCGATGGTCGCGAGGCTCGCGGACCGAGCCATTTGATGACCCAATCAATGCAGTGTGGGATGAAACGGGAAATCGGTGAAAGACCGATGCTGCCCCCGCAACGGTAAGCAAGACACCGGATAGATTTGCCACTGTAACGACCGACAACGGTCAGTATGGGAAGGCAATCCGGTCAGCGAATCTCGCCTTGTAAGCCCGGAGACCGGCCTGTGACAAAGAGACTGACTCTGCGGCGGGCGGAGGCGGGAACTAGCGCGGCGCTGCTCGATCCCTCCCTAATCACGCGTAGTCGAATCTACACTTGAATAAGGGGCCCGCCATGATCGAGCGCACATTGCTCATCACAGACAATCAACA
>CAJXDD010000311.1:0-2231 GCA_913052075.1 uncultured Gammaproteobacteria bacterium
GCACCCCTGCCCATCTATGCGATGTTTGATCTCTTGCAGCAAGATGCACTGAAATTTGCCTACCTCATCATGCTGATGGGCACGTTCATTGAATCCGGTGCTGGTAACCTACAAGGCTTTATTGAACGAGTGAACAGTACGCTAGCAGATCGTGACCGCCCACCACTTAAGCCTTGGTCACAAGCCTTGATCGCCGCACTAGCCATGGGACTAGCCCTGCTCCTTGCCCAAATCGGGATGACGAGACTCATCGCTGAGGGGTATGGTGCATTAGCATGGGCCTATTTCGCAGTGTTTATCGTCCCCTTATTTACCGTAGGGCTGTATCGGCTGACCCGACCGTCAATTACTAACCACAGTACCAACTAGACCATCGCTTGAACCACTCTGCGCACCCGACCTCAGATCGCCCCGCTAAGCTCGATGCTCTGACTCTCGAGGATTGGGCAAGGGTTAATATTGTCGGCAGTAGCGGGAGTGGCAAATCCACGCTGCGCCAGAAGCTCGTGGACAAGCTGGGCCATCCACCAATTGAGATCGATGACTTATTTTGGGGGCCTCATTGGACTGAGCCGGTAGATGCCGAATTCATGGCCAAGCTGGAAAAGGCTCTCGAACCAACGACATGGGTTCTCGACGGCAACTATGACCGAACCAGACCAATCAAATGGCCAAAGGCCACTATGGTGATTTGGCTCGATCTCCCCTACTGGCAAGTACTCTGGCAAGTTTTCACCAGAACCATGAAGCGATCACTCACCCGAGAGACGCTGTGGAGCGGCAACCAAGAATCCTTTCGAAAAGCATTTCTTTCTCGAGACTCTATTTTGCTCTGGTCAATCTCCAATCTTGGCACTATCCGCCGGCGCTACGAGCGCGCCATGCAATCGACCGATTACCCACACCTTCACTGGATCCGTCTTCGCTCGCGTCGTGATATTCAACGTTTGCTCTCCCATGTTGAGGCAATGGGTAACCGCTAGGACCTCCTGCTGTGTGACTACCCCACGAATGTTCTGGTCAACAGGCCCTTGCGAGACAGCGGATAGCGACTATCGTTGTGCTATGCTCGCCCGCGACTAAAAGGAGCCCCAATTGTGTTCTCACCCCTTTCATTCAAGCGCGGCCCTGACATGCCAAATCGATTCATGTTGGCACCGCTCACCAATTCCCAAAGTCATGAAGATGGCGTCCTGTCTGATGCGGAACACCGCTGGCTCAGCATGCGCGCGGAAGGCGGTTTTGGGTTAACCATGACCTGCGCCGCCCATGTCATCGACTGGGGAAAAGGGTTCCCGGGCCAACTGGGCTGCTTTAGTGACGCGCAAAATAAAGGACTTAGGCGACTCGCTCAATCCATCAACCAAGCGGGCTCGGTCTCTAGCGTTCAGTTATACCACGGGGGCATCCGTTGCCCAGAAGCGATCACTGGTCGCACTCCTCAAAGTGCATCCGATGACGCTGATTCAGGAGCCACGGCAATGACCGATGAGACTGTCCGGGAAGTAATTGAAGCGTTCGTAAGTGCCGCTGAACGGGCGGAGGCGGCTGGCTTCCATGGCGTCGAACTTCATGGCGCGCACGGCTACCTGATTTGTCAGTTTCTATCGCCAGAAACGAATCGGCGAGCGGATGATTGGGGTGGCAACCTCGAGCGCAGGTCCAAATTCCTGATGAGTATTATTGATGGTATCCGTTTGCGCACGGGCCCTGAATTTCAGCTCGGTTTGAGGCTCTCCCCTGAGCGATTTGGCATTGAGCTTGAGGAAGCGACAACGCTGTACAGCGAACTCATCCACCAGAATCAGTTGGAATACATCGACATGTCCCTGTGGGATGTTTTCAAAGCACCGGCAGATGGCAGCACCGAGCAGTCACTCCTACAGACTTTCTCGGCCATCCCAAGGCGAGACACTCGACTTGGTGTAGCCGGCAAAATTAGCACTCCGGACGACGTGGCGAGCTGTCTCGATGCAGGAGTCGACTTTGTCGCACTAGGGCGAGCAGCCATCTTGCACCATGACTACCCGAGGCAAGTAGTCGCAGACGCAGGGTTCAGGCCAGCGGAGCTTCCAGTCAGCGCGGACCACTTAAGGACAGAGGGTCTCAGCGATACGTTTGTTAACTACATGCGCAACTGGAAGGGCTTCGTCGCCGATTAGCAAGACTCACCAACGCTCTTGAGAGGTCCTGAGGTCCAACTCAAACGTCCAGGCAGTGGGTGGCTGCCG
>CAJXDD010000312.1:0-2203 GCA_913052075.1 uncultured Gammaproteobacteria bacterium
TTCATATGCTTGGTGGATCTCGCGATCTGGCTCAGCGCTTGAAGCACGGCGGGATGAAATTCTTGAAACAGGCCCGCCACCTGAGGGTTATTGCGGTCGACGGCGAGCATGTACTGCACTAGATCGTTACTCCCCACTGACAAAAAATCGACCCGCTCTAGAATCGCTTCTGCTTGATAAACCGCAGCTGGCACCTCGATCATCACACCGACCTCGGGCATACGGATCGATGCGCCCTCCTCGGTTACCTCCCCATAACACTGATCAATAAGCCGTTTGGCCGCGTCAACCTGTGCAACACTGCTGACCATCGGCAGCATGATTCTGAGTCTGGCTTTAAGCCCCTCACTCGCGCGCATCATCGCGCGGATTTGGGCAATAAAGATCTCGGGATGATCGAGCGACACTCGCAGACCCCGCCAACCCAAGAATGGGTTGTCCTCTTCGATTGGAAAGTAAGGGAGCGATTTGTCACCACCAATATCGAGTGTTCGCATGGTGACCGGACGTGGGGAGAACGCTTCCAGATGTGCCCTGTAAATGACTCGCTGCTCTTCTTCGGTAGGGAAGGTGTCGCTCGACATAAAGTGAATTTCAGTGCGGTAAAGGCCGACGCCCTCCGCACCTCGGTCGATTGAGCGAGTGGCGTCTCCCAACAGCCCGGTGTTCACCCAGAGTTTCGTCCGATGACCATCTGGCGTCGTGCACTCGGCATTGGCCAGGTGCTCGAGTTCATCCGTCAGCGTTTGCTCTTCGACTTTACGCCGCGCATAGGTGTCACGTTGTGAGCGATTGGGCGACGTGACGACTGCACCCTCCAAACCATCGACAATGATGTGCCCCCCGTCAATCATCGCCATCGGCAGGTCTTTGACCCCCATCACCGTGGGAATGCCCATGGCTTCGGCCAAAATCGCGAGATGAGAGTTCACCGACCCGCGGCCTGACACCAGGCCCTGTAAACGATCTCTTGGCACCTTGCCAATATCGGCCACGCCCAGATCGTCGCCAATCAATATGGTATCCCTAGGAAAGTGCTGCCTGCGTTTATTGCGTCGCTCAATATGAACAAGCAGCCGATTGCCGAGTTCTCGAACGTCATCGCCTCGCTCACGAAGATACGGATCATCCATCTTCTCGAATTGCGCTGAATGCAGCGCGATCACCTCCTTCAAGGCGCCTTGAGCCCATTGACCCTCTTTGATTCTGGCAATCACCTGATAAGGAATCGCTTGCGGGTCCAACATCTGCAAGTAAGCTTCAAAGATCCCGAGCGTCTCTCGATGGATCTGATCCACCAATCGAGAGGCTACCTCCCGAATTTCCTCCGTGGCGCTAGCCACGGCGCGCTCAAATCGCTCAATCTCTCGCTGTGTATTCCGCACTTGCCGATACGGGACTTGTGCCAGGTCAACCTCCGGATAGAGCACAATGGCTGTACCCAGCGCAATTCCAGGCGCACCACCCGTGCCCCGAAAGAGACTAGAACCCCGCCGAACTTTGGGTCCCGTAATTCTGCCCATTGCTTCAGCATGGGCAATCACACCAGCCAATTGAGCCGACAAAGTGATAAGCAGCGCCTCTTCACTTTCGTCGAAACGCCGACTTTCCTGTTGCTGAACGACGAGCACCCCTACCGTGTTGCCCTGGTGAATAATCGGCACCCCAAGAAAACTGCTATAGGCCTCCTCACCAATGCCTGGGATGTAGCGATTTTTAGGGTGGCCAACCACTTGTTCGACGTTGACGGGCTCAGCACGCTCTGCGACATGTCCGACTAGCCCTTCCCCAATGCCAAGCGCGACCTTGCCTACCAAAGCCTGGTTCAAACCTCGAGTAGCTCGAAACACCAACCGCGTTGGCCTGGACTCGAGCAGGTACACGGTACAGACCGCCGAACCCATCGCCTGTTGCACCGAGGCAACGGTCGTTTCTAGTGCAGCATCAAGGTTGGGGGCTGCAGCTACGTCCTGGACAATTTTTCTTAGAATCTCAAGCATAGTTCATGTTTATTCGCATCTCGCGCTCGTTTCATTCCGGGCAACATCCGTATGCACCACTAGCCCTTCATGCATTGGGCAAGCCGCGGAGCCAGCTCCTTTAGCGCACGCTGATAGACCCCTTTCTTAAATTCAACGATTTGACTGACGGGATACCAGTAGCTGACCCAACGCCAATCATCGAACTCTGGCTTTTGTTGACA
>CAJXDD010000313.1:0-2181 GCA_913052075.1 uncultured Gammaproteobacteria bacterium
CAAGCCGGTGAGGCGCCAGTCCACTACATCCGAAGACAGACGCTCAAAAATGCTGAACGGTTTATCACTCCAGAGTTGAAGACGTTTGAGGACAAAGCGCTATCCAGTCAGTCGAAGGCGCTCGCCCGCGAGCGCCTGTTATTTGACCGGCTCATTGATCGCCTCGCAGAGGATCTACCCACTTTGCGGCGTCTCGCTAGCGGCATCGCCGAGATCGATGTCCTCTCTAATTTTGCTGATCGCGCGCTTCAGCTCGAATTAGTACGACCTGCGCTTCGCGACAGTCCCGAATTAATGATTGACCGAGGGCGACACCTCGTAGTCGAGTCGATGATCACCGATCCGTTCGTGGCCAATGACGCTAGATTTGATGCTGACACGCGGCAATACATCATCACCGGCCCCAACATGGGCGGCAAATCCACCTTCATGCGTCAAACCGCGCTTATCGCTCTCTTGGGCAGGACAGGTTGCTTTGTTCCCGCGGCGGCCGCAACCATCGGCGACATCGATCGAATATTTACCCGAATTGGCTCATCAGATGATCTAGCAGGAGGCCGGTCGACTTTTATGGTTGAGATGACGGAGACGGCTCATATTCTTAAGCATGCCACCCGTCACAGCCTGGTCCTCCTTGATGAAATCGGCCGCGGCACCTCCACCTTTGACGGACTATCCATCGCATGGGCAACCGGACAATACATCGCCGAGAACCTAGGCGCGATGACTCTTTTTGCGACCCATTATTTCGAGCTAACGTTGCTTGCAGCAAAACTACCGCATGCTAAGAATCTTCACCTCAGTGCGAGAGAGCATGACGATCGGATTATCTTTCTTTATGCAGTTGACGAGGGCCCCGCCAATCAAAGCTATGGTTTGCAAGTCGCCAAGCTCGCAGGGGTTCCAAAGACCGTCCTAAGCATTGCAGAAGCACGTTTGATGCAATTGGAGCAAACCGGTCACGCAGCTGCGACAACACCCCACACTACTCCCGATGCCAGCCTGCCTGGACCGCTGCAGTCGGATCTATTTACGCCGAAACCGAAACACGAACGCACCATCCACGCGTTGCTCGAAATTGATCCTGACCAACTCACACCACGCGAAGCACTCGAGACGCTGTACTCGCTCAAAGACGGCCTTGAGCATTCCGATTAATATCAAACCAGCACGGCCATCGCCCACTTGATGACATTGTAGAACCACCAAAAGCTGATAGAATGCTGTGCGTTTTACGAAGTTGGTACTAGGCAATAGTAGTCGTTCAGCCCACTGGTTAACGTCGATTAGCCAAGTGGTAAACGTAGCGACTCAAAGCAGGGGTCTAAGACACTGGTTCTATTTAGCCGCTCAATAGGCCTCTCTGAATAGGCAGTACACCAGCAGAAACCAAGGTTTATTTAGTAATACTCAGAAAGAGGAAGGTAGAACGATGACATTCGTTGTTAGCGATGCGTGTATTAAATGCAAACATACCGATTGTGTAGAGGTTTGCCCGGTTGATTGTTTTTACGAAGGACCTAACTTTCTGGTCATCAATCCTGACGAGTGTATCGACTGCGCACTGTGCGAGCCTGAGTGTCCAGTGGACGCCATTTTCTCGGAGGATGAGCTCCCCGAGGAAGAGCAAGCTTTCCTCGAGCTGAACGCTGAGTTGTGTGAAATTTGGCCCAACATCACTGAGAAAAAAGACCCTCTGGACGACGCCGAAGATTGGGCGGATGTCAAAGGGAAGCTAGAGCACTTAGAACGCTAGTCGGCCTCTGATCCATCATCTAAGCGCACCCTAAGGTAGGTGCTGCTCAGGATCTTCGGGTCGGCCATCTCGACGAATTTCGAAATGCAATACCTGATCCCCCCCTAGGCGGCCAATCTCCTGCCCCTTGGTGACGGTATCCCCTTCTTTTACTGTCAGCGCCTCGTTATTACCGTACGCACTCAAGAACGTGGCGTCATGTTTAACGATAACCAACTTTCCATAGCCCCGAAGATTACCCCCTGCATAAACGACTGAACCATCTGCAGCTGCACGGACAGCATTCCCGGCTGTCGCTCGAACATCGATCCCCTTGTTGACCTTGCCCGATAGACTAAACTTCGAAGTCACTTCACCCTCAATGGGCCACTGCCAAGATAAACGACTGGGAGCAGGGGGCGGGGCCGGTTTCGATACAGGCTTTT